>JACOUH010000121.1 GCA_016177925.1 Planctomycetota bacterium | reverse complement strand
GCCCGGAGCGCCAGCGACGGGATCCCGTCGCTGGCGCTCCGGGCTTGTGTGGCTCTTTCGTGCCGGCGTAATCGTTCCGCTACTCGAAGAAACCGGGGATGCTTGACAGGATTTCCTTGAGTCGCTTCAGGGCGCGGACGTAGCGGTTGCTCGCCGCCGACTTCTGCAGGCCGAGCACCTCGGCCGTTTCGCCGTTGCTCAACTCCTCGAAGTGGCGCAGCACGAGCACCTCGCGGTCGATCGGGTCCATGCCGTTGAGGACTTCCTGCAAGCGGAGCTGCATCTCGGCGCGGATGGCGGCCTGAGTGGGTGAGGTCAGCCGGCCGAGCAGCTGCGCCGCCAGGGACGCCGAGGAGGCCTGAGGGATGGCGCCACCGTGCAGCGACACCTCGCAGCCGGCATCGCGCATCTGGGCGCCGAGGTGGTGGCGATGCAGGGCGAGCAAGCGCTGCCCGGTCAGGAAGCGCAGCCAGAGGTACAGCGGCATTACCGGGTTGGCGACATACGCCGGTGCCCGCCGGGCGACGTCGAGATAGGCCTCCTGCAAGACGTCGGAGGGGTCGACGCGTCCTTGCAGGCGGCGGTCCAGGCGAAGGCGCACCATGCGCCGCAGCCGCTCCCGGTAGCGGTTGAACAGTTCGGCCAGGGCCTGCTGGTCGCCGGCGCGGACGCGGGCGAGCAGGTCATCGGTGTCGCTTGGCTCGGTCATGATCGGCTCATTCGATCATAACTGCGACGCCGCCCCGGTTGTACACCAAACTTGCTGGCGAGCGGAGGGTGTGAACTCCCCGGTTGTGTGATGGAGCGCGGTCGTGTACCGGGGGGTTCACACCCCCCGCTCGCCAACATCGAGCGGAAACAACGCGTTGCTTGTCGAGGTATAATGGCGAGAGGATTGGAAGACCTGACCAGCGGCCGGGCGTCCCGGCCGGCATTCACGAGGTGCCTGCATGACATCGAAGACGCTGCTCCTTGTCCCCCTGTTCCTCGTCGCGCCGGCGGTCGCCAGCGACCCGAAGCCGGACGCGGCCCCTTCCGCTGCGAAGACATTCGAGGTCGAACTCGTCGCCGACCTCGATTACTACAAAGGCGCAGACGCCGACAAGATCAAGCACAAGCTCGACCTGTTCCTGCCGAAGGGACACAAGGACTTCCCCGTCCTCTTCTTCGTCCACGGCGGGGCCTGGCGCCAGGGCGACAAGAACTTTCTCGGCGCCTATAGTTCGCTGGGCAGGTTCTACGCCCGCCACGGCATCGGCACGGTTGTGACCAACTACCGCCTGTCGCCGAAGGTGACGCATCCCGAGCATATCAAGGACGTCGCCCGCGCCTTTGCCTGGACCGTCAAGAACATCAGCAAGTATGGCGGCGACCCTGCGTCGCTCTTTCCGTGCGGCCACTCCGCCGGCGGGCACCTCGTGTCGCTGCTGGCGACCGACCACAGCTATCTGAAGGCCGAGGGGATCGACAAGGAGGAGGCCATTCGCGGCGTCATCCCGATCAGCGGCGTCTACCGCATCCCGGAGCGTGGCATGCAGACGGTCTTCGGCAAGGACCCCAAGGTCGCCCGCCTGGCCGGGCCGATCGAGCACGTCCGAGCCGGCCTGCCGCCGTTCCGCATTCTCTTCGCCGACCGTGACCTGACTCCCTGCGGCAAGGTGCCCTCCGAAGCGTTCTGCAAGGCACTCGAGGCGAAGAAGTGCCGGGCGTCGACCGTGGAGATCAAGGACAGCAACCACATCAAGATCATCATGAGCGCGGCGCGGGGCGGCGACCCGGTGTCCGACACCATCCTCGCCTTCATCGCCGAGCAGACGAAGAAGCGTTGAAGAAGAGAGCAACCACGAAAGACACGAAAGACACGAAAAGAAGATAGAAGAAGCAATGAGAATAAGAAGGGGAAGGCGGACGTCCGCCTTCCCCTTCTTTCTTCCTGTTCTGTCTTTTTCGTGTTTTTCGTGGTTGCCCTGAAGGCGGGGACGGGGCGCCATCCGTGAGCGCCTCTCCGCGAAACTCGCTCGACGGTCAGTGACTGCGGACGAGCAGCCTCAGCGTGTGCTGGTCGTCCGGGCCGATGCGGCAGAGGTTGTCGAAGTGATACTGGCGGACCACCGCCAGGAGGTGACGAGCGTCCTCCTCGTGCGGGCCGCAGTCGAGGACCGTGTGGCTGCGGTCGGCGAGGCAGTAGTGCTCCCCGACCTGGCGCACGCTCAACGCCTCGGGGTGGAAACTGTCGCCGAACAGTCCCGGCATGACGCCCTGCGGAGGCTGGCCGTTGCTGAGGAAGTAGCCGGCGACGGGTGTCGGCGTTCCGACCTGGCGCTGCTCCGTCAGCCGATAGTGGATGAACACCGCCTGGGCCAGCCGCGCGTCGCGCTCGCTGCCGCCGAAGTCGGCCAGCACCTGTCCGCCGGCCGTCAGCTTCCAGCCGCCGGCGTCGTGGCGCACTGCCACCTGCCGCCAGTCGAACGGCATCTCGCGCGTTGTCACCCCTGTCGCGCTCACCTCGTCCTGCCATGCCGGGAAGCCGCCGCGTGGATGACGGAACTTTACCGGCTGCAAGGGCTGTACGCCGGGACGCAGCCCCGGGAGGACGGGAGCCGGGTAGAAGCTCGCCGCCTCGCTCGCTTCCTTGTCGGAATGTTTTGGCGACAGGCCGCCGGGACCGTGGGCGGGCCGCTGTGCCCCGCTCGTGCGGGCGGGGCTCAGGTGCTGGGCGTCGGTCTGCGGCCGGGCTGCGAAGACCAGCATCGAGGGCACCGCCTGCCCCACCAGGCCGACCTGGTTGAAGCCGTAGCGCTGCAACACGGCAAGAGCCTGGTTCGCATCGGCCTCGCTGGCGCCGAAGTTGAACAGCACGCGCACCGGCTCGCGGACCACCCAGAACCCCTGCGACCGCTCGACGCGCAAGTTTGCCGGGTCGAGCGTCAGGGAGCGGATTCCGCGCGGCAACCGATCGGGCGCGTGGCCATCGTGGAGCCAGTATTCCACGATCGGACGCGGAGTGCCAATGGTCACGTGCTGATTGAGCTGCAACTCGCGGATGAGATACCATGCCTGCCGCGCCTCCCGCTCGTTGCGGCCAAAGTCCTTGAGGACGGTCGCGCCGGCCGCCAGTACCCAGCGACCCTCGTCATACTTCAACTCGACCGCCAACGGATCGAACTTCGTCAGGTTCTCCGGGTGCGGCAGGCTCGGGACCGACCCGGCGGCGGGAGTTTCTTCCTTGGGGCGGACGACACGCGTCGCCGGCGCGGCCTGCGCTGGCGCGGAGTGTGCCTGACTTTGTGGGCCCGACAAGGCGGCCGGAGTGAAGGACGGGGGGAACTGGTGCGGCGGTGGAAGTTTGTTGTTCGGGCCCGGTCCCTCTGCCCGACCGGCGGAGAGGCCGGCGGTGAGAAGCACCAGCGTTGCCGTGAGCGTCCTCGTCATGACTTCTCCCCCGTCCTGGATCACTTTTTTCCCCGCCCTCCCTTCCGGCGAGGGCGGCGAGGCTCCACGAACTGTTATCGGCCGCAATCCTTGCCGAGATTACCGCGAAGTCCACCGAGAGGGGCAAGCCGGCCACGCCGGCAGAGTGGCTGGATTTTTTCGACGTCCCTCGTACACTCCGCCGGGCGGACGTGCCGATACCTGGAAAAGATTGCCCCCTCGCGTGGCGCAAAGGCCGCCATGCCCCGCTCCTCTCTGCGTTACGGGGATCAGTATGGACGTCCCTCGTTCGCTGGTCGTCGTCGCCGACGACCTTGGCATCGGTCCCGCAACCTCGCACGGCATCCTGCACCTGGCCGGCCTTGGCAAAGTCACCGGGACGGTCCTGCTGGTCAACTCGCCCTACGCCGACCACGCCGTCCATGCCTGGCGGAAGGCAGGCGGGCCGGCGCTGATCGACCTCGGCTGGCACCCCTGCCTGACCCTCGATCGACCCGTGCTACTTCCCCGCCGCGTGCCGAGCCTTGTAGCGGAAGACGGCTGCTTCCTCCCGCTGGCGCGGTTCATCGCCCGCCTGATGGTCGGCCGCGTGCGTCTCGAGGAAGTGCGCGCCGAATTGCAGGCACAGTACGACCGCTTCGTCGCGATGACCCGGCGCTCACCGGCGCTTGTCAACGGCCACCACCACATTCAGGTATTGCCTGGCATCGGTCGGGTTCTGCTGGACGTGCTGGCGCGGCAACGGCCGCTACCGTACGTCCGGCGGATGCGCGAGACGATCCCGCTGCTGGCCGCCATCCCGCGCGCGCGCTGGAAGCGGGCCCTGCTGGCCACTCTGGGAGGGCGCTTTATCCAGCAGCAGCGCGACTTTCCCGGCAACGACTACCTGGCCGGGATCAGCGACCCGCGCGGCCTAACCCGGATGCGCCGCGGCAAGGAGGAGAACCTGCTGGTGCGCTGGCTGGCGCAAGTGCCGGGGCGCGTGGTGGAGTTCGTCTGCCACCCCGGCGGTCCCGACGAGACCCTGGCCGGCCGCGACTCACTTGGCGACGCCCGCGTCCGGGAGCTGGAACTGCTCGAGCAGACGGACCTCGCAGCGGTGTGTCGATCAGCGGGGTTCCGGCTGTCCGCCCCGTCGCAGTTGAACGGACACGACGAACGATTGGCGGCGTGAGCCGTCAGAGATTTGTCAACGAGCGAGAAGCTGTCATGACGCAACAACCCAGCAGGCTGACCGTCGTCGCTCCTGCTTACGACGAGGAGGAAGTTCTCCCTCATTTTCACCGCGAGTTGTGCCGTGTGCTGGAGGCCCTGGGGGACGAGTACGACTGGGAGGTCCTCTACGTTGACGACGGCTCGAGCGATGGGACGCTGGGGCTGCTCCGCTGCTGGGCGGCGCTAGATGCGCGGGTTCGCTACGTTTCGTTCAGTCGCAACTTCGGGCATCAGGCAGCCTTCACGGCGGGGTTGGAGAATGCCCGCGGCGACATCGTCGTCCTGCTCGATTGCGACCTGCAGCATCCGCCGGCGCTGATCCCGGCCCTGGTGGCCAGGTGGAAAGAGGGGTTCGACGTCGTCCGGGGCGTCCGGGCTCGCGGGGCCAGCCACGCCGACGAGGGGCGGGCCTCGCGCTGGTTCGCGAAGCTGTTCCGGATGCTCAGCGACACGCCGGTCCGCGAGGGCGTGAGTGACTTCTGTCTGCTATCGCGGCGGGCAGTGAACGCTCTGTTGCGACTGCGCGAGACGCATCGCTTCCTGCGCGGCCTGGTGCAGTGGCTTGGCTTCCCCTCGGCGGAAGTGCCGTTCCGGAAGGCGCCGCGGCCAGCGGGCGTGTCAAAGTTCTCGATGTTCCGGTTGACGAACTACGCCCTGGACGCGCTGCTGTCGTTCTCGCGGGTCCCGCTGCGGCTGCCGCTGTTCGCCGGCCTGGCCTTCCTGCTGTTCGGCCTGGGTACGGCGGTGTTCGCGATCCTGGCTCCGCCGCTAGGCCGTCCCGTCGACGCGTGCTGGGCGGTCTTGCTGGTGTCAGTGCAGCTGATCGGCGGCTCGCTGCTATGCGGCCTTGGCGCCATCGGCGAATATGTCGGCCGGATCTACGAGCAGGTCAAGGGCAGGCCGCTGTACCTGGTCAAGGAGACGGAGGAGGCGGCGCGCCTGGCAATCCTTCCGCAAGCCGCGGAGGGACCGTCCCGCTCACCTCCCGCGGCGGCATGAAGGGCAAAGCCCCTTTTTCGACCTTTATTGGTGCTCCATGCCTTCTTTCCCACCGGCCGTAGCGACGGGCGTCTCGCCTGTTGCAGCAAGCAAAGCGACAGGCGAGACGCCCGTCGCTACGGCCGGGGCACTTTGGCCGAACCGCGGGGAGCGGTTGAGCCTGTGGCTGCTGCTGGTCGTCGCCGTCGGGTTCGGCGTCTTCGTCGAGGTTCGCTCCGCCTTCCTCAAGCGGCGCATGGGCGATCTCGGCGTCTACCTGCGGGCAGCGTGGGCCGCGCGCCAGGGAGGCAAAGAACTCTACACCGTCACCTGTAACAGCGGCTTTCACTACTGCTACCTGCCGACGCTGGCTATCCTGATCGCGCCGCTGGCTGATCCACCGCCGGACGCCGATACCAACGGCTATCTGCCCTTCGCGGTTTCGGTGGCAATCTGGTACGTCTTCAGTCTTCTTTGCCTGGCCGCGGGCCTGCACCTCCTCGCCCGCGCCCTGGAGGAAACGTCGCCCGACCCGGCCGTCCGCGAGCAACCGCGAGGGACGCGGCGCTGGTGGGCACTGCGACTGTTGCCGCTGCTCGCCTGTCTTCCGCAGATCGGCGGGGGCCTGGTGCGCGGTCAGGTGACGTGCCTGCTGCTGGCCCTGCTCTGCGGGTTCATCGCGGCTCTCGTGCGCGGCAGGCAGCTGACGGCCGGGCTGTGGCTCGCCGCGGCCATCTGCCTCAAGATCATTCCGATCCTGCTCCTGGTCGTGCCGCTGTCGCGGCGCGACGGACGTTGCCTGTTCGGCTGCGCCCTGGGACTGCTGCTCGGTCTGTTCGTGCTGCCGGCGGCCGTGTTCGGCCCGGCCCGCGCCGTCGACTGCTCCCGCCAACTCTACAAGGTCCTGCTGGCGCCGGCTGTGGGAGTGGGCTCTGACGACTCGCGCAGGCTGGAACTGACCAGCGTCACCCGGACGGACAGCCAGTCCTTCCAGGCCTCTCTGCACAACACGCTGCATCCGGATCGTCTCACCCGCCCGCGTGAGGCATCCGTCGCCGTGCGGCTGACTCACTGGGGGCTCGCCGGGACGATGCTGCTGCTCACCCTGGCCGCGCTCGGCCGCGGGCGCACCGGGCCGCGCAGGACGACCCTCCTGGTGGGGGCGCTGGTCCTCACCATGATCCTGACTAGCCCGGTCTGTCATCTCCATTATTTCGCCCTGGCGGTCCCGCTGGTGATGGGGCTCGTGGTCGAGCGCGTCCAGGCGTCCGTCTTGCCGGGCTGGCGGCTGACGCTGCTGATGGGGGCGTACTTCGCCGGCACGGCGCTGCCTTCCCTGCCGGGGATGCGGCTGCTGCGCGACGGCGGGCTGGCGATGTACGCGGCCCTGCTCCTGTGGGCGGTCGCCTGCCTCTGTGCCCGCCGTGCTGCCGTCGCAGTGGCCGCGGCAAGACGACGGGCTCGCGCCGCCTGACTTCTCCGGCGGAAGGCGAGACATTCCCCTATGGCATGGGTTTTCTCGTATTTCCGGATTTGCTCGGGGGGGAGATGCGTACTAGAGTGGAGTAGCAAACGAGGCCGCCAGTTTTGGTGGCGGTTTTCGGGAGCAAGTCCAAACAGCGTGCTCGGATCGCAACGCCTTTCATCCTCGAAAGGGCAAAGTCACCGCGAGGTGGCGACGCAAAGAGACAGCTCTGGAGGGACAGTGCCCGCCAGAGGGCTGCTTTTCCGAAGGGGTGGCCACGGCGAACCCACCGTCCATCCCGCGACTTACGGCGACCGGAGGTTGCACGAGGTCGTCCCGATCCGGGGCCGGAGGAATCCGGTCTGTCTGGACTTGCTCCGCTCCTTTTTCCCCTTCAACAGCTCTCCGACGCCGGCGATTCGCTCACGGCAGCCCGAGCACCTTCTTCAGGCAATCCTCGATCTGCTGCAGGGCGGTGGCGGACAGGTAGCCGATCGTCTGGTAGATCAGCGCCTGATCACGCGTCAAGATGTTGGTACACGATGCGTACGAGATCTTGGTCAGTCCCGACACCGTCTCCGTCGCGGGGTCGAGTTCCACCTCCGTGCCCGGGATGGCGTATCGCGTGCCCGTTACCTGGACGAAGATCGTGTCGTCGATAAGCCCGTTCAGGAAGTCGGCCTGCACGACGATCGCCGGGCGCAGCTTGCTGCCCTTCAGGTCGCTGTAGGGCCAGTCCACGAGCACGACGTCCCCCCGATTCATGGCTTCTTCCGGTACTGCTCGTAAACGTCCAGCTCGGGGTCGTCCCAGCCCCCCCGGTTGGGGCCGCTGATGATGCTGCACGTCAGTTTGTAGACGTCCAGGCGAATCAGGACGTAAACCTCCTGCGTGCGCGGGTCCACGACCTGCAAGGGGCCTTTGTCTGCCGACAGAGCCTGCTGTTGTTCTTCGGTCAGCTCGATCATGATTACCTCCGCGCGTCATCCTATCAAGGGGTGGAGCAAGGAGGAAGTCTCTCTTCCTTTGCTCTCCTTCGACCGCTCTTGCACGGCTGGCTGTCCGCCCCTATAACCGCTTCCCCCCTGCGCCGCACCCGGTCGACGATTTCTCCGCGGCAAAAGGAGTTGATCATGGTCCGCGGCTGCCGTGGCCTCGCGGCCGTGTGCGTGCTGTCCCTGTTCGCTGGCGTGGCGCCGGCCGGCGAGCGGGCGGGGCTGGTGGTCGTCGCTGGCGGCGTCGGCGGTGGATCTCCGCTGGGGTTGTGGCTGAAGATGATCTCGCCCCTGACCAGTGTGCCGCACGAGGTGCGCGACTTCGTCTGGACGACGGGCTTCGGCAACCTGGTCCGCGACGTCAAGGATACGCCCAACCTGATGGCGCGAGCGGATCAGTTGGTCCGCGAAGTGATGCGCTACAAGACGGAGCACCCCGATTGCCCGGTCTACCTGGTCGGCCACAGTGGCGGCACGGGGTTGGTCCTGGCCGCGGCGGAGCGCCTTCCTCCGGCGACCCTGGAGCGGATTGTCCTGCTGTCGCCAGCCGTC
Source organism: Planctomycetota bacterium (assembly GCA_016177925.1). Classification (GTDB taxonomy): domain Bacteria; phylum Planctomycetota; class Planctomycetia; order Gemmatales; family Gemmataceae; genus JACOUH01. Next base: position 23,918 of record JACOUH010000121.1, on the reverse strand, counting down.
TCGCCCGGCTTCGACCTGCGGCTGGCACTGAGGGCGACGCGCGGCGAGGTCGTCTCGTTCCACTCGCCGCTCGACCGCTTCTGGCTCGACTGGGGCACGACGCGCTACGGCACCATCGACCGTCTCCACACACCCGCCGCGGGCGTCAAGGGCTTCGTGGTCCCGGCCGGCCTCGACGCGGAGGGAGAAACGCTCTACCGGCGTCTCGTGCAGATCGGCTGGAAGCCGGAGATGTTGCTGGAGTTTCGCGGCGGCTTCCACGTCAGCACGATCATGCCAGCCTTCCTGGCACGTCACGTTGCCCCGTGGCTGCGATCGGAGCCGCGACCTTGACACGGGCTCACCCTGTGCGATAAGGGAGGCGGGATGACACCGCCCGCACCGGAGGGGCACTCCATGGACAAGGTCCTCCGCGCGTACCTCGCTGAACTGGTCGGCACCTTCCTGCTGGTCTTCCTCTGCGCCGCGACGGCCTGCGTCGCCCAGATGGGAGTTGGCCCACCGCTCGGGCTGGTCGGCATCGCCCTGGCGCAGGGCTGTGTCCTGGCGGCGCTGCTGAGCGCAACGACGCTCGTGTCGGAGGGATGTCTCAATCCGGCTGTGACGCTGACCTTGTGGGTGACCAAGCGCTTCGATGGCTGGCGAACGCTGGCAATGCTCGCCGTCCAGCTGATCGGGGCGGTTGCGGCCGGTGGGGCGGTGTGTGCGGTCTTCACCCAGCAAGTGCTGAGCGAGGCCTACGCCGGCACGCCGCACCTGCGTGCGCTGCGCGACGCCATCGGCGATCAGGGCCGCGGCATGTCGGTGGGCGACCTGCTGGCCGGCGTCGGCCTGGAGTCGGCGTTCACGTTCCTGCTGACGCTGGCGATCTTCGCGACGATCTTCGACCCGCGCCGTCCGCGTCTGGGCGGGACAGTGGCTGGCCTGGCGCTGACGGCGGGCGTGCTGATCGGCTGGAACCTGACGGGCGCCGCCCTGAATCCAGCACGATGGCTCGGCCCCGCCCTCTGGCAACGGACCGTCCCGACCCTCCAGGCGCAGCCGGTGTTTGCCGACCACCCTGTCTACTGGATGGGCCCCATCGTCGGCGCCCTGCTCGCCGGCATCGTCTACGCGGGAGTGATTCACCCGCCCCTCTCAGAAATGATGAATGATGAACGATGAGTGATGAATAAAATACCGTTATTGTCTTTTATTCATCGTTCATCATTCATCGTTTCTTCCCGGAGTTGTCGCATGCACGCGCTGACGCCCGACGACCTGCTCCCGCTGGATGAATACGCGGGGCGAAGACGCGAGTTCTTCGAGGCCCAGTGTCGCTACCTCGACCGTTATCGCCGTGTCCGCGTCGGGCCGCGCGCCGCCCTGCTCTTCGAGAACCGGCAGACCCTCTGGTTCCGCGTGCAGGAAGTACTGCGCATCGCCCGTGTGACCGAAGCAGGCCTCGTCCGCCGCGAACTCGACCTCTACAACCGACTGCTGCCCGGGCCGAACGGCCTGCAAGCCGCTCTGCTGATCGAGGTCGCCGACGAGAGACGTCTGCTGGAGGAGCTGGCGCTATGGCAGACGCTGCGCGGCGAGCAGGTCAGCCTGGTACTCGGCGCGACGCGCTGCCCCGGCGAGTTGGTCACCTGCCGGCCTGAGGACCGCTGCGTCGGCACCGCCCACTGGGTGCGTTTTCCCCTCGACCCGCCGGCGCGGGTGCTTCTGGGCGATGTCCGCCAGTCAGCCCATTTCGAGATCCGCCTGGAGGGCTATCAGCACGCCAGCCCGCCGCTCAGCGACGACATCCGCCAGAGCCTGCTCGAGGACCTGCACCTGTCCGACCGCAGCGGGTAGCCGCCTCGGGATTCCTCAGAGGCGAAGGAAGCAATGCCCACGGGCCGGGATACCCCGGGCCCCGAGGCAGCAGCAGGGCGCACGGACTGCGGGCGCGCGAATCCGCAGGCCGGAAGAGGAGAGAGGTGCCAGAACGCGACCCTGGTCAGGGCCCCGGCTTAGCAGGGGGGGGGGAAAGACGCTGGAGCCTGACGCGGGGCGCCGGCAGGTCGGGCTGGATGGCGAAGGAACGATCGTCGTCGCTGGCGGGGATGGTGTCCTGGTAGAGGGCGCGGCCCGGAAAGCGCGCGTCCTGGATGACGATCAACTTGGTGCCGGGAAGCTTGAGCGCCGGGCTGCTCATTTTTGGCTGTAACTGAACAGGCGTTGCCCGTAGGACGACACCGCGGAAGACGCAGCTGGCGTAGACGGTGAGGGTCATCTGCGTCTCGTTGCGGAAGTAGACGGCCTGGGCGGGAGACGCGGAAGGCGCGAGGGCGACCGTCAGCAGAGCCAGCAGCCCCAGGGCAGGCCCGCCAGATCGAGTTCCTGTGCTGAACATGATCACACCTCGCCGGACAGCCCCCCTCACCCCACGATGGCGCGGACGAAGGACGAGATCACACCGCTTCTTGTGTCTTCTTCACTTCTGGAACGTCAGACCGCGAGAAACTTGCGCTCGTTCGTTCCGATTCTCTGTCGTGGAGGGCGCGAGTCGATCTGTAGTTAGCTTACCCGGCGCCCAACGCCAGAGCAATGAAAAACTGGAGTGCATCGGTTTTTGCGTGGGCTGTCTGCGTTTCGCCGCGAGCCTCGGGCAAGCCACCGACGCTCACGGCGCCCATCCAGCCGCCGTCAGAATCGATTCGGCATCCTCCAAACTAACCGCATATTGCAGGCTGACAGGATTGAATGCGGGAACCAACTGGGCGTGCAGGTTGGTAGACCCTTTCGCTGCAAAATCCGCCGTATTCGAGCTGACGAAGAGGGTGATCCCGGTAAACCCTGCGGTCCGAAGCTTATCGGTGGTTTCCACAGCGTGTTCGAGGATAACCGAGTCCTTTGCACCCTTGCCACCCGGTTTTGCCGGATGCGTTGAGGCGATGATGCGATCAACGGCACGCCCCAAAGCTGCGGCGCTGTGATCGATTGTGACGGCTGAGGCGAGGAGATCGGCGGATAGTTGTCGCAACATCGTTGGGAGGTTCAGCACGGCCGCCGGAAGGAACGCGACTCCGGGAAGTGCGATTTGGGCACAGATCGATGCTACGGCGTTGCAACTGTTCACCGCCGTGGTGCAATCAGTCACCGCTTCGCCAATATGGTCATTCCACTCTGTCGGCGTCGGGGAGGCAATGAGGAGGTGAATCGTCTTTGGAGCCTTCCGTACCGAAGCCAGGAACTGTGTGGCAACCCGCACCTCGCTCGCCTTATTTCGTAGCGGTGTCCGCACAATATCAAGCAAGATGCAGGAGTCAAGAAAAAGCACAGGGGCGGGACTGCCGGTGATGGCAGTCACGATCCTGCCAATCTTGGTCAAGCGGGTTGCCTCCCTGCTTCCTGGTACTCGTCAATGAGCGCTACATCGCGATAGAACCGCTTCATTAGCTCGGCCGAGGCCCGCTCCTCCCAACCGCTGGCGATGAACCACGCGGTCAATTCCTCCGGCTTGAGCGCGACCTCCTCGCGAAAAGCCGTGAGGACAAACTTCCGCCAGACCGGCTCAATTTCGTCCGGAAGCGGCCATTGGCCGTCACCGGCTTCGGCAAGAGCGGTCATGACCCCTTCGGTTCTGGTCCCGACACGGCTAATCGGACCAAGGCGGGGGTAGGAAACTTCCAGCCCCACAGCAGCAGCGGCGGGTTCGAGCACTTCTCTCAGGACGTGCTGAATCACGCTCGCCAGCTCGGCAAGACCGGCGCGTTCATCAATCTTGTAGGTGCCGCCGCGAATCCGCCGGTCGGTCGCTCGGTTGAGGCAGAGCAGGGCCCGCGGCCTGCTGTCCGGGCCGCCGGTCCAACCGTAGAAGCGGTTCTGTTGGAACTCACCACGGTTCATCTGGTCTTCAACAGCCATGTCGCGTGACCAGCCCAGCGTCCCGAACCGCTGCTCGACCTGGTCTAAGAACCGGTCGATCTGATCTTTCTGGCCCTTGACTAGGACGTGCCGCCAGGTGTTGATGACCTCTAGCGCGTCCGACCGGACGCCGAATGGGAATGCAGAGAAATGCTTGACGGCGGCAGCCACATCAGGCTGGCCGTGTTCCACGAGCCAGTTTCCGAGATCGCGCCTCGCCGCTACGCATTCCTCGACGCTGGCCGCTTCAGAGCCAAAAGCCGTCAGCAAGAATTTGGTAGCCTCCGGAATCTCGTCCCAGCCCCCAAGCTTCACAACCACTCTGGGCAAGGCCGTCGTGTTTACGAGCAGGGTATCGGCAGGCCCGTTCGCGAGGTTGGGGTGGCAGAGAATCAGGGAAATCTGCTCGCCAGACTCCCACGCCGCGGCAACGAACCGATCCTCTTCGAGTTGCTTGACGACATCGGGCGCGTAGGCTTGCACCACGCTGCGGCGGACCCGCAGCGGATTGCGGTCCTGCTCGGGTATCTCCGCTAGGGGAATTCCCGCCTCCCGCCCTCGCCAGTAGAACCGGACCGCTTTCGCCATCGCTTGCTCCTCGGGGACAATTCCGCACTTGGCATCCTACTGCGGAGCCCGGTCTGCGCCTACGCCGTCTGCCCCCCAGCTTCTTCTCCCTCCCCTCTCTTCAACCGCCATGCGTCCTTTCTTTCTCGGGGCCTCAAGCCGCCGCCAGGCCGCGCAAGCTGCCACGGGGCCTACTGGACGCAAGTCCACGTCCACCCAGATCACGAGCTTGATGCACTGGCCCGTCACGCCGGACCTCCGTCCGATCTTCTCGAAACTCATCGTCTTCCTGAGTTCCCGAATCACAGGTAGTGTGCTCTCCAAAAACGGGTCCATGTGTTATGAGAGTCTCTGACGCCCCTCGCGGGGCAAGGAGACGATCATGCGGAAGCGACACACGCCGGAACAGGTCCTCTCCAAACTCCGGCAGGCCGAGGCCGACCTGGCTACCGGCCTGAGCATCAGCCCGGTCGGCCAGAAGCTCGGCATCAGTCGGCGGCATGAACCCATTTGTAACGGTTGATCCGACTCTCATAGCGACTGGACCACTTTGTGGGGGCAAGCCACTCGCCCGAGGCTCGCGGCGAAACGCGGAAAATCACGTCACCCGCAACAACGCGACGGCACCCCTCTTTCCCTGATCGCTTGCAACGGTCTCTCCTCTGGGCTATCTCTAACCGATGATCCCGTCCACGCCGGCGCTGCGCGGCAACGGCGACTTCAAGCCGGCGTTCCGGGCCAAAAACGACGGCAACGCCGAGAAAGGATGAAGGTGGAAGGTGGAAGGATGAAAAAGAACCCTCCGATTCATCCTTCATCCTTCCGGCTGCGTTGGGGATCGCGACCACGGTGGCCATCAAGCTCGCGGTCGCATCCTGCGGCAGCGGAAGACAATGACCTGGGACCCCAAGAAGGAAAAGGTGGTGAGCTGAGATGAGGATACCGATGCTTTGCGCCGCCCTGCTGCTCGTCGCGACCGCTCCCTCGTGGGCGGCCGACAACGAACTGACTGCGAAGGAGAAAGCCGACGGCTGGGTCCTGCTCTTCGACGGCAAGACGCTGGACGGCTGGATGACGTCGAGCGGCAAGCCGAGCAAGACGCCGGTCGAGGACCGCTGCATCAATCCGCACCGCTGCGGCGGCTACATGATGGTCCACAAGAAACAGTGGGACCACTTCGTCTTGGCGCTGGACTTCAAGATCAGCAAGGGCTGCAACAGCGGCATCTTCATCCGCACCTATTCGTTGACGCCGCGGCCGGGCAAGGACGTCGGCTTCAACGGCATGGAGGTGGCCATCGACGATACCAAAGGCGCCGGCTACCACGACACCGGCGCCATCTACGACCTGGTGAAGCCCTCCAAGGAAATGCGGAAGCCAGTCGGCGAGTGGAATCATATCGTGGTCACCTGCAACAAGAACCTCATCGAGGTCGAGCTGAACGGGGAGAAGGTCACGCGGATGGACCTGGACGAGTTTCCCAAGCCGAACCTGCGTCCCGACGGCACGCCGCACAAGTTCGACATTGCCTACAAGGACCATCCGCGGAAAGGCTATATCGGCCTGCAGGACCACGGTTCGCCCTGCTGGTTCAAGAACATCAAGATCAAGCCGCTGAAGTGAGACCCCCCTGTTCGTGTAGCAGAATCTGCCGGGCGCGAGGAGGATGGTCGGGGATAATACTCCTTCGTCACTGCGAAGGAAATGTGATGCCAGCCTCGGCCCTCTTCGGCCTGTTGGTTCGCAGAGCGTGGGGGTGAAGCGATGCAACAGGCCCAGCTCAAACCGAACGTCATCCTGCGCGGGCCGATCTTCCCCGAGCCGGTCCAGGTCCTCGTCACGGTCCCGCTCGGCGATGCCGTCAAGGTCATCGCCAAGGGGCTCCGGACCGGCCAGGTCCACGAGCCAGTGCTCAATGCCGAGCAGTTGGCCCGGATCGAAGCCTCCCCCGAGACGGAGCCGTTCGACGGCGATCCCCATCGTTTCCGCCTCGGTGTCGAGGCACTGCGCCTGGGCTTGGCCTACGAGCATGATCCCTACTTCTCGCTCTCCATCGCGCGCGTCGACCCGCTGCCGCATCAGTTGGAGGCCGTCTACGACCACTTCCTCAAGTTGCCGCGTATCCGGTTCCTGCTGGCCGACGACCCCGGCGCCGGCAAGACCATCATGGCCGGACTGCTCTTGAAGGAACTCAAGATCCGCGGCCTGGTGCGGCGCACCTTGATCGTCACGCCGGCGAACCTTTCCTTCCAGTGGCAGCGCGAGCTGAAGGACAAGTTCCGCGAGCACTTCGAGGTCGTCCGCTCGGACGTGCTGCGGGCCAACTACGGCCTGAACCCCTGGCAGGAGAAGAACCAGGTCATCACCTCGGTTTCCTGGGTGTCGCGGATCGAAGACGCCAAGGACAGCCTCTTGCGGAGCCAGTGGGACCTCATCATCGTCGACGAGGCGCACAAGATGAGCGCCGCGGACCGCGATCAGAAGACCCTGGCCTACCAGCTCGGCGAGGAGCTGTCCCGGCGCACCGACCACTATTTGCTGATGACGGCCACGCCGCACAAGGGCGACCCGCAGAACTTCTGCCTTTTCCTGGAACTGCTCGACCGGGACGTCTACGGCGACGTCAAGAGCCTGGAGGAGGCCATGCGCCGCCAGCAGGCCCCCTGCTACCTGCGTCACGTCAAGGAGGCCCTCGTCTCCTTCCCCGACCCGGAAACGGGCAAGGTCCAGACCCTCTTCACCCGGCGCAACGTGCGGACGACCGAGTTCGCCATGACCGACGCCGAACTGGACTTCTACGACGCCCTGACGCGGTACGTCGAGGACCAGTCCATCAAGGCCGCTGCCGAGGACTCGGCGCGGGGGCGGGCGCTCAGCTTCACGATGGCGATGCTTCAGCGCCGCTTTGCCTCCAGCGTCTATGCCGTCCGCCGCAGCCTGGAGCGCATGAAGGAGAAACGCGAGAAGATCCTGGCCGACCCGGAGGGCTACCGCGAGGAGCAGAAGCTCAAGCGCGTCCCCGACGACTTCGACGACCTGACCGAAGAGGAGCAGCAGAAGATCCTCGACCAGTTGGAGGAGGTGGTTGCCTCGGTCGATCCCGCTGCCCTGCGTGAGGAGGTCCTGCAACTGACCCGGCTGATCGAACACGCCCGGCTGCTGGAGCAGCGCGAGCAGGAGCAGCCCAAACTGGCGAAGCTGAAGGAGGTGCTCACCCAGCAGGGCGTGTTCAAGGATGGCAAGATCAAGCTGCTGTTGTTCACCGAGCACAAGGACACACTCGACTACCTCGCCGGCGACGGCAAGGCGGGCCGGCCGCTGGGCAAGCTGCGCGAGTGGGGGCTGAGCGTCACCACCATTCACGGCGGCATGAAGATCGGCGACCGCGATTCGCCGGGCACGCGCATCTACGCCGAGCGCGAGTTTCGCGAGGACTGCCAGGTGCTGGTCGCGACCGAGGCCGCCGGCGAGGGCATCAACCTGCAATTCTGCTGGCTGATGGTCAACTACGACATCCCCTGGAACCCGGTGCGGCTGGAGCAGCGCATGGGCCGCATCCACCGCTACGGCCAGGAGAAGGACTGCCTCATCCTCAACTTCGTCTCCCCCGCTACGCGCGAGGGTCGCGTCCTTCAAAAGCTGTTCGAGCGCTTGCGGAGTATCGAGGAGGACCTCGACCCGCAGCGGACAGGGAAGGTCTTCAACGTTCTGGGCGACGTCTTCCCGGCTAACCAACTCGAACGGATGGTGCGCGAGATGTATGCCCGCAACCTGACCGAGGAAGTCATCAAGAGCCGGATCGTCGAGCAGGTAGACAAGGACCGCTTCCGCCGCATCACGCACTCGACGCTGGAGGGGTTGGCGAAGCGCGAGCTGAACCTGGCGGTGCTGACGGGCAGGTCAGCGGAGGCCCGCGAGCGGCGGCTGGTGCCGGAGGTCATCGAGGACTTCTTCTGCCAGGCCGGGCCGCTGGCCGGCGTTCACCCCAAGGCAGTGCGGGCCGGGGCGCACCTCTATCGCCTCGGCAAGGTGCCGCGCACGCTCTGGCCGCTCGGCGAGCGTCTAGAGCCTCGCTTCGGGAAGCTGGGCCGCGAGTACAAGCAGGTCGTGTTCGATAAGTCCCTGCTGAACAAGGAGCCGACTGCCGAGTGGGTGACGCCCGGCCACCCGCTCTTCGAGACAGTCCGCGAGGACGTTCTGGAGCGCGCCCGTGAGGACTTGCAGCGCGGCAGCGTCTTCTACGACCTGCACTGCCGGCAGCCCTACCTGCTGGACGTGTTCAGCGCCGCGATCAAAGACGGGCGGGGCAACTACCTGCACCGCAAGCTGTTCGTCGTCCAGACCAACCTTCCTCCCCTCGCCCCTGGGGGGAGAGGGGCAGGAAGAGAGGGGGAACACACACTCGCCCTGAAGCAGCCGACGGTATTCCTCGACCTGGCTCTTGCCCCGAAGGGCACGGCGGTGCCCGACGCCGGCGCGTTGCCAGAGAAGACCGGCTGGACGAGCTGAACGGGCGCCTGGAGCGGCGGCGCGAGGAACTCCAGCAGGAGGGACAGTGCGCCATCGGCGACATCCGCCACGTCGGCCGGGCCTGGGTCCTGCCGCACCCGGATCGTTCAGCGCCGTCCCTCGCCCCGATGGTGCGCGACGAGGAGATCGAGCGCATCGCCGTCGCCCACGTCACCGCGCTGCTGGAGTCGGAGGGCTGGCAGGTCGAGAGCGTCGAGAAGGAGAACCGCGGCTTCGACCTGATCGCTCGCAAGCCGCACGCGGAGGACCCGAAGACGGCCGTCGCGGTGCGTTTCGTGGAGGTCAAGGGCCGGGCGGGCGTCGGGGAAATCGCGCTGACCTACAACGAGTACAAGACCGCCGAGCGGCTGAAAAAGGATTACTGGCTCTACGTTGTCCTCAACTGCGGGACGAAGCCGGAGGCGCACGCGGTCCAGAATCCGGCGCGGTTGGGGTGGCAACCGATCATGACCGTGGAACATTACCTGCTGAAGGGCAGCGAGATTCTCGCCGCCGAGGAGGGGTAATGGCAAAACACTTTCATGAGATCCGCGACCCCATCGCGGCCGAGCACTGGCTGCGGGAGTCCCGTGCGACCGTCATCACCGCCCCGAGGGAGACCGAGTAATGGAACGACTGCCGCGCTCAGCCGTCCTGCTGACGCTCCTCGACCAGCTGCACGCGCACGGGAGTTGGTGCGGCGAGACGCACGTCCAGAAAAGCGTCTACTTTGTCCAGGAACTGCTCGGCGTGCCGCTGGACTTCGACTTCATCTTCTACAAGTACGGGCCGTTTTCGTTTGAACTCAGTGACGAATTGACCGCCCTTCAGGGCGACAGCCTGCTGAAGGTGGTCATCCGCGATCCGCAGTACGGCCCCAGCCTGCTGCCCGGGCCGGCTAGTAAGCCGTTCCTCGAGCAGTTTCCCAGGACCCGGGAGCGGTACAGCCTGGCGATCCGGTTCGTCGCGGAACGGCTGGCGAAAAAGAACGTGACGGAACTGGAGAAACTGGCCACGGCGCTCTATGTCATGAAGCAGCACCCGGGCTCCCAGGACCAGGACCAGTTGGCCGAAGCGATCCATTCCCTGAAGCCGCACGTTTCGCTCGATGACGCCCGGACCGCCTTGCAGGTAGTGGGTCGCATGGCCGAGGATGCCGCAACTCTTGGCAAATCATGACGCCTTTTCCCCGGCGCCTCATCGAGGTGGACCTGCCCATCAAGCCAATCTCCGCCATGCTTCGGTGAACTGGCCCTGACCACGAATGAGTACAATCGCCTGGAGGTTGAGTGAGCGGCCGGTTCGCAACGGGGCGTTCTATGGGGCGACAGGAGCTGTTACAGTCGATCGCCACCACCATTGGCGATTATCGAAAGGGGGAAATCCCGACTCCGGACCCCGCGCATGTGGACCGCTGGGTTGGGCAGTTCGAGGCGCCCGTTCAGGAGCCGATCCTGATGGAACTCGACCACGTGTTGAGGCAGACGTACCTTTCCCGCCAGTTCTTTGTTGATTTTTTGCGAAACCTGGTGCGGTTAAAGCAGGTGCCGGGGCTCTCGGGGTTCTGGCACCAGGTTCGGACCGTGCTGGCGGGCTTGCTCGCGCTGCTAAAGCCGGCGCGAGTGGTCCCCGCGGCAGGCCGCACGTTCTGGAGAAACGTGAACTTCCTCGACATTCAGCGCCATGGTGCCAGCCAGCACGAAATGCTGGCCCTTTTTGAGGAGGTACTCAAGGAAAACCACGGCCTGACCCTGGCCCGGTGCGGGTCGCCGTCGGGGGGCTATCTCTACCTGGACGACATCCTTTTTACCGGCAACCGGATCATTCTGGACCTCTGTCAATGGATTCAGACGGTCGCGCCGCCCCGCGCCCGGGTGGTCGTGGTGGTCATCGCCTGTTACCGGCGCGGCCTGTGGTACACGCATAAAACGATCCTCCAGGCCGCCGTGAAAGCCCGAAAGACCATTCGTGTTTCCTGGCTCCGCGCGACGGAATTTGAAGACCGGCAGTGGCTCCCCGGCGGCGCCGAGGTCTTTGCCCCCGCGCACCTTCCCGACGCTCCCCCGGTCGTGGCCTATGCCGAGGAGTTGGCCCGTGCCGGCTACCCGCCCCGGCTGCGGATTCCCGACCGAGCGGGCAACAGCAGGCTGTTCTCGTCCGAAACCGGCCGCCATCTGCTCGAGCAACAGTTGTTGCTTGCCGGCCTGAAAATCCGCTCGTTTTGCCGAAATCCACAAGAAGTCATGCGCCCCCTGGGTTACCATACTCTGAAAAGCCTTGGCTTTGGGTCCACCGTGGTCACGTACCGCAACTGTCCGAACAACTGCCCCCTGGCTTGGTGGTGGGGAGATTCCGCTGCGCCGCGCTCGCACCCTCTTGGCCGGTGGTATCCGCTCTTCCCGCGCAAGGTTTGAGCGGCGGCGAAACCGCCTGGATGAACGGGGATGATCCATTCAGAGAATAAGGGGAAGTGTATGGCTGGAGGAGAGGGGGGAACCTACAACCGGGACAGCTCGGCGGTGTTTCGGAAAACCCGCGAAGGTTTCGGCGGGCTGTCCAACATGGCGGCCGGATATCCCCTCCGGGTCAACGGGGTGTCGATCCGCTCCTCGGAGGCCCTCTACCAGGCGTGTCGCTTTCCACACCTGCGCCACGTCCAGCAACTCATCATTGCACAAACCAGCCCGATGTCGGCCAAGATGAGCGGGAAGCCATACCTCGAGCAGTCCCGGAAGGATTGGGCCAACGTCCGTGTTCGCATCATGCGCTGGTGCCTCCGGGTCAAGCTGGCCCAGAACTGGTCGACGTTTCGAGAACTCCTGCTCTCCACGGGGGTTCTCCCGATCGTCGAGGAATCTATGAAGGACGACTTCTGGGGTGCGAAACCACAGCCGGATAGGATTCTCTTGGGGCAGAACGTGTTGGGCCGACTTCTGATGGAACTCCGGGAGGACTTGCGAAAGCCGGACGCCGAGGCGCTCAAACAGGTCGAACCGGCGTCGATTGCCGATTTCTTGCTCTACGGCAAGCCGATCCAGCCCATTCAGGCTTGGCCGGTCCCGGCCGAACCGCTGATCGACCCCGATCTCGCCCCATCCGAGACGGCCCTCTGGAACTGCTCCCAACAGCCCCCGGCAACTGAGCGAGTGGCGTACGGCTCCGAGACAGGGCCTCCGGCCGTGCGGCAACCACCGACGGAGCCGGTTGAGGCGTCATCCACGGCACCCGAGCCATTCGCGCAGATACCAGTTTCAGGCAGGGACAGGTATCCGCAACGACTGATCGAGGTAGATCTGCCCATCAAGCGGATCTCCGCCCACGCGCGCCGGGAGAAGTCGATCCGCCACGGGCACATCTCCACCCTGCACATCTGGTGGGCGCGGCGCCCGCTGGCCGCGTGCCGGGCCGTCATCTGCGCTGCCCTGTGGCCCGATCCCGCCGACCCGCTCTGCCCGCAGTCGTTCCGCGACACGGCTGCACGGGTTATCACCGAGTTCGCCCGGCGCGCCTGCGGGCAGGGCAAGATCGGGACGCCGAACTTGTCCGATACCTGTTCAGCGGAGAGTTACAAGCGCTGGGAAGTCCTGGCGAAACCGGGACAGTCGCTGGACTCGCGGGACACGGCCCATCAGAACGTCCTTCGCTTCGCCCTGCTCGACTTCATCGCCGACTTTGCCAACTGGGACAACTCCACGGTGCCGGAGTACCTGGAGACGGCCCGGGCGCTCACCCAAGCCGCCCACGAGGCCCTCGGCGGCGAGCCGGGTACGCGGCCGCTGGTCGTCGATCCCTTCGCCGGCGGCGGCTCGATTCCGCTGGAGGCGCTGCGCGTCGGCGCCGACGCCTTCGCCAGCGACCTGAACCCGGTGGCTGTGCTGCTCAACAAGGTGGTGCTGGAGTACATCCCGAAATACGGCCAGCGTCTCGCCGACGAGGTCCGCAAGTGGGGCAAGTGGATCAAGGAGCAGGCCGAGAAGGAGCTGGCCCCGTTCTACCCGAAGGATCCCGACGGCGCCACGCTGATCGCCTACCTGTGGGCGCGGACGATTGTCTGTGAGGGGCCGGGCTGCGGGGCGGAGGTGCCGCTGATTCGCTCGCTGTGGCTGGCGAAGAAGGGAAACCGCTCTGTGGCGTTGAAGCTGGTGCCGGATGCCAAGCTGAAGCGGGTGGACTTCCAGATCATTCCGAATGCCACGGCCAAGGATGTCGGCGAGGGAACGGTGCGCCGTGCCTCGGCGACGTGTCCGGTGTGCGGATTCACAACGCCGGTTGCCTCGGTGCGGCAGCAGCTCAAGAAACGCCGTGGTGGGGCGGCAACTGCGCGACTGTTCTACGTGGTAACAACGCGACCCGGACAGCAGGGGCGATTCTACCGGCTGCCGACCGAGCGCGACCTGGAGGCGGTGAGAAAAGCGGCGGCGGAACTGGAGCAAAGGGCGAAAGCACACAAGGGGCCGCTTAGTCTGGTGCCGGGGGAGTTCCTTGACGTGCGTGGCATCCGGCACACCTGGGGTATGATTTACGGCCTGACGACTTGGGGTGACCTCTTTACGCCGCGTCAAGCGCTCGCTCTGAGCACGCTGTGCCGACTCGTTGGCGAGGCTGGTAAGCGTCTGGCCGCCGAGCACAAGGACGGGCTGGCTGAAGCCGCGCAGACGTGTTTGGCATTCTCGATGGACAAGGGGGCCGATTACTGGTGCTCTATCTCCACTTGGATGCCGCGCGAGACCGTTGGTCATGCGTTCACGAGACAAGCTGTCCCTATCACCTACGATTTTGTAGAAGCAAATCCGTTCGCGCCATTCCATTGTGCGTGGCATGAGGCAGTTGCATGGGTGGAGGCGGTCTGTTCAACTGAAGCAAAGCCGGCAATGCGCAGCGGCCAAGCGGAGCAAATCTCCGCAGTGTCGCATCCCCTTCCGAACAATGCTGTTCAGGCTTTGATCACCGACCCCCCATACTACGATGCGGTGCCCTACGCCTACCTCTCCGACTTCTTCTACGTTTGGCTGCGACGAAGCCTTGGTGGCATCCACGGAACGCTTCTCCGTGATGAGCAAGTACCCAAGGACACAGAAATCGTCGTGGACCGGCCCCATGTTCTGAGTAACTCGACGAAAGACATCGCTTTCTACGAGCGCGAGTTGACCAGGGCCTTCGCCGAAGGAGAGAGAATCTTACGAGCAGACGGTGTCGGCGTCATCGTGTTCGCCAGCAAGACCACGGCGAGTTGGGAAGCGATCCTCCAGGCCGTCGTCGATGCCGGTTGGACAATCACAGGTTCCTGGCCGGTAGACACGGAACGAGAAGCCAGGATAGCGGCCCAAGGGCAGGCTCGGCTCGCTTCCTCTGTCCATCTCGTATGTCGGCCCCGCGCCGGCAAACAGATCGGCGACTGGCGCGACGTGCTGGCCAAGTTGCCGAAGCGCATCCACGAATGGATGCCGCGCCTGGCGACCGAGGGCATCGTCGGGGCTGACGCCATTTTCGCCTGCCTCGGCCCGGCCCTGGAAATCTTCTCCCGTTACGCCCGCGTCGAGAAGGCCAGCGGCGAACGGGTCGAACTGAAGGAGTACCTGGAACACGTCTGGGCGGCGGTCGCTAAGGAGGCCCTGTCGATGATCTTCGCCGGGGCCGACGCCAGCGGCTTCGACGCCGACGCCCGCCTGACGGCCATGTGGTTCTGGACCCTGTCCACGGGAGAGGACGGCAACGGCTCGACCGCCGACTCGGACAAGGACGAACCGGACACCGAGGATGAGAGCGGCAAACCGGCCAGGGTGAGCGGCTACGTCCTGGAGTACGACACCGCCCGCAAGATCGCGCAGGGACTCGGCGCTCATCTGGAGCAGCTCACCAGCGTCGTCAAGGTCAAGGGCGACAAGGCCACGCTGCTGTCCGTCTCGGAGCGGGCGGGGCACCTCTTCGGCAAGGACGAGGGCAAGGCGCCCTCGAAGCAGGCGAAGAAGCCCAAACAGAAGGGCCTCTTCGACGAGCCCGGCGAGACGGACGGAGAGGCCGGCGACTGGGGTGAGCTGAGCGGGGCGCGAGCAACGGCCACGGTGCTCGACCGCTTGCACCAGGGCATGATCCTGTTCGCCGCGGGGCGGAGCGAGGCGCTGAAACGCTTCCTGGTCGACGAGGGTGTCGGCAAGGACGGACGCTTCTGGCGGCTGGCTCAGGCACTGTCGGCGTTGTACCCACCGGGCACCGAGGAGAAACGCTGGGTCGACGGCGTCCTGGCGCGGAAGAAAGGGTTGGGCTTCTGATGTCCGCCTCCGCTAAGGCTTCGAGCTTTGCCTCTCGCTGGCGGGACACCTTCACCGCTGTCCTTCAGACTGACGATGTCGCCACCCCTCTGAAGCAGGCGGCCCTGGCGGAACGGCTCACCGACTGGACGAAGCACCTGACGTCCGCCGTCGTACAGTCCTGTGAAGCCCTCGGGTGGTCTGCCGCGGCGAAAGGGTTTACGCTGGACTTACTCCCCCAGGTGGGGCAAGAATACCTTGGCATCGACGTCATGGCGTTCGAGATACCCCTCCGCTGCGGCGTCCCCTGCTGGCTTTTCCCGGTTGCTGCTTTCGAGCTGGAGAATAGTCGCGATGACGGGCGAGTCGCCTACTCCCTCTGGAAGGTCCTCTGCGTGCGCGCCGGGCTCCGCGTCGTCTTCGCCTACCGCGACGACTGGGGCACGGGGCCTGGTTAACCGGCTGACGGCCGATGTGGTCGGCGCTCTCGGAGTGAGCGGACGAGCGGCCCTGCTCGGCCAAACACTCCTTATCACCGGCAGCCGCGGCGAAGGGGACGCCTTCCCGTGGGCCTATTTCAAGTTTTGGGAACTGGATGCGAGCCTTGGCCGCTTCGAGAAGAAGTGAGGCCGGTGCTCCTGACTGATGGAAGGTGCAGCATGGCCCTCAAGCCCTGGTACAAGGTCGTGACGCCCCGCGAGGACCTGCGCGAGGGCAAGCCGCTCGACGCCTCCGAGTTCGCCGTCCACCTCGACCAAGTCCGCGAGGGCCGCGCGCCGACCGACTACCAGCAGCCCGTCCGGTTCTTCGAGCGCACCTACCTGACGCGGAACCTGCTGGCGTTCACCGCCGAGGTCGTTCGCCGCCTCTCGGGCGTCTGCACCGAGACGTCCGCCGTCTTCAACCTGAGCACGCAGTTCGGCGGCGGCAAGACCCACTTCCTGACCCTCCTCTACCACCTGGCCACGCACGGCCCTGATGCGGCCTCCTGGAACGGCGTGCCGCGCATCGTGGAACGGGCCGGCGTCGGCCGCATCCCGCGCGCCGCGGCTGCGGTGTTCGTCGGCCAGAAGTTCGACGTCCTCACCGGGCGCGGCGGCGGCGACGGTACGCCCCGCCGCCTGACGCCCTGGGGAGAGATTGCCTTCCAACTCGGCGGCAAAGAGGCATTCGCCCTGGTGGCGCAGCACGACGAGCAGCGGATCGCCCCCGGCGGCGATCTGATCGGTAAGCTCCTGCCGCAGGACCGCCCGTGCCTCATTCTGATCGACGAGCTGATGAACTACGTCAGCGCCGGCCGCAAGCTCGGCATGGCAACCCAGACCTACAATTTCATCCAGAACCTCTCCGAAGAGGTGCGGGGGCGTGACAGCGCTGTCCTGGCGGTTTCCATCCCCGCCTCGGAGTTGGACATGAGCGCGGAGGATGTTGCGGACTTCCAGCGCCTTGACAAACTACTCGATCGACTGGGCAAGGCTGTCCTGATGTCGGTCGAGGCCGAGACGTCCGAGATCGTCCGCCGCCGCCTGTTCGAGTGGTCCGGGCTGCCCGACGAGGCTCGCAAGACAGCGGCCGAGTATGCCCGCTGGATCGTGGACCACCGGCAGCAGCTGCCGGGGACGTTTCCCGTGGACCAGGCCCGCGAGGCGTTCGAGGCCACCTACCCGCTGCACCCGGCACTGCTGTCGGTGTTCGAGCGCAAGTGGGCGAGCTTGCAGCGCTTCCAGCAGACGCGCGGCGTCTTGCGGCTGCTGGCTCTCTGGGTGAGCCGCGCCTACCAGGACGGCTACAAGGGAGCCCACAAGGACCCGCTCATTGGGCTGGGCACGGCGCCCCTGGACGACGGCGTGTTTCGCCCCGCCGTGTTCGAGCAGCTGGGCGAGAGTAAGTTGGAGGGCGCCGTCACCACCGACATCTGCGGCAAGAAGGAGTCTCACGCCCTCCAGCTCGACAAGGAGGCCGAGGACGCCGTCAAGAAGGCGCGGCTGCACCGCAAGGTGGCGACGGTGATCTTCTTCGAGTCTAACGGCGGCCAAAGCGCCCACCATGAGGCGACTGTGCCCGAGGTCCGCCTCGCCGTCGCCGAGCCGGACCTCGACATCGGCCACGTCGAGACGGTGCTGGAGGCCCTGTCGGCATCGTGCTACTACCTGACCAGCGAGCGCAACCGCTACCGCTTCGGGCTGCGGCCCAACCTCAACAAGCTCCTTGCCGACCGCCGCGCCAACATCCAGCCCGACAAGGTCGAGGAGCGCGTCCGGGCCGAGGTGCAGAAGGTCTTCGCGCAGGGCTCGGGGGTGGAGAGGGTTTACTTCCCTGAGAAGAGTAACCAGGTGCCCGAGCAGGCCGCCCTGACCTTCGTGGTGCTTGCCCCCGAGCGGTCGATGGAGGACGAGAAGAAGACACTCTCGTTCATCGAGACGTTGACCCGCGAGCACGGTGCATCAGCCCGCACGTTCAAGAGCGCCTTGATCTGGTGCGTGCCGGATAGTGCCGCCCCTCTGTACGACGAGGCCCGCAAGCTGCTGGCGTGGGAGGACATCCAGGACGAGGAGGAACAGCTGCAACTCGACGACGGCCAGAAACGCCAACTGGCCGAGAGCGTGAAGAAAGCGCAGCGCGACCTCCGCGAGGCCGTCTGGCGGACCTACAAGCACCTACTGTTGCTGGGCAAGGACAACAAGCTACAGCCGAAGGACCTCGGCCTGGTCCACTCCAGCGCTGCGGGCGACCTGGTGAGTTTCTTCCTCAGTCGTCTGCGCGGCGACGGGGACGTGGAGCCGAGCGTGAGCCCGACGTTCCTGGTGCGGCACTGGCCCGCGCACAAGGAGTGGAGCACCAGGGCCGTGCGAGACGCCTTCTTCGCCTCACCGCTGCTGCCGCGCCTGCTGAACCCCGAGAGCATCAAGGAAACCATCGCGCGGGGCGTCGAGAACGGCATCCTGGCTTACGTCGGCAAGGGCAAGGGAGGGCGCTACGAGCCCTTCCACTTCGGCACCAGCCTCGTCCCTACCGAGGTTGAGGTTTCCGACGAGATGTTCGTCCTCACCGCGGAAGAGGCGAAAAAGCACGTCGAGCCGCCGCACCTGGCCGCCCTGGTGGTGACGCCCGCGCAAGCAGGGGTCGAGCCCGGTAAGAAGCAGACCTTCATGGCCAAAGGGCTCGACCAGCACGGGCACGACATCGACACGAGCAAGGTGAGCTGGACGGCCACCGGGGGCACCATCGATGAGGATGGTGTGTTCGCGGCGGGGCAGGACGAGGGCAACTTCCTCGTGACGGCGTCGGTCGCGGGGGTGCAGGGCAGGGCCAACGTGGCGGTTGTCCGGCCGGGCGGTCCCCCTCCGCCGCCCCCGCCGCCCCTGAAGGAGATCACCGGCCTCTGGTGGGAGGGGCAAGTCCCGCCGCAGAAGTGGATGAACTTTTACACGAAGGTGCTGTCCCGGTTCGCCACGGGCAAGGGGCTGAAGGTGACCGTGCGTTTCGAGCTGTCGCCGGACAGCCCCATTGCTCAGCACCAAGTGGAGGAAACAAGGGTGGCTCTGCGAGAACTGGGCCTGGACGACCAACTCGCCGTACAATGACCCCTGTCGCCGTGGGTCGAGCGATATTGCCTACAAGGACCATCCGCGGAAGGGCTATATCGGTCTGCAGGACCACGGTTCGGCCTACTGGTTCAAGAACATCAAGCTCAAGCCACTGAAGTGAGGGATCGGGTTAGCCCCCCGGCACGAAAGTAGGTCAGGCTTTCCAGCCTGACGTCCTCACGGGTGAGCGATGACAAGTACCGTCGGGGCGGTCTCCAGAACGAAGGCGAGGGTGTGCCGCAGCGTTTGGGGATCGAGGGCGGCAAAACTCTCGTCGAGGATGAGGAGGTCGGCCCCCTGCAGCAGGGCCCGGGCGAGGTACAGCCGGCTCTTCTCGCCGTGGCTGAGTTGCCAGCCGGTCTCGCCGACCATCTGCTGCAGGCCGGCCGGCATTCGCTTCAGGAGCGGCCCCAGGCCGAGAGCACAGCAGACCCGCTCGGCGTCCGCCAGGTCTTCGCTCCGCGGCGGCCAGCCGCGCCCCAGCAGCGCATTGAAGGCGAACGTGCCCATCAGGACGTGGTTGTCGTGGAACTGCGGCGCCAGGACGACCCGCCGCCGCCACGACTCGGCGCCCAGCGTCTCCCGGTCGAGGCCCCGAAACAGGAGCAGTCCCGACGCCGGCTGCCGGCAGCCCGTCAACAGCGCCGCCAGGGTGGACTTGCCGCCCCCGGATTGACCCTGGAGCAGCATTCGGTCCCCGGCGCGGATGCGCACATCCACCCCCTTCAGGACCGGCTCGGCGCGGCCGGGGTAGCGGAAGACCAGGTCGCGGCCCTCGAGCAGGGGGGCGAGCGGGGGCTGTGAAGCCCCCGGTTCAACTTGACCGGGGGGTTCACACCCCCCGCTCGCCCCAAGGATGGCAAACCCGGGGTGGGCTGGCGGCTCCTGCCGTGCTGCCGCTTGCCAGAGCGGCTGGACATACTCCCAGGCAATGGCCGCCGCGGCCAGCCGCTCCAGGCCCTCGGCCAGGCTGCGGAAGGCCCGGTAGGCCAGGATGACGCCGCCAACCCCGACGGCCAGCGCGGTGACCGGGGGGCCCGCGCCAGCGAGCCCCTCGCCGGCCAGGAAGGCCGGTGCCAGCCCCAGGAGCCCGGCGAGGAACCAGCCACGCGGGACCACTACCTGTAACGTCGTCGCCGAGCGGTCCAGGTCTGCCGAGGTCTCCAGGTAGCGCTCCAGGGCCTGGTCCTCGCCCTCGTTCCAGTAGGCGCGGGGCTCCTGGGCCAGCCGGGTGCGATGGCCGACCATTCGCTCGACCAGGTCGTTTGTCATGTCCAGCCGCTCCTGCGTCCATCGCCGGCGGCGGCTCACCAGACGGCGGGCGAGCAGCACCGTCACGGCCACCCAGCCCAAGAGCAGCACGACGTGGAGCCAGCTGCCTGCCCCGAGGGCGAGTGTCACGCCTGCCAGGAGCAGTTCCAGCGAGGCGGTCAGACTCAGGAAGCCGCCCGCGAGGGCCGTGGACTCGACCACCTCCGACTCGATCACCCGGCCAAGCAGTTGCCCGGCGCCCTGGTGGCGCACGTCGTCCCGTTCCAACTTGAGGGCGCCTTCGAGCAGGCGGCGTTTGAGGACCGTGCCGGCGCGAATGGCGAGCCGGCCTCCGGCGGCGGTCGAGAGGAGATGGAAGGGGATCAGCGTCAGCAGGAGGAGCAGCCAGGCGAGCAGCCAGCCGGGCTCGAAGCGGCCCTGGAGGGCCATCCAGCCAAGCAGCCCCCACGACAGGACCCACAGCCCATAGGAGATGGCGTGGGCACCAAGGAGGGCGGCCAGTAGCTGCGGCAGCCGCGCCTCACGGGCCTGGGCCAGGAGGCCCGTGGCCCCCGCCGGGCGCAGCAGCCAGCAGCCGCCGACGCGCCGCGCGGCCAGCAGCTCGCGGAGGAGGGCCTGCCGCGCCCGTTGCCGGTGCCGGCCACGCACGCCCGCTCCGGCGAGGATTTGCTCGACGTCGCTGGCGACCGGAGCCTCGACCACCTGACAGAGCGCCGCACGGACCGCTTCCGGCCGCAGGCGCAGGGTAATTAGACCAGGCGTTAGCAGCGTCACCCTCCGACCTCCGCCACCGACCAGCACAAGGAACCGCGCCTCCGTAGGCGCGTTCGCCAGAACGCGGTCTGGGGGGAGCCGCAGGAGGGCCGGCCCCGCCTCGCAGACGAGTGCGTGGACCTCGGGATACAGCGCCTCGACAGGCTCTGCCTCGACCCCCAGCCATGCGGCGGCCGCCTCGATCCAGCGCCCCAGGCCTCCTCCGTCGGTCACCAGCGCAGGGGGAGGAGAAGACACTTCGACCGCGCGCGTTCCCAGGCGGCCGGCACGGCCGAGGGCCACGAGGGCCTCGCCCAGGCGGGAAGCCGGCCAGCTGATCTCTGCCAGGGATGCGGTCACACCCGGTCTCCCGTTGTCTCGTCCACGAGGTCCCCCTCCGCCAACCGCAGGCGCCGCAGGACGGGACTCGACCACAGCCCCGTCCGGACGGCCTCCTCCGCGTCGAGCAGTTCCCGGTAGCGAGAACCCGGCTCCTCCGCCAGCAGCGCCGGCGAACCATCTTCCACCACGCGCCCCCCCTCGATCACGAGGACGCGCTCGAAGTCGCGTGTCTCGCCGACATCGTGGGTGATGCACAGGAGCGTGGCCTCGCGCCAGTGCTGCCGGGCCCGCCGGAGCAACTCGCGGCGCTGCGCACGGTCCAGACCTCGGAACGGCTCGTCCAGGATGACCAGTCGGGCCCGCGACCGGGTCAGCGCCCGCCCCAGGCGGACCCGCTGCCCTTCCCCGCCGGACAGTAGTCCCCCGCCCTCGCCCAGCGACGTCTGGAGCCCGTCCGGCAGCCGCTGCACGACCCCATACAGGTCGGCCTGGTACAGTACCTCGCCCGGCGGCGTCGCCGCGTCGTGGGTGCCGTAGAGCAGGTTCTGGAGCAGGGAGCGATTCCAGAGTTGGACCGCCGGATCGACCCACGCCGTTTCGGCCCGCAAGCGATCGAGCCGGGTCGCGTCGAGCAGCTCGCCATCGATGAGGACCCGCCCAGCGGCGGCCCGGTGCCAGCCGAGCAGGAGCCCCACCAAGCTGGACTTACCGGCCCCCGAGGCGCCGACGATGGCCACATGACTCCCTGCCGCAACATGCACATTGAGCCCGTCGAGGATTGTGTGTCCGGCGGCCCGCACGGTCACGGCATCGAACGTGACGGCCACCCCCCTCCTCTTGGCGAGCGGGGGGGGTGAACCCCCCGGTACAGAACCGGGAGGTTCACACCCCCCGCTCGCCGCTTCGGGCGCCCCGAGCGGTTCCAGCAGGCGGAGCATGATGTTGCGCTGACTCGGGTATTGGCGGGCCAAGAGCGCGATCTCCTCCCCCAGGACTGGCAGGGACAGGGCCCAGTAGGCCAGGAGCAGCATTCCTCCCGTGTCCGCCGCGCGGCCGGCATGCAGCAACAACAGCCAACCGGCCAGGCCGAAGCCGACCGCTGCCTGAAGTCCCTCGACGATCACCACCCAGCGAAGGAGGCGCAAGCTGGCGCGAGCCCACTCGACGAGCAAGCCCTCGTGCTCGCGGCGGACGGCCCGCTCTGCCCCGTGGGCGCGGATCGCCGACAGTCCCAGCAGGGCGTCCAGGTAGAAGCGGCCCAGGGCCCCGGCGTGCGTCCGCACTCGCAGGTCCAGCCCGGCCAGGAAGGGGTTCAGCGCCAGCGGCAGGGCGATGGCCACCGCGGCTGCCAGGAACGCCGGGAGCGCACTGGGCGGGTCGATCCAGGCAATGGCCGCCGCGGTGATTCCCAGGGTCAGCGTGGCTCGCAGGAACTGGCCTGCCAGTCGCGGCAACAGGCGGACCATTTGCAGGGCGTGGCTGCGCTCGGCCATGTCCGAGGTCGGCCGGCTCTGAAAGTAACGGTCGTTCAAGCGCGGGATCTTCTCCAGGAAGCTCATCCGCAGGCGCGCCTCCAGCTGCCGGCCGAGCCGGAGGAGTCCCCGTGCCACCCGCCAGTCAATGAGCAGCAGGGCCGCGGCCAACCCCAGGAAGCAGCCAAGGGCCAGCAGCCGCTGCTCGGCGAGGCGCAGCTCCCGGCCGAGGTCGATCAGGCTGCGGAGGAGCACCCCTTCCAGGACGGTGCCGCATGCGGCGAGCAGGAGCCCGGCAGCAAGGGCCAGGAAGGAGAGGGCGCCCGCGCCGCGCAGGAGCCGGGAGAGCAGCCGGCTGGGCCGGACGGCCGGCTCCGCGACGGCTGCGGCCAGCTCGGGGCCGAGCTGCTCCGCCCCGCCCGGCGAGCCGCCGGGTTCACCCCGGCGGTCTTCGTCCGGGGCCTTTGCTTGCGCTTCGGGCTGGTAGCGGCCTCGAACCCGAACCAGCACGGCTCCCCGGAACAATACCTGTGCTCCTTCGGGCCCCCGCGCCGCCGGGACCACCGACCAGTAGCGTTCGGGAATGACCTGTCCCGGGGCGGGCCCTTCGGCGCGCGCCCGCTCGAGGAGAGTGTGGAGGACGTTCTCGGCCTCACGACCGCACCTCAGCCCCCCGGCACGCACAAGGGTTTCGACAAGCCGGGTTGCGGCATCGAGCAGGGCCATGGCAGACGCCTCCAGCAGCGACCTGGCGGAGCGGCCGAGCCCCAGGCGGCGAAGGCGCCGGGCCAGCGGGCCACGGAAACCCTCCGAACGCGCCCACTCCCGCCAGGCCGCAGCCGGGACGCGCTGCCCGTGGACATAGACCTCTTCCAGGAGCCGCTTGCCGGTGAGCCAGCGCCGACCGACTCCCGGGTCCATGACCTGGACGAACGGCCCGTGGCGGCGCCAGACGAGGACGAAGTGGGTGAAGCCGTTGGGTTGGCGAGTGACGAGGAGGGCCGGCAGTGCCTTGGCCTCGGGAAGCAGCAGGTGGTCGACGGGCAGCATGATCTGCTCGGCGTCGAGGCCCAGCCGCCGGGCGACGTCCTCGAGCGTGTCGATGGAGGTGCCATCGACGTCGGTCTGACAGGCCTCGCGGAGCCGGCCGTAGTTGACGGGGATGCCGAAGCCTTCCAGCAGGCACTTGAGCACGGCCGGCCCGCAGTCCATGGCCGAGGTCTGGATCACCTCGGGCACGAACAGACGCCGTTTCCTGGAGAGGCCGGCACTCA
>JACOUH010000201.1 GCA_016177925.1 Planctomycetota bacterium | reverse complement strand
AAGAATGAGAGTCGGACATGATTGATCCTCCCGGCCGGCGCACAGAACGAACCGCAACACCTCTTTGAGGTGTCAGTGTCCCCCAAACCAAACGCATTTCAACATGATTATAGTGGACAGAAGTACAGATTGCTACAAGATTTCGAGAGAAAGTGGAGGCGGAAAAATGCGTTTGGTCGGAGTGGTCACGCCGGCGCATCAAGACAGGATCGAGCGGACGACGTGGCCGTGAACGTCGGTCAGGCGGAAGTCCCGGCCGGCATGGCGGAAGGTCAGCTTCTCATGATCGAAGCCGAGCAGGTGCAGGATCGTCGCGTGCAAATCATGCACATGCACCTTATCCGTCACGGCCCGGAAGCCGAAGTCGTCGGTCGCCCCATAAGCCATGCCGCCCTTCACGCCAGCGCCAGCCAGCCAGGCCGTGAAGCCCCAGTGATTGTGATCGCGTCCATCACCGCTCTCCGAAGTCGACGTCCGGCCGAACTCGCCGCTCCAGAGGACGAGCGTGTCGTCGAGCAGACCACGCCGCTTCAGGTCGGTCAAGAGGGCGGCGATGGGCTGATCAATGTCGCGGGAGAGGTTGCGCGTCAACTCGTTGTGAGTGCGATGTGTGTCCCAGGGCTGGCCGTTGCCGTAGTAGACCTGCACGAAGCGGACGCCGCGCTCGGCGAGGCGGCGGGCGAGCAAGCAGCCATTGGCGAAGTGGCCACGGCCGTACTCGTCGCGGATTCGCGGCGGTTCGCGGGCGATGTCGAAGGTGTCGGTCGCCGCGGTCTGCATACGGAAGGCCGTCTCCATCGCCTTGATGCGGGCCTCCAGCGCCGGATCGCCGCGCTCGGCGAGGTGCCGTTCGTTGAGCCGGCGCATCAGGTCGAGCTGGCGCCGCTGCGCTTCGAGAGGCAAGCTACCGTGCAGGTAGGGAATCATCCGCCGCGGGTCGAGATCGGTATGGTTGATATACGTCCCCTGGTACTCGCCCGGCAGGAAGGAGCTGGACCACAACTCAGCGAAGCGCACCGGCCGACCGGGACAGAGGACGACGTAGCCGGGCAAGTTGGCGTTCTCGGTGCCGAGGCCGTAGAGGAACCACGAGCCCATGCTCGGCCGCGTCGGCGTGATGCTGCCGTTGTTCATCAGGAATAGGGCCGGGCCGTGGTTGGGATTGTCGGTGTGCAGCGAGCGAATGACACACAGGTCGTCGGCGCAGCGCGACAGGTGCGGCAACAGTTCGCTGATCTCCAGGCCGCTCTTGCCGCAGCGGTTGAACTTGAACGGCACCGGCATCAGTCCACCGGTCTGGTTCTCGGTGCGGAGGTTGACTTCCTTCGGGCGCTGGCCGGCGTGCTTGTTGATCGCCGGCTTGGGGTCGAACAGATCGGGTGCAAACGGCCCGCCATTCATGAAGAGCTGGATGACGCGCCTGGCCCGCGGCGCGAATTGCAGCGTGGGCTTGTGACCCGTAGGCGCCGAGGCCGTGACTTGCGGGGTCAGGAGGTGCGCCAGGCCGAGGGCGCCAAGTCCGCCACCGAGGGTCTGGATAAGTTCCCGGCGCGACGGGAGCAAGGAGGAAGACGAATCAATCATTGGTGTCGGACCCTTTCAGGCGGCTCAAGAAACCAATCGCGCCGCATTTGCTTAATCGATAAACAGGAACTCATTACTCCCCAGTAACACCTGGGCGTACTGCTGCCACGCGGCCTCGCTCGCCGGGGTGAGGAACTCGACGGCGAGCTTTACCTCCGCATCTGTCGCCGGGCGGGCGAACAGCAGCCGGTACGCGCGGCGCACGCGGGCCTCAGTGTCGGACGCCTCAACGTGCAGCCGCCGCGACAGCGTTGCCGCCTGCTGCTGCACAAACGGGCTGTTGAGCACGAACAGCTGCTGCAACGGCGTGGTCGTCGGCGTGCGGCCGGCGCTATGCGTCGTCGGGTCGGGGAAATCGTGCAGACGCAGCATGTCGTGGAGTTCACGCCTCTTGATCGTCCCGTACAGCGTCCGCCGATGGTTGTCGGCGGCGCCGAGGTCGAGCGGGGCCCCACCGAGGTGGCGGTCGAGCGATCCGGTCGCGGCCAGCATCGCGTCGCGCCACGCCTCGATTTCCAGCCGCCGCGGGTTCGCTCGCCACAGCCAACGGTTATCGGGATCGATGGTCTCCTGTGGGGCAGGTTGCCAACCTGCCTTCGGTGCTGGCAGGTTGGCAACCTGCCCCACTTCCCGATAGGCCGACGACAGCACGATCTCGCGGTGCAGCCACTTCAGCGACCAGCCGGAGGCCACGAAGCGGACCGCCAGGTCGTCGAGCAGCTGCGGGTGGGACGGTCTCGCTCCCTCCATGCCGAAGTTGCTCGGCGTCTCCACCAGTCCGCGGCCGAAGTGGTGCTCCCAGACGCGATTGACGATCACACGTGCCGCCAGCGACGCGCCCTCGTTGACGATCGCCGTCGCTAGTTCCAGCCGCCCGCTGCCTCGCTGGAAGGGCTTGGGCTTCGCGGGCGACAGCACCGAGAGGAACCGGCGCGGCACGACGGGACCGGGATTCGCCGGGTTGCCGCGCACCTGCATCGGCACGTCCTGCGCGACACCAGGCTTGTACTCCAGCTTCGTCTTGTGCGGACCGTCGGGCAGCACAAACAGGCTCGCGTCCTCGACGCCCGGCGCCAGCCCGGTGTTGAAGTACGGAGTGGTCCGCTCGAGACGAGCGATGCGCGACTCCAGGTCGCGGACCTGTTGCTGCGAGGCGGGCGTGACCATGCCTTTGCGTAGTTTGTCGATCTGCTCTTGCAGTTTCTGGACCTCGTCGCGTGCCTTCAGGACTTTCGTTGCGTCAGGCTCGGGGATAATCGGACGATCCGCCTCGCGCGTGCTGGCGAAGATACCGGCGAGGGCGTAATAATCCTTCTGCGTGATGGGATCGAACTTGTGATCGTGGCAGCGCGCGCACGCCACCGTCAGTCCAAGGAAGGTGCTGGCAACCGTGTGGATCCGCTCCTCCCACTCCTCCGCGACGACCGTCTTGATGACGTCCTTGTCGAGCTTCAATTCCTTCCAGTAGGTGGGACTCAGCCCGAGAAATGCGAGGGCGGCGTGATCCTCGGGACGGGCGCCGGACACCTGATCGGCCGCAAGTTGCAGGGCGACGAAGCGATCATACGGCACGTCGGCGTTGAGGGCGCGGACGATCCAATCGCGGTAAACGAAGGGATGTCCCTTGGTCGTCGCCCACGGCTCGGCGATGTCGCAGTAGCGACCGAGGTCGAGCCAGAAGCGTGCCCAGCGCTCGCCGTGATGCGGCGAAGCGAGCAGACGCTCGACCAGCATCTCGTAGGCGTCAGGGCGACGATCAGCGACGAACGCCTCCACTTCTTCGGGCGACGGCGGCAGGCCGATAAGGTCGAAGCAGACGCGACGGATCAGCGTCCGACGATCGGCCGGCGGCGAGGGAGCCAGGCCGCGCCGCTCCATCGCGGCAAGGAGGAAGGTGTCAATGCGACGACTCGCCCAGGAGCGGTCGCGAACGGCCGGGAGGGCGAGGCTCCTGCCGAGCCGTAATGGCTGGAACGACCAGAACTTGCGACCCTCCACCAGGTCGATGGTCCGCCCGGTCGTGACCGCCGGCCCGGCGTCGGGGAACGGAGCGCCGCGGCGAACCCACTCGACGAGGACGGCAATGTCGCGGTCGGGCAGCTTCCCCTTGGGAGGCATCTGCACGCGCTCGTCCTTGTGCCGGACGGCGCGGATCAGCAAGCTGTCGTCCGGCCGGCCGGGGACGATCACCGGGCCGCTGTCTCCGCCATTCATGGCGGTCGAGCGGCTGTCGAGCAGCAGCCCACCGCGCTGCTTCTTCGACTTTGTCGAGTGACATTGGTAGCAATGCTGGGAGAGCAGAGGACGGACCTTGCGCTCGAAGAACTCGCGGTCCGCGGCGGAAAGGACGGCGGTTTTCGGTGTTTCCGCAGCCGTCGCCGTCGTCATCCCGCAGACGACCACGGCGAGAAGAACAAGGCCCCGCTTCATTCGTTACCCCTCTGCACAGCGGCACACGCACCGCCGTTCCTCCAACCGTAACGGATGACGGAGGGGAAGATCAAGTTTTTCTCTCGTCCTCAGACCGGTCCTACACCCACTTCTTCCTGTGAGTGAACATGGCTTGATCGGGCACGGAGCGAGTATAATCGGCGTGGGCGGGAGTCCTTCCGCCGCAACCCTGGCCGGGGACGCAACGCGAACCGGCTCGCGCAGGAATCGACCCTGAAAAGGAGGAGTGCGATGAGAACGGTTCGACTGCTGTCGCTGGGTGCGCTGGCGCTGCTGCTGTCCTGTGCCGCCCGGGCTCGCGGTGACGAACTGCCCGTGTCGGCGAAGCGCATCATCGAGGAGACGGACAGAGCTATTCAGGAGATCGAGAAGAAGACCGAAGCGGCGGTCAAAAAGGCCGAGGAGGACATCAAGCAGAAAAAGAAGCAACTGCTGGAGCGGCTGGAGGCGCTGGAGGCAGGCCTGACCAAGGAGGCGAAGTTCGCCCAGGCCAAGGCGGTGCGCGAGCGGATTCAAGATCTGAAGGCGGGCCCGATCGTGGCCCAGCCCGATCCGGGGAGCCCGGGCGGCCTGCGCGGCCAGAACGGCAAGGTCTTCCACTTCGAGGTGACCGGGGCGAACGCCGGCACGGTGTGGGGCACCGATATCTACACGGACGACTCGCCGATCGCGATGGCGGCGGTGCATGCGGGCGTGCTGAAGGTGGGAGAGAAAGCCGTGGTCAAGGTGACGATCCTGCCGGGCCAGGGAAGCTACAGCGGTTCGATGCGCAACGGCATCTCGACGTCCGATTACGGTCCGTGGCAGGGCAGCTACAAGGTCGAACCGGCCCGCCGGAAACGATGATGTTGGCGAGCGGGAGGTGTGAACCCCCTGATGGCGCCATGGAATCAGGGGGCTGACGCCCCCCGCTCGCCGCCCGTCATTTGCGTGTTGCAATCGCCGCTCGTTCTCCTTACAAAGAAGAGAACGATGTGCTTGTCACGGGGGACCTTGAGGCGGCGCCTCGCATGTCGCTGCTGATACGCATTTACTTTAACGCGGTCTTCGGCGGACTGGGCGGGCTGCTCGGCTGGGTCCTCTTCGGCGTCTTCTTCGATCCCAAAGGGTCGGGCGTCCTGCACTGGCTGCTCGGGGGTGCCGTCATCGGCTGCTCGATCGGCTACTTCGTCGTTAGCGTCGAGGCCATCCGCGACCGTTCGCTGGTGCGCTTCAGCCGCCTCGCCTCGTACGGCCTGATCCTCGGGGCGCTGGGCGGGGCGCTCGGCTTCCTCCTGGGCGAGCTGATCTACAGCGTCCTCATCCAGCCGATCGGCGCCGACCGCAGCCGCTCCGGGCTGTATCTGCTCGGCGCGGCTGTCGTGCGCGGCCTGGGCTGGATGATCCTCGGCCTGGTGGTCGGTGTCAGCGAGGGCATCGCGGCACGGTCGCTGGGCAAGTTCAGCTACGGCGCCATCGGCGGTGCCCTGGGCGGGTTCGTGGGTGGGTTCCTGTTTGGCCTGTTCTACACCGCCGCTTCCCGTCGCGGCGACCCCACCCTCGTCTGGGGAGCCGTTGGCCTGGTCATCGTCGGCGCGAGCATCGGCTCGCTGACAGCGCTGGTCCAGGGCGTCTTTCAGCCAGCCTCGGTCAAGGTCCTGCGCGGCTGGCAGGAGGGCCGCGAGTACGCCCTGGACAAGCCCAGCAGCCGTCTGGGCCGCGACGAGCACGCCGACATCGCCCTGTTCCGCGACATGCGCGTGGAGAAGCAGCACGCCCTGATTCAGCGGCAGGGTAATCGTTTTGTCCTGGTCAACACGAACGCCCCTGCCGACTTCACGCGCGTCAACGGCGTGGCCGTGTCGAACTACCACGAGCTGTACGATGGCGACCGCATCGAACTGGGGCAGGTCGTTCTCCGTTTCCAGATGCGGACCGCCCAGAACCGGAAACGAAAATGACGAAGAAAGAAATGGGACGCGGAGGAACGCGGATCAAGCGGATTCGCGCGGATCAAACTGGGACAAGGGTAGGAGTGGTGTGTTTGCTCTTGTGTTGTCTTGTTCTGATCCGCGAAAATCCGTTCGATCCGCGTTCCTCCGCGTCCCATTCTTCTCCTCGTCACTTTGACCCCTGAGAAGCATGGTTCTACTGTGTCCCCGTTGCCAGCGCGTCAACCCCGCTGATGCCGTCTATTGTTACTTTGACGGCATGGTCCTGCGCGCGCATGGCGGCGGGCCCCTGCCGGTTCCCGGACAGCTACCGCAAGAGTTTACTTTCCCCTCCGGAAGACGCTGTCGAACGCTCGACGACTTTGTCCAGGGCTGTCAGTACGAGTGGGAGGATGCCCGCGAGTTGCTCCGCCGCGGCGACTTCGCCCAGTTCTTCACCTCGGTGGGCCGCATGGACCTCGCCCAGGCCGCCCGCGAGACCAACCGGCAGACTGACCCCGACATCCTCCTGCACAACTTCCTCAGCAACTTGCCCGTCCAGAAGGGCATCGGCCCGCGCCTCGATCTCCATCCGCGCCGCCTCGTACTCGGCAAGCTCAAGCCCGGCGACAGCAAGCAGCTGCGCCTGCAAGTGCAGAACACCGGCAAAGGCCTGCTCCAGGGCCGAGTCACCGTTGCAGAGGGCGCCAGCTGGTTGTGGGTCGAGTCGGACCGCGGCGCCGGTAACCCTCGCACCTGTGCCCTGAAGACGGCTCGCGAACAGGTGGTCACCCTGCGTGTCGACACACGGGGCCTGCCCGCCCCGCAGAGCTACACCGCCAAGCTGACCGTCATCACCAACGGCGGCATCGCCGAGGTGCCGGTCGGTCTCGAACTCGGCGCCGTGTTGTTCGCCCGGCCGCCTTTCCAGGGAGCGGCGACGCCGCGCGAGATGGCCGAACGCATGCGGACCAACCCCAAGGCCGCGGTTCCTCTCTTGGAGAGCGGCGAGATGCAGCGCTGGTTCGCCGCCAATGGTTGGGCCTATCCCGTCTGCGGCGTCCAGGCCCGCGGGATTGCGGCGGTGCAGCAGTTCTTTGAAGCGATGGGCCTGTCCAAGGCGCCGCTGGTGCAGCTGTCCGAGAACGAAGTCCATTTTCTGCTGGTGGCGCCCGAGGCACAGCAGCGCAATGTCATCCTCCGCACTTCCGTCAAGAAATGGGTCTACGCCCAGGTCGACAGCGATGTTCCCTGGCTGCGCGTGCTGACGCCCAACGTCGCCGGCGCCCAGAATGCGGCGATCGGCTTCGAGGTCGACTCGTCGCTCATGGACGCGGGCAGAGTCCACGACGGATTGCTGACGATTGTCGCCAACGGCGGGCAAACGCTCGCCGTGCGGGTCCGCGTCGACGTGCGCGCACCGCAGCGGCCGTTCACGCGCCGCTTGTTCGGTTCGTTCTTGACCGTGGCGCTGTTGGCGCTGTCGTATCGGCTGCTGTTCGCCCTGCCGGGGGACCTGTTCGCGCGCGTGCTGGCGACGCAGGTCCGCGAACCGGCGCCGGGGTCGTGGGAACGCTGGGTGACGCCAGCTGTCGAGGAGGACGGCTTTCTGCGGCAGTTCGTGCTGGCGACCTGGTGGGTCGGCACGCTGATGGGAGCGTGGCTCTTGTGGTGTCGCCGGGGCAGCCGCGCGAGCGGGTCGGGCGGCTGGTCGGACGTTGTCAGCGGGGCGCTTGCCGGAACGCTGGCGGGCGTCGCGGCGGCGGTCACGGTAGGGTGCTTGCTGACGGTGGTCGACTCGGTGCCGCGCTACCTGCTGGCGCATCTGTTCGACGGCAATGGCACGTCGTCGGCGTGGTTCTGGACGCCGGTCTGGATCGTGGTGGCAGTCCTCTGGTGGGCAGTGGTCGGCGCCGGGGCGGGCGTCGTGCTGCGCGCCGCCGGGCAGCGCGGCCGGCAGGTCCTGGCCCATGCCGCCGCGGGGGGCGTGAGCCCCCTGATGACGTCATCAGGGGGCTCACGCCCCCCGCTCGCTGGGTTCAGTTCGGGCACGGCAAAAGGAAGCGGTTGCAACGGGCGGAGGGATGACGACGGACGGACGCACGCATACACTCGCCAGAGAATCCGGCAAAAAGCAGAAACCCTGTTGTTGAAGGGCGCCCCGTGATATGTTAACGGATGTTTCTGCCGTGCTCTGTAAGTTTCCTCCAATCTGCGGACCGGAAGCGGGTTGAAACGAAACTTTCGGGGATCAACAGAGGGGGATTCTCCCAGGCCGGCCGGGGCGGGGGCGCCGGCTGGCCGGGACCAGTCGCATCAGCCGGCTCAGCGAATGAGTCAGAGGAGCACCCTGCGATCATGAGTTCACCACCGAAAATCCACATCGAGCGCATGATGTACCGCAGCAGTATCGCGGTGGCCGGGGAGTCGGCCGCCAGCTATGCGCTGGTCAAGCTCATCCCCGCCGGCGGCGAGGGCGGCGTTGTCGGACTCAACCTCGCCCTGGTCCTCGACGTCTCCGGTTCCATGTACGAGGAGGACGGCACCGGCATCAGCCGGCTCAAGCGCGTTCAGGATGCCGCCCGCTCCGCCATCCAGAAACTCAAACCGACCGATAGCCTCGCCATCGTTGCCTTCGCCCACAACGCGCAGCTCGTCCTGGAGCCGACGGAGTTGTCCGACATGGCCAAGGTCGAAGACGTCATCCTGCGCATCGACATGTTCGACGTCGACCCGGGCGGCACCTCCATGGACCAGGGCATCGGCACCGCCCTGTCCGCCATCGAGGCCAACGCCGGCACCGGCAAACTGTCGCAAATGCTGGTGCTGACCGACGGCGAAACGTCTGGCGAGCAGAACTGCCGCACGCTTGCCCAGCAGATGGCAGAGAAGAAGATCCGCCTTGACGTCGTCGGCGTCGGCACCGAGTGGAACTCGAGCCTGATTAAGGACCTGGCCAGGCTCGGCCAGGGCGACTGGGGCTACATCGACGTCAACGACGTCAACGCGGCGGCCCGGTTTTTCGAGCGGAAGATCGACGAGTTGGCGGCGGCCGGTTTCCTCCAGGTCGAGATGCACCTGCGGCCGATGAAGGACATCAAGATCAAGCGCGTCCGCCAAGTGGTGCCAGAGATCAAGGAACTGGCGACCGCCGAGCCGGAGGAACGCCACCTGATCGCCCAACTCGGCACCCTGGAGCGCGACAAGGCAACGCGCTACATCCTCGACCTGAGTCTGCCGAGACGGCCCGACGGCAAGTTCAACATCGCCACCGTCGAGGTCAGCTTCGATCCTGGTAGCGGCCGCCGCGACACGACCGGAACGGTCCCCCTGGAGGTGCAGTACACGTCGGCGGGGCAGGGCTACATCAACGCCGAGGTGGCGCGGCACATCGATGAGGTGCAGATCTTCGAGTTGAACAAGAATCTGCAGCAGGCGATCGCGACCAACAACCAGCAGGAAGCACAGCGGGTCGCGCAGACGATCGAGAAGAAGGGCGAGGTCATGGGGCCGCGAGCGGCCAAGAAGACGATGCTCGCCCGGCAGGTGTTGCAGGAACTGAACGCTGGCGGGCGCGTCTCCAAGAAGACACAGCTAGCCATGGAAGACGTCTCCCGCCTCGCGCAGGAAGGCTGAGCCAGCGCCGGGGCCGTCTCGGCGAGCGGCGCGGCGTGCCCAGGGTCGCCGGGGCGAATCATCAACATCGGAAGCTATTCGGGTATTCTCCTAGCAGTGAGGATTGGCACCATGATTCTGTGTCCATTCTGCCACTTCCAGAACGAGGATGGGGCGCTGTTCTGTGAGCAGTGCAAGTCGGACTTGAGCGGTGTGCCCGAGACACCGGCGGCCAACCCGCTGGTGACCGCGCCCCTGACGCCGGAACCGGCGGTTGCCCAGCCGGTGGCGGCAGTGCCGATCTCGGTCGAGCCGGTGGCCGTGCCGCTGATTGAGCCCGAGCCGGTGCAGGCCGAGCCGTTACCGGCCGAGCCGTACCCCCTCACGGCGGAGCCGGCCGCGCCGGTGATGGAGGCCATGCCGATCGAGGCGATGCCGGTGGAAGCCGTCCCGGTTGAGACCGAGGCGTGGTCGCCAGCGGCCGGCATGAGCGAGACCCAGGCGCCGCCCCCCGTTGCCGAGCCGGCAGTCCCCCACGCCCCGCCGCCGCCCCCGCCGAAGGTCGAGGCGCCACCCCCGCCCCCCGCGAAGGTCGAAACGCCCCCGTCCGCCCCAAAGGTCGAGGCTCCGCCGGCCGAGCCGGTTCTCCCCAAGGGCGCCGAGCCGCGTCTGTTGGTGCTGCGCGGGCAGCGCCGCAACGTCGAGTATCCTATCTACGAAGGGCTCAACTTCATTGGCCGCGCCGACGAGAAGCCGGTCGACATCGACCTCGAAGACCAGGAGCCGCCCGACCGCATCTGGTGCTCGCGCCAGCACGCCCTCGTCAGCCTCGAGGAAGGCAAGCTGGTCCTGGAAGACCTCAACAGTGCCAACGGCACCTATCTCAACCGCAACCGCGTCTATCCCGGCCAGAAGCAGCCGCTCAAGGTGAATGACATCATCCAGATCGGCAATGTGCAGCTAAAAGTCATTGTCTGAGCGGCCCTCGGCCGTTGTTGGCGAGCGGGGGGTGTGAACCCCCCGGTCAAGTCTTACCGGGGGCGGACCCGCTGGCGCGGGTGCCCCAGCCCCCGCTCGCCACCATCCAGAGGGGCAGCCGAGAGCCGGTAGGAGATCGCCGATCGCCGACAGCCGGCGGGTACGTCATGTCTCACACCTGCACCAAGTGTTCGCGCGTCAACCCGGACGAGGCGGTCTACTGCTACTTCGACGGCATTCCGCTCAACGGCCTGGGCCGGGCCGGCGGTCCCGTCGCCGTCGGGGCACAGGTGTTTCCGAACCCGTTCGTCTTCCCGTCTGGCCGCACCTGCCGCAGCTTCGACGAACTCGGTCTCGCTTGCCAGGAGGAGTGGCCGGCGGCGCGCGACCTCCTCCAACAGGGCTTCCTCGGCTCGTTCTTCGGCGGGCTGGGACGGCCCGACCTGGCCCGGGCAGCCGACGAGGCCAAGCGCTTCCCCGACCCCGACCGCGGCCTCGATCAGTTGCTCGCCAAGCTGCCGACTGATGTCCTCGAGGAGCCCAGCGTTCGCGCGCAGCCGCAATCGGTCAGTCTCGGCACGGTCTCCTTCGGCGAGAACCACCAGTTCAACCTGCACCTCGAGAACAAGGGGATGCGGTTGGCCTACGGGACTATTTCGGTAGAGAATTGTCCCTGGTTGAGGCTGGGCGACGCACCCGGGGCAGTGCAGAAGCTGTTTCAGTTCTTTCACGAGACCACCATTCCTGTTCACATCGTCGGCAAGCAGCTGCGCGCCAGCAAGGAGCCACTGGAGGGGAAACTGGCCATCGAGTGCAATGGCGGGGAGCCGGTCACCGT
The DNA here is from genome assembly GCA_016177925.1 of Planctomycetota bacterium. Lineage (GTDB taxonomy): Bacteria > Planctomycetota > Planctomycetia > Gemmatales > Gemmataceae > JACOUH01. The sequence continues at coordinate 14,232 of JACOUH010000201.1, read as the reverse complement.
GCTGGTCCGTGCCGAGGTTCCTGTCAAGTCGTTCCCGGGCGCCAGTCTCCTGGCCGGGGCGCGTTCACCGCGCCAGGTAGCGGAGAGGGCGAGGGACAAGGCCAAGGAGGCGGCCGTCCTGTTCGAGAACGGCGAGGTCGCCGCCTGGTACCAGTCCAACGGCTGGACCTACCCGGTGCAGGGCCCGTCCGCGTCCGGCCTGGGGGCCGTGCAGCAGTTCTTCGAGGCCCTGGGCCTGACGTCGTCGCCGCGTGTCCAACTCAAGGACAAGGAGGTCACTTTCCGGGGCAATGTCCGCGACAGCAACCTCCGACACACCCTCGAGGTGTTCACCGAGGACAAGAAGCCGATTTACGCCTCCGCCGTCAGCGACCAGCCATGGCTGGAGGTCGGCCGCGTCAAGCTGAAGGGCCGCAGCGCCCGGCTGACGTTGACGGTGCCAAGCGTTCCGAACCGTCCCGGCGAGACACTCCAGGCGCGGGTGAAGATTCAGTCCAACGGCAACCAGAAGTTCGTGGTGCCGGTGACCCTGTACATCGCACACAACCTCGACTTCACTTCGCCCGACCCGCCGCCTGCCCCCCTGCCGGTCCCCGCGGTAACCGAGGACGTGCCCGAGTTGCTGCCCGTTTCCGAGGCGGCCGGCGAGGTGGTCCCAGCGCCGGTGCCTCCCCCAGCACCGGTGCCGCCCCCAGTGCCGGTGCCGGTTCTGGTGTCCCCTTCACGGAGGTCGCAGGCCAGGCCGAACTGGGCCCACGCGGTCCCGGCCGCTTTACTCGCCCTGGCGCTGCTGGTTGTCGTGATCGTCGACCTCGCCGGTGGGGGAGGCAAGCCGGACGAAGAGCCGGGCGAGCCGCTCCTCGAGGGCGTGGAGGCCTTCCGCAAGGAGATTGAGAACAGCAAGCCGACGCTGGGCGTCGAGTTCACCGGCGACGCGCGCTTTGGCCTGACCCTCTTGTTCCAGTCCGATCCGACCAACTCCAAGGACAAGAAAAAACTGACGTTCGCCAGGGACGGGTCGACGAACAACACCATCGTCCGCATCGACAACTATGACTACTACTTCGGCAAAGTGATAACGGGCCGGAACACGTGGGTGACCAAACCGCCGCTGAAGGAGGTTATCTTGGACCGGGCCTGGGAAGTTTCGATGCGGTTTGGCGAGCACAACGTGGTGGTCACGCAGCACCTCACGCTGGTGCCCAGCCAGTCGGGTGACCTCGATACCTGCCTGGTCTACTACACCCTCAAGAACGAGAGCCGGACCGACCACGCGGTTGCCCTGCGCGTCATGCTCGACACCTACATCGGCGCCAACGACGGCGTCCCGTTCACGGTCCCGGGCAAGAAGGGCTTCCTCGACAAGAGGGAGACCTTCAACGATAAACAGATTCCCGATTTCATCGAAGCGGTCGAGAAACCCGAGGACCCGAAGAATCCGGGGACGACCGCCCGCCTCGGGCTGAAGGGCGTTCGTCCGCCGGGAGTGACGCTGGACGATCCCGCCCGGCTGGTGGTCTGCCGTTACCCCGAGAACCCGCAGGCAAACTGGGAGTGGGAGTTTCTGCCGATGGATGCCGGCCCCTCCAAGGACTCGTGCGTGGTGATCTACTGGGGGGAGCAAAGGCTAAACCGCAACGGCCTGCGACACGTCGGCTTCACCTACGGTCTGGGTACGCTGGAGGGCAGCTACGACGCGGCGAAGGCTGTTGCCTTGAGTGTCCCGGGGACCGCCTACGCAGAGGCGCCGTTCTACGTGACGGCCTACGTCTACGGGGGCGCCAAGGGGCAGAAGGTCCGGCTGAGCTTGCCGGAGGGGCTCGAGTTGCTCGCCAGCGAGGCAGCGGAGAAGGACGTGGAAGAGACCGCTCCCCGAACCGCTGTGTTCTGGAAGGTGAAAGCGGTCCGGCCCGGGACACTTGACGGCATCGTGGCCGAGTGGGAGAAGAAGAAGTCGAAGCCCGCCAAGGTGGTGGTCAAGAAGAGGAGTATCTTTGGGTGAGGGATGGCTTGCTCCCCTCTCCCTTCGGGGGAGAGGGGAGCAGAGGGCGGTGCATGACGTTTCGGCTGTTCATCTACTACTGTGCCCTCGGCGGCGGCTGGGCTGCGTTCCTGGCCTGGGGCCTGGTTCGGATGCTCCCTGTTGAGCAGATCAGCGACCCGGTCGGTCGGGCCGGGCTCATCGGCGGCATCCTCGGCCTGTTCGTGGCGGCGGCCCTCGGCCTCGTCGACGCTCTGCTGAATGCCGTCGGCGTCCAGCAGCTCAAGCGCACCTTGCTCTGCGCCGCGGTCGGCTTTCCTGGTGGGTTGGCCGGCGGCATGGCTGGCCAGGGGCTCAACGAGGCGGGGTTCCCTCTCGTCATCGGCTGGGCCCTTGCCGGCGTCTTCATCGGCGCCGCCATTGGCGCCTTCGACGTCCTACAGGCCAAACTATCCGGGGCCGACTTGCGAGCCCCCTTGAAGAAGATGCGCAACGGCATGTTCGGGGGTTTGCTCGGCGGACTCGTCGGCGGCTTCCCAGCCGGGCTGTTTCAGAACTCCGAGACGCTGCCCCTGAGTGGCCTGGCGATCGGTCTGACGGTGCTGGGTCTCTGCATCGGCTTGATGGTGGCGCTGGCGCAGGTCTTCCTCAAGGAGGCGTGGGTCGCTGTCGAGGCGGGCCGCCGGGCCGGCCGACAAATGATGCTGAGCAAGGACGAGACAACGATTGGGCGAGCGGAGGGCTGCGACATCGGCCTGTTCGGCGAGCAGGGCATCGAGAAGGTGCATGCCCGCATCCTGATGAAGCATAACCGTTACGTCCTCGAAGACGCCCATACGCCGGGGGGGACATTCGTCAACGAGTCGCGCGTCGAGCGACCGACGCCGCTGAACAACGGCGACGCCATCCGCGTCGGCACCTGCCTGCTGCGGTTCGGCGAGAGACAGAAACAACGATGATTTCCGAAGAGGACGACCATGCCGCAAATAATCGGCTGCCCGAAGTGCTCGTTGGCGCTGCAGGTGCCGGACGGCTCCGTGGGCAAGCAGGTCCGGTGTCCCAAGTGCCAGACCGTCTTTCCGATCCCGGCGCCGCAACCGGTCGGCGCCGGCGTTCCGGCCACGCCTCCCGCTGGCCACGCCCCCGTTCCGGCGCCGCCCCCTCCGGGCAGTGGGGCGTCTTCGGCGTCCACGGCGGGCCCCCCCGCGCCGCCCAAGGGCGTGCCGAAGTGTCCCGCCTGCGGCTCCGACCTCAATCCCGGCGCCATCGCCTGCATGGATTGCGGCTACCTGATCCAGAGCGACACCGTCACTACCTCCGAGATGGAGGGACCGCCCAACCTCTGTCCCAACCCGGCCTGCGGTGTCGCCAACCCGCCCGGCGAACGCAACTGCCAGCGCTGCAGCACGCCGTTGCCGACGGCAGCCGGCACCCTCCTGCACGGCCGCTATCGCATCGAGCGCCTCATTGCCATGGGCGGCTTCGGGGCCGTCTACCTCGCCACCGACACCAAGGCGAACAACCGCCCGGTCGCCATCAAGGACATGATCTGCGCCGACCAGCAGGAGTTCGCCATCCGCCTCAACTTCTTCCGCCGCGAGGCGGAGATCCTCCGCTCCCTGTCGTCGGCATCGACCAGGTCGTCGAATGGGGCAAGGAGATCTGCGACGTCTTGCAGCACATGCACACCCAGCAGCCGGCGATCGTCCACCGCGACCTGAAGCCGGACAACATCATGCTGCTGGACGATCAGAAGTCGATAAAAATGATCGACTTCGGCACGGCGCGCGACCTCGGCCGCACGGCAAAGGAGAAGCTGGCGGCGAAGACGCGCGTCTACACAGAGGGTTACGCCCCTCCGGAGCAGATCGTCGGCAAACCGGAGCCGCGCAGTGACCTGTTCGCCCTGGCCGGCACGCTGTTCCACCTGGCGACGGGCAAGGCCCCGGAGGGCTTCTACACGGCGCGCGAGATCGAAACCCAGCTCGGCGAGCCGGCCTGCCCATACCCGGCCGAGCAGCGCTGGTTCTACGAGTTGATCAAGATCAACCTGGCAGAGGACGTCAATGAGCGCTACTTCACGGCGCGCGAGATCAAGGCGGATCTGGAGAAGCGCCAGGTCACGCGCGAGGTACACTGTCCGAAGTGCAAGGCGGTCAACAAGGTGCGCGAGCCGTACTGCGGCAAGTGCGCCGAGGCGCTGACGGACCCGACGGCCCCGTGTCACCACTGCGGCAAGACCAACCGCATGGGCAGCCGCTGCTGCATCTATTGCGGCAATCGGCTGCGCTAAACAAAGGATGAAAGAAGCAAAGGCTTCTCCCTTGTTCTCAAAGTGTAACAAAACGGGAGCCACGGTTGAACACGGATGAAACACGGATAAAGAAAACGGAAAGAGAAGAGCGGGGAGAAGGCTTGACGGATCCCGCATGCTTTCCTCTTCATTTCTTTACCTTGTTTTCTCTTCTTTCTTTATCCGTGTTTCATCTGTGTTCATCCGTGGCTCCTTCTTTTACACTTTGAGTTGTTCATCCTTCTTGACCGTGGGGGCGGCCCCGCCCTCACCTTCCAGGGGAACAAGAACTCATGGCATCCGACCCTTCGGCACCCAACCCGCAACCGGGTGGTCTGCAGTCGATGCTCGACCGGCTCAAGGGATTGACCCGTTCGCTGAGCGGCGACGAACCCGAAGAGGAGATCCTGCCGACGTTCGACCTGCCGACCCCAGCGTCCGCTCCGGCGCCGGTCGAGCCCGTCCAGGCCATTCCGGTCGAACCGCTGCCCGAGGAGGTCCCGGAAACGGTGCTGCCCGCGGCCGAGGCCGCGCCCCCCGCCGAGCCCACGCCGCCCACGCGGTGCCCCGTGTGCGACAGCGAGCGGGTGCCCGGTTACGCCTCCTGCGTCGACTGCGGCTTCCACTTCCCCGGGGAAGTCTCGCGGTCGACCTCCGCCAGGGCCCCGGTGACGGCCGAGCGCATCAAACAGCGCTACGAACTGGGCGAACTGCTCAGCGAACGGGGGAACGTCTCCCGCTTCCGCAGCCGCGACCTCGGCCTGGGCGGCACCGAGAACATCCCGGTCGTCCTCCTGCGGCAACCGGGTGCCCCGCCGCGTCTGGCGGTCCCCGTGGAGCCGGAAGACGAGATCCTGCCGCCGTTGGACAAGTCGTCCGCCCCGACCACTGCGGTGCTGCCGCCGCTCCCCCCCTGGCCGAGCGCCGGCTGGGAGCAGAACCTGCTTGACGCGCTGGAACACCCCGGCCTGCCGGCGGTCATTGACGTCTTCACCGAGAACGGCTTCGACTACCTTGTCGAGGAACTGCCGCCGGGCCGCCAGTTGTGGGACGCCTGGGACGATCCGGAGGCGACCTACGCCGACCGCTTCGGCTGGCTGGCCCAGGTCGCCGAGACGATGCAGGCGCTGCACCGCGTCGGCGCGATGCTTGAGGCGATCCGGCCCGAGCTGGTCGTCGTCAGCGACCAGGGCCGCGCCCGCATCATCGACCTGTCGGACCTGTTACCTCTGCCGCTGCCGGCCGACCCGCCGCTCCGGGCCGGCCTGTACACCGCTCCCGAGTTGCTCACGTCGCCGGAGACCTCCGACGCCCGCGCCAACCTCTACAGTTTCGGCGCCATGCTCTATGCCCTGCACGTCGGCCGCGAGCTGAGCGAGCGCGAGTTCCTCAGTCCCGGCAACCCCAAGCCGGTCTTCAACGACTATCCCGATCTGCATCCCGCGCTCGGCCGGCTGCTGCTGAAGACGTTTAACCGCCAGGTCGAGGCCCGCTTCCCCACCGACGAGGCGGTCAAGGAGGACGACACCGGCTTCAGCGAGTTGATCCGAACGCTGGGCGTCTGCGCCCGTACGGTTGACAATGTGCGCTTGGAGATCTCGGCCTGGACGACGACCGGCATGGTCCGCACCGGCAACGAGGACGCCTTCGCGCTGTTGCAAAGTTGCGAGTCGCGCCAGGAGGACGTGGCCGAGTCGGCGCTCTTGCTCCTGGCCGACGGCATGGGCGGTTACGAGGCCGGCGAGGTGGCGGCGACGCTGGCGATCCAGGCCCTGCGCAAGAACCTGACGGCGCAGAAACAGTTCGCGGCACTGGGTGGCGGCAACGGCTTCATTGCCGAGCTGCCCAACCCCGAGGGCAACGCCCTGGTGCAGACCGAGGTCGAGGAGATCAAGCGACTGGTCAAGGCGGCGCTGAAGGACGCGAACAAGCAGGTCTTCACGGCGTCGCGTTCAGGCATTGGCCGTCGCGGCATGGGCTGCACCGCCGAGGTGGTCTACGTCAACGGCCGTCACGTCGTCGTCGGTCACGTTGGCGATAGCCGGACGTATCATCTCTCGGAAGGACGCTTTATCCAGTTGACGCGTGACCAGACGCTGGTGAACCGGCTAGTGGAGTTGGGCACGCTGACGGAGGAGGAGGCGGAGAACCATCCGCGCCGCAATGAGTTGCAGCAGGCAGTCGGCGGGCAGCCGGACGTCGAGCCGGGCATCTACCATGCGGTGCTCAAGCCGGGCGATTATCTCATCGTCTGCTCGGACGGGTTGAGCAACCACGTCAAGACCCTTCAGTTCCGGCAGTTCCTGCATGGCGACGACGCCGTGTCGGCAGAACGGGCGGCGCGGCGGCTGGTCAATCTTGCCAACATCGAGGGCGCCACCGACAACGCCACCGTCATCGTGGTGCGAGCGACGTAAGAACTGCGCGTGCCGGTTTCCCGCCACGTGGCCTAGAGCGGTTCACACTTGCGTTGCACACTAACCCGAAGCGTCAGCGAGGGCCGGTCCCTCGCTGACGCTTCGGGTTAGTGTGCGACCCGGCCGCGAACCGCTCTAAGCCTTCACGAACATCTCTCGCGGAACGCGGCTGGGTTCGTTCCCAGGTCGATCATTGATAGAACCAATCCAGGGGGTAACTCCGGAGCACCTGTTGCTGCCGGTGCAAGACCTGCTCTGCGACCCCCATCTCCGGGTAACCGCGGGAGTACATCACGAACACCTTCTTGCCGGCGAAGCAGACATTTGGGTAATGGTAGTACGCAAAGCCGTCCGGGAGCCGGCCCACATCCTGCCGCGCTCGAACATCCCGGACCTCGGCCTCTGGCCGGACCCGGGCTGCCTCTGCCAGGCCCTCGCAGGCCTCGATCGTCTTGAAGTGTCCCCAGGTAGCCCCGCCGTCCTTGGAAACGGCCGCGGACAACCGACTGCGACGGAACCCCTTGCGGATCTCCTCCCCCGAGACCTGATTCCAGACGCACAGCAAGTCGCCGCTCTTGGGGATGCGGCGCAGCCGCGGCGGCGAGTTGGACGCCGCCAGGCCGCTCGGCCGCAACGCCAGCCACCGCTCGCCGCCGTCCTTGGAGTAGCTCTGGACAATCCGGCCCACCGTGGACCGGCCGAACAGCAGGATGCGCCCGTCCTTGGTTTCAGCAAGGCTCGCTTCGCCGCACGGGCTAATCCCGTTCCGGCCGGTGGGCTCTCCTTTCTCGTCGAACCAGCCCATCAGGACGTTGGGCATGTCTTGATAGGTGCCGACCTTCCAGGTCTTGCCCTCGTCGTCGGACCAGCTCAACCCCGAGGCAAAGAACTCCGGCAGGTGGCCGTGGCCTTCCACCTGATAGCGCTTGCCTTTCCAGGTGCCGTAGGCGCTGACGGTGTGGTATTCCATCCCGGGGTGGTTGCCGGCCATGTTGTAGTCCCAGCAGGACAGGAGCCGGCCGCTCTTGAGCTGGATCAGCGTGTCACCCAGTTCGTAGACCGGGCCGCCGGGTGTGCGTATGGTTCCTGCCAGCTTCCAGGACTTGCCCTCGTCCCGTGACAGCCAGAGTTTGCCGCTGGCATAGCCGACCTGGGAAACCAGGGCCAGGGCGCCGCCTTGCAGCCGCAGCAGGCCGGCCCCTGCGATCCCTTTGCCGAAGGCGCGGGGGGCGGTCCAGCTTTTACCGCCATCCCGGGAGGTGCGGCCGTCGTTGGCGAGCAGGGAGCCGTCCTTCAACTCGACCAGGGAGTTGAAACTACCCAACGCCCCGACCGTCTCGTGGACGCCGTCAGGCAGCGTTCGCTCTTTTGTCGATGGCTCGGCGCCGCGCGAATCGGTGAGCAGGGCGGCACCGCTGGCCGTGGCACTGACGCCCATGAACATGCGACGGGTCAGGGTTTCTGGATGCATGGATCGCCTCGTTACGGAAACAGCAGAAGCAGTGCCGGCGACGGCCTATCATGGGCCCACTCGCGGTACCCGGTCAAGCAGATTCCGCGATCCCCGGGCGGGTGCCGCGTAGACGTTCGTGGCGGCTATCGAGGCGGGCGAGAGGGGAGGTCCTTACGGGCCGGCCGTCATCGGTTGGTCCGTGTGCCGTTGTCGCCTCCGACGGCCTGTTGGGGGGAGACAGGGAGCGTTGGCGGACATCGCGGACCTCCGGGTGCAGCACGAGACGCTCATGGTCCTCACCGGACACCAGCCAAGGGAGCCGGCCAGCCTGCCAACTTTAAGGGGGGTTTGGCAGGCTGCCTCCGTCGACACAACTCATTGAGGAACAAGGTACTTGTGGCGTGTCTCTTGGGGCAGCCTGCCAGCCTGCCAGGGGTCTCGGGCGCCCTCCCTGAGCGTCTCCGCTCCCGGTGTGCTGTCCAACGACAGCGACAGCGAGGGCGACACCCTGACCGCCGTGCTGGTCAGCGGCCCCAGCCACGGCAGCCTGACGCTCAACAGTAACGGCTCGTTCAGCTGTCACCGTTTGCGCCTGAGCCCGAGGACACCCCCGTCCGAACCCTGCTCTCGCTGTTGCTGGGGCCGCTCCTGTGCGCCGCCACGCAGGGGCAGCAGGCCAGGGAAGTCGCCCTTCCCCTGTCGCTGGTCCTGTCGAGCGGCGTCCCCGAGCAGCAACTCCGACAACTGATCTCCGACGGCCATGTCGAGTACCGACTGGAGATCGAGCCCGGTTCGTCCTCGGTCGGACGGGGTGAGGCCGCAGGCACTCGGGCCAGTGGCCGGAGCAGGGCGAGAGCGGCGCGGCGTTAGCCCGCCGGTGAGGGGCACCGGCGGGCTAACGCCGCGCCGCTCCCCGGGCGGGGTCTCGCCTTACTCCACGCTGTAGCGCAGGAAGCCGTGCATCTTTCGGTCAGCGAGGGACCAGCGGGCGACCAGCAGAACCTCGCCCCCCGCCGGCGTCGGGATGAATCCCTCGTAGTAAGGGCCCTTGCGGGCCAAGAAGAGGAATTGGCCGTTGATCACTACAGCGACATTGATCATGCCGGGGGCCTCGATCTTCAGCGGATAGCGCTTGCCGGCCTGCAGGTGCTTGTGCAGCGGGACGTTGAGGAGCTTGAGACGCGGTCCGGTGTGCGACAATCCCTGGACGATGCCCTTGAACTCCTTGTCGCTGACCAGCGCCTGCACGTCCTCGGTCTTGACGCCATAGTTGAACAAGGTCGAGCTTACCTCTCCCCAGCGATCGAATTCCTCGGCAGCGACCGGCGTGGACAGGCGCTGCCAGCGCTCCTTCTCCGGCAGGTGGGTGAAAATCAGTCGCTCCGGAGGGGTCAGAAAATAGTAGTCGTTGTAGTGACGCACGAAGCGACCGTTGTCGACGTAGCCGCTGCCCCAGGTCGGGTCGAGCAACTTCCACTCGCCGTCGAGTTTGACTGTCACCCAGGCGTGTCCCGCAGCTTTGCCGTCGGCTCTCATGAACGGCCTGCCGTCGGCTCTCATGAACGGCCTGCCGTCGGAGCCGGTTACGCGCGTCTTGGTCCGGCCGACAACCTGTTCGGCTTCCAGGCCACCGGCGCGGGCCAGCGCCACGTACAGGCGGGAGTAGCCTTCGCAGACGCACAACCGCTTCTCCAGGACCGCCTCGGGGAGATTGTCGCTGAGTTTCAGACGACCCGTCAAGAGGCCCTCGACGTCATACTTTACGCGGTCGGTGACCCAGCGGAAGATCAGGCGGGCCTTCTCCTCGTCGCTCTTCGCTGGCTTGACGAGATACTTCGCCAGGCGGTCGATGGCCTTCTCCTCCTCGGCCGGCGTGTCGAGGGCGTGCCGGTCGAAAGCGTCGCGCGCCGCCAGTTCTTGCAGGTCGCCCAGGTACGTGCGATACCAGGCGTTCTTCGGAGCGAGGCGGAGCGCCTCCTTCATGCGGGCGGCGGCCTCGTCGTGCTTGTCCTCGCGATCAAGGGCGAGGGCCTGCAGGTAGAGGGCCTCGGGCAGAACGCGGCGAGCCTCGACAAGGTTCGCCTGGCCGATGCGTGCCGCTCCCAGGCTGATCAGTTTGCGGGCGGCCTGTTCGGCCTGTTCGGCTTTCTGGTCCTCCAGAGCGGCCTTGATGACCAGCACCTGATAGTCCCATCTGCGCGCGTTGAGGCGGACTGCTTCCTCGGCGTGCTGCAAGGCGTTGGCGGCCTGGCCCGACTTTAACTCGAGGACGGCAGTGTAGGCCTGGTAGACATCATTTTTCGGCACCAGCCGCAGGGCTTCGAGCATGTTCTGGATGGCCTGCGGCAGTCTGTTCTGCTGTTCGAGGGCGACCGCCTGCACATAGAGTTGCTGGGCCATCTGGCGCTCGGCCGCAGTCTGGGCAACGGCCGGAGCGAGCGGGACGAAGAGGAGCAGGCACGCGAGGGCCTTCGAGCGAGCGAGCAGTGAATCCATGGAACGAGTCCCCAGGCAAAGAGGCGAGTCATCGCAGGAAAAAGGTAATTAGACCATACCCCTTGCCCATCGGCAAGGGACGTGTCGACGTTCGCCGGAGGCTCAAGTTTTCAGCAGCATTACCAGCGGGTTCTCGAGCATCTCGGCGAGGAAACGCGTGAAGCGAGCGGCAGCGGCGCCGTCGAGGGCCCGGTGGTCGTAAGACAACGACAGGGGCAGGATCAGCCGCGGCGTCACCTGGCCGTCGCGCACGGTTGGCTGCCAGCGGCTGCGCGACAGGCCAAGGATCGCCACCTCCGGCCAGTTGACGATCGGGGTGAAGGCGGTGCCGCCGATGCCGCCGAGGTTGCTGATGGTGAAGGTGCCGCCTGTCATGTCGAACTGACCCTTCCGCGCCTTGTCCGCGGTCTCGGTCAGCTCCGTCGCCAGCGCCTCGATGCTCTTCTTATCGACGTCGCGGACGACAGGGACGACCAGCCCGCGCTCGGTGTCGACGGCCACGCCAATGTGGTAGTAGCCCTTCAGGACGAGCTGGTTATTAGCGAGGTCGAGGGACGCATTGAAGTGCGGGAATTGCTTCAGGGCGATGGCGGCGGCCTTCAGGGCGAAGGCGGTGACGGTTAGCTTGGGGCCTTTGCCGTCGCGCGACTTGCGGAACGTCTCCAGGTCCGTGATGTCGGCCTCGTCGTGCTGCGTGACGTGCGGGATGGTCGTCCAGGCCAGGCTCACCTGCTGCGCGGTCAGGCGGCGCACCTTGCTGAGCGACTCGCGCTCGAGTGGCCCGAAGTCCTCGAAGCGAGGCAACGTTGGAGCCGCCGGCGCCGCTCCGGGTGGCGCGGCAGGCGCCGCGCCGCCGGACGCGATCTCGCGGACGTAAACCTTGACGTCGTCCTGGGTGACGCGGCCGTGCCGGCCGCTGCCGTGGACCTGGCTCAGATCGACGCCAAATTCGCGTGCCAATCGCCGCGTCGCCGGTCCCGCCAGCACGACAGGCCCGTTGCCCGTGCGCTGCGGGACGGGCTGGCGCGGCGAAGGCGCCGGCTGCTCGGCGGCGGGTACTTGTCGCGCCGGCGTCTCGGCCGGTGGTTCTTCCTTCGGTCGTTCTTTCGGGCGCGGCTCATCTGCGCGCTTTTCGACGGTGGACTCACCCGACTTGGCGCTCGTCTTGCCGGCGGCGACTTTGGCGGCCTGCTCGCCCTTGGCGGGCTTCTGCTTCCCGTCGCCGCCGCCTTCCTCGATGACGCAGAAGACCTGGCCGACCTTGACCTGGTCGCCGGCCTTGACGCGAATCTCGCCGACACGCCCGGCAACGGGCGAGGGGACGTCGAGGGCGGCCTTGTCCGCCTGGACCTCGAGCAGCGGCTGGTCCTTGGCGACCTCGTCGCCGGCGGAAACCAGGACGGCGTTGACCTCGACGACCTCGACGTTCTCCTTCAGGCCCGGCAGTTTGATCTCGGTCATGGCTGCATCGCCGCTGGTATCGCCGCGTCCCGTGAGAAACCTCGGGACCGTCTGGCTACCCATCTCTTGTATCCTATCGCTGGCTCACGGATCGGGAATCCTGAGCAGGAGACAGCAGAATGGGCCACGGGCGTCGGCGTTGTGTCGACGGTGCCGGGTGGCTGAGCTAACGCGATTGCTTGGAGAGTCGGCCTTCCGGTAGGATGAAGCAGGAGGTGATGCGATGCCGGTCTGAGCCAGACTCCGCCAAGAGGCACAGGAGACGTTTGCGATGGCGGAACGGATTCCTGACGAAGCGCTGGTGGTTCGGGGCGGGCGAAATCTCCCGGGGGACCTGCGGCGCGGAATCGCAACGCATCCGAGCGGCGTGACGGGAGCATCGGTTGAATGCGCGGACGGGCTTTCCGTGGAGGATCTGGCAGCAGCCATACCCCACGGTCAGGTCGGAGTGACGACCGTCGGCGCGATCCGTGCTGCTGGCGGTGACGTCGTACGGACCTCTGGCCGCAGCCCGCATCATGCAACCCTGGTCGGCCTGAGCCCCGAAGAGGTGAGCCGTCTGCTCACGCCGACCATTCCCAATCCCGCCAGGAAGCCATGATGAAAGGAGCGCCAGCATGAGCAAACCGAGAGTCTACGCAGACTTTCATAATGCGGACCCCCACGGCCGGCTGCGCTTGAATTGTGTCGGCACCGTGGAAGATCTCTCGCAACAGCAGGTCGAGCTGCGCGAAGGACTGGTCCTGACGTTGTACTCCGATGATCTCGACAACACCGGGCAGTTGGATGAGTTGCTGGTCGACGGCATCGTATCCTTCTCGGAAGAAGAACACTGCTGGGTTGCGGTCATCGATTGGGCCGCGATCCGCCATGCCTCGACGGGCCAGAGTGCCCAACCCGATGGGCGCCCTACGCCCGCAGCGGGTCCAGCTTCTCCGGATCAATACCGAGTTTAGAGATCGCCTGCTTGACGTCGGCGGGCTTCAGCGCTCCCTTGCTCGACAACTGCTGCAGGGCCGCCCGCTTACTCGTACTTGACGAGCAGCCTTACCGGGGCTGCCTCTTCCGCCCGAATCCGAGCCATCAACTCGATCAACTCCTTCGGCACCTCCCAGTCGGAGCAGAGATCGGTGGGCGTTGCAGGTCTGATCGTTTCTTCCATTCTGATCCCCTTCAGGAAGGTAGCCCGAGTCGGGTCACGTTACGGTTCGTTGGGATCGTGGATGTGGAAGGAACTCAGGGTGGCGTCAAATAGTTCGCGGTAGTCCTCGAAGCGGTGCATCGGCGCGGTGCAGATCACCCCGTAAGTCATCCCCCTGTCCACAACGATCCTTTGCCGGAAGCGCAGCGGTATCGGGAAGAGTTTGAGTGCAGTCCACTCGAAAGTGCGCGCGCCGGCCGGGCGGTCCTCCTCCTGGTCAACGGCGAGCCGACTGTTGCCGGATAGTTGCTTGATCTGCAGGCGGCTCAGCGTGACGAACTCTTCCGGAGTGAGTGGGGCGAGGGGCTGGACGACGACCGTGACGTTGGTCCGGAAGTTGTCCTCGACCTCCGGGCAAAAGAAGGTTACTTTACTCCCTTGCTGCCCGGAGGTGTCCACCAGCCACCCAGGCGGCACGGCCAAGGAGAATAGGGTGTCCGGGTCGAAATAGGCTCTTGGCTTGGTAGCGGACCCGGGATCGCGGTCGTGGCTCATCGTTTCTCACCAGATAGCGATTGCGGTCGACGTTGCTGGTTTCAAGATACCGAGGTCACGGGGAATTTGGCGAATTCGCGCAGTAGAACTACTCAATAAACGAAAGACTCTTTACAATAGACTCGCACTCCGACAATTCTTTATTCCGTTGGTTCCACTTGCACACATAAGTGGCAAGCATGATGTTCCTTCCATCGGAAAGATACCACACCCGAACAAAATCTTCCCCACTATGAAAGCTGATGCCGGCTTGCTGGAGATGCGCTTCCTCAACTTTACGATCGAAAGAGGGGCCCAGTACACGGTCGCGGCCAAACTCCTCAGCCATTTCCAACAGATCCGCGAGCGACGGAGACGGTAAGGGGCCGCTGCGGTAAATCGCAGGCGAAAACTGCAGCGCACCAACTCCATCTCTAGGTCTGCCCAGCGCGAAAG
>JACOUH010000200.1 GCA_016177925.1 Planctomycetota bacterium | reverse complement strand
GTCAGCGACCTGCCCCACAAGAAAGGACCCGACCGTGCAGCGACTCGCTTTCCCCGTTTTCGCATGGTCCCTGGCCCTGCTGCTTCTCCCGCTGGCTATCCTCCGTGCCGACGGGCAGACGACCGACGTGCTCAAGGGCGAGGTGAAGAAGTACACCTTCGACAAGAGCAAGATCTTTCCCGGCACGGTCCGCGATTACTGGGTCTATGTCCCCAGGCAGTACGATCCGAAGAAACCGGCCTGCGTTTACGTCAACCAGGACGGCATCCAGTACAACGCACCGGCTGTCTTCGACCGACTCATCCACCAGAAGGAAATGCCAGTCGTCATTGGCGTGTTCGTCATGCACGGCAGGGTGAAGGCACCCTCGGACAAGGCGCTGGATCGCTTCAACCGCAGCTACGAGTACGACGGCCTCGGCGACAACTACGCCCGTTTCCTGCTGGAGGAGTTGCTCCCCGAGGTCGAGAAGAAGACCACGGCAGACGGTAGACCGATCCGACTGTCGAAGGACGGCAACGACCGCTGCATCGGCGGTGCCAGCAGTGGGGCCATTTGCGCTTTTACGGCGGCGTGGGAGCGGCCTGACGCCTTCCGTCGGGTCTTCAGTGCCATCGGCACCTACGTCGGCCTGCGCGGCGGCAACAACTACCCGACGCTGATCCGTAAGTTCGAGCCCAAGCCGATCCGTGTCTTCCTCCAGGACGGCAAGAACGACCTGAACATCTACGGTGGCGACTGGTGGATGGCCAACCAGGAGATGGAGCGTGCTCTCACCTTCACCGGCTGCGAGGTCAACCACGCCTGGGGCGACGGCGGACACGACGGCCGGCACGCCACTCAGGTCTTTCCCGAGGCGATGCGCTGGCTGTGGAAGGACTGGCCGGCCCCCGTCAAGGCCGGCGCCGGCTCGGCACAGTTGCGCGAGATCCTCTTCCCCGGCGAGGGGTGGACGCTGGTCGCGGACGGCTACAGGTTCACCGAAGGCCCAGCCGCCAACGTCAAGGGCGAGGTCTTCTTCAACGACATCCCCAACAGCACGACCTGGAAGATCCACCTCGACGGTAAGGTGATCCGCTTCCGCCGCTCGAACTTCAAAGCCAACGGTCAGGCGTTTGGCCCCGACGGCCGGCTATACGCTGCCGCCAGCGGTGTGAGCCAGATCCTCGCCTACTCCTTCCGCGATAAATCAATCGACGTCATTGCCGAAGGCATCCGCGGCAATGACCTCGTCGTCTGCCACGACGGCGGCCTCTACGTCACCGAGCCCTTCGTGGACGGCAGGACGCCGAGCAAGGTCTGGTACATCAGTCCCAAGGGCGAGAAACGTGTTGTCGACACGGGGCTGAAGTTCGCCAACGGGGTCACCCTCTCGCCCGACCAGACGCTCCTGTACGTCGCCGACAGCCGCAGCCACTGGGTCTACAGCTACCAGGTCCAGCCCGACCGCTCGCTCGCCTACAAGCAGAAGTACTTCCACCTCCACGTCCCCGACACCACCGACGACAGCGGTGCCGACGGCATGCGCGTCGACCGTGATGGGCGTCTCTACGTCGCAACGCGGATGGGCATCCAGGTGTGCGACCAGGCCGGCCGCGTCAACTGCATCATTCCCACGCCCAACGGCAAGATCGCCAACCTCTGCTTCGGCGGCGACAACTTCGACACGCTGTTCGCCACCTGCGGCGATCGCGTCTACAAGCGCAAGGTGAAGGTCAAGGGCGCCAACGCCTTCGAGGCGCCGCACAAGCCCGCGACCCCGCGGCTGTGACGACCGTCTTCCCCACGATTCACCCCTTTCGAGCGAGGTGCTGTCATGCGTTCACGTTTCTCTCGTTCTCGCTGGTCTCTCGTCGCCGTCCTGAGCCTTGGCCTCGCCCTGCTGGGAACCACCGCGATGGCGGCGGACAAAGATGAGCGCGACATCTTCAACTACGAGGGCCAGAAGGCGATACGAGGCGTCAAGAAGATCGTTTTCATCGCCGATACCGCACCGCACGGGCCGCGCGGCAATCACGAGTTCCTCGCCGGCGCCATCTACCTGGCGCGCACGATCAACACCGAGTTTCCCAACGCCTACGCCGTCGTCCACACCAAGGACAAGTGGCCCAAGGACCTCAAGCATGCCGACACGGTCATCGTCCTGCTGAATCACGGCGGCTCTGCGGTCAACCCGGCGGTCAAGGCGGCCACGGCACGCGGGGCAGGCTTCATGGCGATCCACTACGGCGTCGAGGTCAACAAGGGCGACCAGGGACAGCACTACCTCAAGTGGCTCGGCGGCTACTTCGAGACGTTTTGGTCCGTCAATCCGTGGTGGACGCCGGAGTTCAAGGAACTCCCCAAGCACGAAACCACGCGCGGCGTCAAGCCCTTCGCGATCAATGACGAGTGGTATTATCACATGCGCTTCGTCGACGAGATGCAGCGCGTCACACCGATCCTGTACGCCCTGCCGCCGTTGAAGACGATCCAGGGCGAAGGCAAGAAGTCGTCGTCGCACGGCGGCAACCCGGCTGTCTGGGAGGCGGTGTCGGCCGGCAAGAAGCAGGTGATGGCATGGGCCTACGACCGTCCCGACGGCGGCCGCGGCTTTGGCTTCACCGGATACCACAAGCACGCCAACCTCGCCGACGACAACTTCCGCATGCTGCTGCTGAACGCAGTCGCCTGGGTGTCGAAGTTGGAAGTGCCGGCCCAGGGAGTGCCATCAAAGACGCTCAGTCGCGACGACCTCGAGCGCCTCATCGACGAAGGCAAGTTGGCCGTCAAACGCCGCGGCATTTGAAACGCCTGGGGTGGAGCGCCCCACTCCGCCGCTTGGGGCTTGGCACCCGTAGGACGGTTTTCCAAACCGTCCGTGCGTGAAGCCCGGACGGATTGGAAATCCGTCCTACCAAGAACGAGAGACCCATGCCGGACCTCCTGACGACCTACCTGCCGCACCGCGATCAGTTGTATAGCGCCGTCCTGGCCGATGTGCTCGATGGTCTGGGCCATCGCAGCAGCGCCCTGCCGCCGTCAGTGCGTCCGCTGCGGCAGGAGTGGCGGCTCTTCGGCCGGGCGGTCACGCTCAGCGCCGTGCCCGTTGCCGCTGAGCCGGAGCAACCCTACGCGAAGGAGCTGGAGTGCATCGACGCGCTGCGGCCCGGTGACGTCCTGGTAGCCACAACCAACGGCGACCGCACCAGCGCTCTGTGGGGCGAACTGCTGTCGACGGCGGCCCGGGCGCACGGAGCGGTCGGCGTCGTCCTCGACGGCCTGACGCGCGACACGGCAAAGATCCTGGACATGGACTTCCCGGTGTTCGCTTCCGGCTTCTCGCCGCTGGACTCCAAGGGCCGCCTCGACGCCATCAGCATGGGCCAGCCGATCCGCCTCGGCGACTGCCTGGTGCGGCCGGGCGATCTCGTCTTCGCCGACATCGATGGCGTGGTGGTCGTGCCGCAGTCGCTCGCCGAGCAAGCGCTTGCCCGCGCCCTGGAAAAAGTGCGCGGCGAAAACCGGGTGCGCGAGGAGCTGGCGAAAGGGCGGAGCGTCCGCGAGGTGTTCGCGGAGTACGGCATTCTGTGAGGAAAATAAAAAACCGCGCCGGGGTGAGCGGCGCGGGGAGGGAAGGGAGGTAGTTTGGCGATCTCAGCCCGGGTCGGAGGCCGAACTTGGAAGGCGGAGGGGTGCCGGCCATGCTGGGTCGGTTCAGGGTCGCACGGGCGGCACCGTTCTCCGCGCTTTATACCCGGGCCGGGGTCGGAACGGCCCGGGGTTCAACACCGGCAGGGATGGGAAGGTCCCGGCCGGATTGCAAAGAGGAAGTCTCGAGTGAGCGGTGCTGCCTGGGATGTCAAGTGGGCTCCCTGCCAGCCCAGGCTCACCGGCGGGCCCGGATCACTCCGGACCCGCTTCTGTTCCAGCCCCGTCGGAGGCTGGCGGGCACAACCTTTCGATTGTCCTGCCCTCGCCTCATGTGTAAATCTTATGCAAGGCTCGTGCCAATCTGTCCAATAGAATCATCTCTGTTTCCCAAGTCTCAGCGGGACAAGGAGTTGTGAATTCTTGTTTCGCTGCCCCTCATCCTCCAAGTGCGGGCGCTTTTTGTGCAATCCTTACAACCGGCCCGGCGCGAGTGGTGAAAGTTCTTCCTTCAGCCGATCAGGAAGACGCGCACGTCCATGACGTTGGTATTGGTGAGCCCGGTCTGGACGAGGTCGCCGATGGCCTGGAAGAAAGGATAGGCATCGTGGCGGTCGACGAAGGACTGGGGATTGAGCCCGTGGACAGCGGCGCGGCGGATAGTGTCGGCGTCCGCGAGGGCGCCAGCAGCATCCGTGGGCCCGTCCTCACCGTCGGTCCCCCCGCTGAGGACGAGCCAGCGGTCGGTGTCGTGGGCCGTCGTACACTGGCTGAGGTACAGGGCGGCACTGAGGACGAACTCCTGGTTGCGTCCGCCGAGGCCGTGTCCTTCCGTCAAGGTCACAGTCGTCTCGCCGCCGGACAGGACGCAGGCCGGCGAAGCTATGGGGACGGCGTCGGCAAGGATGCTGCGGGCGACGCCAGCCAGGGTGACGGCCGCATGGCGCGTCTCGCCCTCGAGGAAGGAGCCCAGGTTGAGGACGCGATAGCCAAGTTGCTCCGCGGTACACTGGGCGGCTCGCAGCGAGCGGGCGTTGTTCCCCAGGATGAGATTGTGAACTTTCCCGGAAAGGGTCTTGGGCGTCTCGGGGATGTCGCCGCGGGAGCCGCGTTCCAGGTGGTCGCGGACCGCCTGCGGCACCTGCGGCATGAGCTGATACTTGTTGAGGACCTCGAGAGCGGCCTGGAAGGTGGTCGGGTCAGGCGCGGTCGGACCGGAGGCGATGACGTCGAGCGGGTCGCCGATCACGTCGGAGATGAGGAGGCTGAAGAGGGCCCGGCCGCCCTCGGGGCGCCCCTCGCCGAGGAACGCCTGCGCGAGTCGCCCGCCCTTGACGCGCGAGAGGTGCTTGCGGACCGCGTTCATTTCGTTGATGGTCGCCCCGCAGGCGTGCAGCAGGCGGGTCACCTGCTGCTTGTCTTCGAGCGAGACGCCCTCGACAGGGGCAGGCAGCAGGGCAGAGCCGCCGCCGGAGATCAGGCAAAGGCCGACCTCGTCAGGCCCCGCGCCGGCGAACAGCGCGAGGATCTTCTCCGCGCCTTCGACACCGCGGGCGGTGGGGTGGTTGCTTCCGGCCGGCCGCGCCCCGTGCAGCGTCAACTTTTTCAACGGAGGCGGCTCGGAAAAGTCGGGGATGTTGACGATCCCTTGCAGCTTGTCGAGGGCCGCCTCATCGAGCGCGTCCTCGACGCCAAGGCACATGGCCGCCCCTGCCTTGCCGGCCCCGGCAACAAGGATGCGTCGCGCCCCGGCGAGCGCCTGTTGCAGCGGCAGCGCCGGGTCGTTCAGGGCGTCGCGGACCAGTTGCCGTGGGTCGGCGGCATCGACGGCGGACTGCCAGATGGTACGCGCGTGGTCGCGGAGCATGGGGATGCCTCTTCGGAGTTGTGAGGCGAGCGGGGGGTGTGAACCCCCCAGTGTGTTTTACCGGGGGGTTCACACCCCCCGCTCGCCTTGTCTTACGGGAAAGTGCCAGCGTGTGCCCGGACGCGCAGGCCATGTTCCGCGAGGCGGCGGTATTCGTCCTCCGGCAGCGGGGCGTCAGCGTCCAGCACCGTCAGGTCCTCGTCCAGTTCGGGCCGGCCGTCCGGCGCCATCAGGGCCACAGCGACCGACGGTGATTGCAGGGCGAAGCGATACCACGCCGGGGCACGCGGCACGACGAAACCGGGCGGGTCGTCGGGGGTGCCGCGCAGCAAGGCGCCCCAGCGAAGGCAGGTGTAGACGATCACCGGCATCTGCAGCGCATCGGTAGAGGGAAAGACGTCTGTCTCGGCGCCGCGATGGGCTGCGTTGTAGCGGATCATCAGCAGGTCGAGCAACCCGCTGCGAGCGGCCTCGGCGGCGAGCCGGCGCTGATGGCTGGTCAGCCCGAGCCGGCGGACCAGGCCATCGCGCCGCGCTGCGTTGCAATACTCCAGCGCCCCGCCGGTCCCGATGATCTCTCGCCATTCCCAGGTATGCTCGACGTAGTAGAAGGTGAGCACGTCGACGTAGTCGGTGCGCAGTTGCCGCAGGATGCCTCGCAGTTCCGACGCAGCCTCTGCCGCGGTGCGAGCCTCGAACTGTACACAGACCATTACCTCGGCCCGCCGCGCCCCCAGCCCGCCGACTGCCTCGCTCAACCCGTCCGGGACACCACACCAGTTCAGGAAGTTGACGCCGCGCGTGACGGCGTGATGGACGTCGGCGGCAGACAGGCCGGTGTTGCCGCGCGTCGCCAGGCCGAGACGGCAGACGGGCTTCGGCAGAGGATGCCCAGGCCCGAAAGTCGTGCGCAGATGCGAGGGCCGCTCGGCCGGGTTCATGACGGATTTCCGGCTAACGAAATAGCACCGCGGGCAAGGGAGAGTAGACCGCCGCTCCGCGGCGGTCCTTTTCCCCGCCGCGGAGCGGTGGGCTACTTTCCTCCTCAGGGGGCAGGGGTCGAAAGACGACGACGCACGAACAGCACGAGCAGCGTCGCCCCGATCAGGGCCCAGCACGACAGGGGCAGCCAGTCGCCCCAGCGGGCGTAGAGGCTGCCGCGGTCATCCAGCGGGATCGTAGCGAACAGCACGCCTGGCACTTTCTTGAACTCGCCCCAGCGTCCGACCGGCAATTCCGCCGACGCCGGGCTGTTATCCAGGTCCCACAGGAACGCCCCGTCCTCACGGCCGACCACCTCCGGCGTCAGCACGCGGCCGTTGCCGTCGATCACCGCCGAGATGCCCATGTTCACCGAGCGGGCGACGGCACGACGACTCTCGATGGCACGGAAGCGACAGATCGCCAGGTGCTCCTCGTGCTCGCTGGTGCCGTCGAACCAGCCGTCGTTGGAGATGTTGATAAGGAAATCAGCCTTGTCGCCGCGGGCGGGGTTGACGTACTCGCGGGCCAGGCTGGGGTCGGTGTCCTCGTAGCAGATGACTACCCCGAAGCGATACGCGCCCAGCGGCAGGCAGGCCTGGCTTTCTCCCGCGGCAATGCTGTACTCGAAATCGTACGGCGCGAAGCGATTCATGAACGGCAGCATCTCGCGGAACGGTACGAACTCGCCAAACGGCACGCGATGGATCTTGTCGTAGCGCCCCTTGATGCGCGCGTCAGGGCCGATCAGCAGGGCCGAGTTGTAGCGCCGCATCGTGTCCTCTTCCGGCCGCGTCTCGGTCACGTTGAGGCCGAGCAGGACGTTGGTGCGGTGGTCCGCGGCGACCTCGCGGGCCCACCCCTCGGCCCGCTCGATGTCCCTCCGCAGGCCCTTCGGCCAGTGCTCGCGGGGCCGCTGCGTGACGACTTGATTCCAGCAGTCGACAGGGTAACTCGTCTCAGGCCAGACGACGAGGAGGGGCAGCCGCTTGACGGAGCGCTTGGGGGGCGCCGCCAGTTCGCTCAGGGCCATGGCGTCCTTCTCCATGACCCGCCGGGCTTCCTTTGCCTCCTCGCTGTCCCCGTTGGCTCGCTGGTTGCGTATCTGCTGCGGCATGTTGCTCTGGATCAGGGCGATGCGCGGTCCCGGTCGGAAGTCCGCCTGCCCCAGGCGCCACGAACCGTAGCCCAGGCAACCCGCGAATACGAGCAGTGCGACGGCGGACTGGAAGGCCAGCACGGGCCGTCTCGGTTGGGTGGTTGGGTGGTTGGGTGGGTGGGTGGTTGAGTGGAGAAAGGCCGCGCCCCCTTCTGGCGGCCCAACCACCTCACCACCTAACCACCGAACCACCCAACCCAGCCGATAGAGCCACTCGAAGACCAGGGCATTGACAGCGACGAGCAGGAAACTCAGGCCGTAGACACCCGTCACGTCCGCTACCTGGATGAGCGTGTCGAAGCGGTGCTGGCTGTAGCCGAGGAGATACCACGGGAAGCCGCCCAGGAAGTTAGCGCGGATGAACTCCACCGCCGTCCAGGCGACCGGCAGCGTCAGCGCCAGCGGCAACGGCGTGCGCCGATCCAGCTTGCGGGCAAGGAAGATCGCAAGAGTCAGGTAAGCGGCACACCAGAAGGAGAGGGCGATCCAGGTGAAGACCATGCGCGGGTCGGCGACGCGCATCCACTGGATCGCCGGCAGGTAGAACGCCAGGCCGCACAGGTACGCGGACCCGTAGACCCAGCGCAGCCGCGCCGCCGACCGCACCAGGCCGATCAGTGGCACCAGCGCGACCCAGGCCAGGAATCCCCAGGCGACGGGGAAATAGCAGAGATAGAGCAGCCCGGAAGTCGCCAGCGCGCAGAAGACGAGCCGCCGCTCGGGCGTCGCCCACGGCACGGCGGAGGGCTTTGCATACATGGCGGGCAAGGGTTGCGGCTCGAGTGCCCGGCTCGTTTCGCTCGCGAGAGACATCAAATCCCCTCGTCAGAAAGCCGGAGGACGGACAGTTCCTGTCCCGCCCGGTGCTGGTGGTCGCCCACCGGCAGCAGGGCGAGGGCATTGGCTCGGGTGAGGGCACGGAGATCGGGCGAGCCGAACCACGGCACGATGCGCACTTGCCAGCCGCGTTCGCCGGCGGACAGCAGGGCGGGGTGGTACGTCGGCCGGTCGGTGCGGTAGGGGAAGTCCTCGGCAAGTACGGCGCGGAGCAGGCGCGGGCCCGGCTCGGGCTCGCCGCGCAGGGCTCGCACCGCGGGCCGCACGAACAACTCGAAGCAGACCAGGGCGCTGACCGGGTTGCCCGGCAGGCCGAAGACAGCCGTTGCGCTCGGGCCCCCCCTCACCCTTCCCTCTCCCCCCGGGGGAGAGGGGACAACAGATATTCCCTCTCCCCCGGGGGGAGAGGGGAAGGGTGAGGGGGGACGCGTCCCGAAGAACATTGGTTTGCCCGGCTTCATCTCCACCTTGTGGAAATGCGGCCGCACGCCGAGGTCCTGCAGCGCGCCCGGCACCAGGTCGAGCTTGCCCGCCGAGACACCGCCGCTGAGCACCAGGGCATCTGCTTCCAGTCCTTCGCAGATCAGCGCGCGAAGGTGTCCCACCTCGTCGCGAGCGATGCCAAGGAAACGCGGCACTGCGCCGGCTCGGGCCGCCTGGGCGACGAGCATGGGACCGTTGCCGTTGCGGATTTGTCCGGGGCCGGGCACCTGGGAAGCGTCGACGACTTCATCGCCGGTGGACAGGACGGCGACGCGAGGCGCCGGCACCGCTCGGACGCCCGTCCGCCCCACTGCGGCAAGTAGTCCGAATTCCTGCGGCCGGAGAACCGCCCCGGTCTGGAGAATCGTCTCGCCGCTGCGCATCTCGCGGCCGCGCGACAGGATATTGCGACCCGGACGGACATCCCGCTCCTCGATCCGCACCCGGCCGTCCTCGAGCAACCGGGTGCGCTCGACCGCGACGACGGCATCTGCTCCCGTCGGCACCGGGGCCCCCGTCATGATGCGTGCGGTCTGCCCTGGCCCGACCGTCCTCTGCGGCGTCCGCCCGGCGGTGATCTCCTCGATGATGGCCAGCGGGTTGGCTCCCTCGGCGAGGTCGGCGGAGCGGACCGCATAGCCGTCCATGAGGGCCTTGTCGTAGGGCGGAGAGTCGATGTCGCTGACGACGTCTTCGGCAAGGACGAGTCCGAGCGCAGCGGGCGTGAGCGGGACCGTCTCCGCCGGTAGCGGACGCACCGCTTCGAGGATCAGGGATTGCGCTTCGGAAACGCTCAGCATGGGGCACTACTTTGTTCGAGTCGACTCCGGCCGCACGGGTACGCCGGGGGCGAGATCGGGATTGTACCAACTGGAGCGCCGGACGGGCTAGACGTGCATCCCGCGTCCGAGAAGGAGAACGCATCACTTCACGGACGCGAGAGGATTGGCTGCGGTGAAGGCGACGAACGGGTCGCAAGGAATCAACTGCCGTCCCTTGACGTGCTCATACCCCGCCTCGTGTAACTGAGCGATCATCTCTTCGTGGCGCGGCAGGCGGCCGCAGCCTTCGGTGAGGGCTGCAAACAGGCCGATGCACGCGCCGCTGCTGGTGCCGACACAGTGCGTCGTGACAAGGATTCGGCCGGCGGGTTTGAGGAAACCGCGCAGGTGCCGCAACAGCGATACCCGGGCGTCCACCGGGAAATAGTAGACATTGTTGTGCAGCGTCACGAGGTCGTACACCGCCTCGGGCGTGCGTTTCCGAACGTCAGCCGCTTCGATGCGCACTCGTTCGGCCAGGTCCCACGCGGCGACGTTTCGCCGGGCGGCGTCCACGAGTTCGGGCTGGAGTTCCAGTCCGAGGGCGGTCAGCTCGTGGTTCCGCGCGGCCGCGTGGCGAAGGTAGCCCGCCGAGCCGCACCCGATGTCGAGCAATTGGAACGGCCCCCCGCAAGGGACCTCGACATTGAGGGCGTCCAGCACGACCGGCTCGAGGGCGCGAGCGGCACGGGCAACCACCTGGCCGTCCAGGTCCGCGAGGGTGAACCGCGTGCCGGAGCGCAGTCGGGTCAGGCTTTCCGTCAAGAAACGATGGTGGTGGCGGACCATGCTCTGCAGCAGCGCCAGCGCCGCGTCGTTTTCGGGCCGGGAAAGCTGGCGCGACAGCCGGCCACGCAGCCCATACCCTTGCGCCGTCCCTTTCAGTTCTTTCAGGCTGACCCCGAGGCCCAGCCAGGCGTCGAGGGCATCCCGTTCGCCCTGGTTCCCGGTTGGGCAGAACCGCGCGACCAGCTCCTCGAACGGAACGACGGCGGACGCCAGCACGCCCAGCATTCCGTTCTCCGCCAGGGAGGCAACGTAGCAGGCGCGGTAGAAGGGAGGCAGGTACCGCGCGACACGCAGGATCGCGCGACCCCGTGCGCCGAACAGCAGCGAAAGCAGCGTAGGGAGTCTCATGCCTCATCCCGCTCGAGCGCGAGCACGGAGGTTGTAACGTGCTTTCAGCGTCCGATTCGCCCCGGCCGGACGACGAAGCGTTCCTTCGTGCCGAACGTCTCGACGGCCCCGGCTGCTGAACGGGGCGTTCGGCCCACCGCAGCCCCCGCAAAGGCACTGATTTCCCCAGTTCATGGCTCCGGAATGTCCAACTGACGACAGATCCTGCGAGCGGTGTATTCATTGATCTCCCGGTGTCGCGGGATCGAACTCTGTCGTCCGTTCGCCGGGTTGACCCACACCGAGTGACCGCGGCCCTCGCGCAGCAGCCGGCAGCCGTGCGCAAGTAGATGGCGGACCAGCTCTTGCCGCTTCACGGAGCCACCACCCCTGCGGGCACCTCCTCCACGGCAGAACTCGCCCGCAAGTGGAGATAGATCGGTTCCTCGACGTCCATCTCCACGTCGCTGAGTTGTGGATTGGGCACCGGCAAGGGCTGCCCCAACCCCAACAAGGTCTCCGCCACGTCGATCAAGGCCACGGCCAGCAACCGCCTGGCTTCGGCGAGATCGCCACCGCAGGTGATGGCAGCAGGGAAGTCCAGCACCTGAGCGTGGACCCCCCCTTCGACGAATTTGTAGCCCGCCTTGTACTGCAACATACCCCCGCCCTCCTCCCTCGCAAGACAAGACACACAACTTGGTTTATACTCGACGCGGGACAGTCTGACAGCAGCCCCAAGCGCCAGCGCGGGGACGTCTGTCCCCGCGCTGGCGCTTGGGGCTGCTGTCAACTCTCCCCGCATTGCGTAGAATGGCGGCAGGCCCAGGAATCCCTCCCCATCCTCTCATTTCTCGACGCGTTTGCCCGGACGAACCACGAATCGTTCCTTCGTCGCGAACGTCTCGACGACCATGCCGCTGGCGTGACTGCGAATGGAAACGGCGCCGTGCGGCCAGGTGCCCAGGAAACGCGCTCCATTCGACTCGTATGGGTTCTTCGAGTCGGCACGCGAGCGCGGTCGCTCCTGGCAGGCGACGACCACCTGCGGCCGCGCCCAGCTCATGAGTCCCGGCAAGTTGCCGATGCGGCGACTGCCGTGATGTGGGGCCATGAGCACATCGATTCTGCCCTTCAGTGGACGGCGGAGCACCTGGTCGAGGCCAACGCTCTCCAGATCGCCGGTTAGCAGAAGCGCCTGCCGGCCGTGACGTACATGTAGCACCAGGCTGCGCACATTCTCGATCCCTTCTGGACCTTTCTCCGGCGGGTGCAGCACCTCGATCTCCACTTCGCCGGCGTCCAGGCGGTCGCCACGCCAGACGCGCCGCACCGGCACCTTGTGCTTTTCGATCACCGCCAGGATGTGCCGCACTGCGGCGTTGTTTTTCTCGTCGAACGAGGGGGTGCAGGTGATCTGCCCGATCGCGAACCGGTCCAGCAAATCCCTCACGCCGTTAAAGTGGTCGAGGTCGGCGTGCGAGAGGAAGACCTCGTCGATACGGCGAATGCCGCGCTGCCATAGGAACGGAGCGATCTGGCGTCGCACCACGTCGGGACCGCGCAGCGAGCCGGCGTCGTAGAGCAGCGTCCGGCCGTCGGGCGTCTCGATGACCGTACAGCCGCCGTGGCCGACCGCCAGGAAGGTCACGCGCAGCTCGTCCGGCCGGAAAGAGGCCGCCCCTGCCAGCAGTCCCACGCACAGCCACGCCAGCCCGACCAGCAGCGCCCAGCGCCAGAGGCGACGCGAGCGCTCCAGAAGCAAACCCGCCCCCAGCAGTAGATAAAAGCCCCAGACCCACCAGCCGGGCACGTCACTGACGTAGCCGTGCCGCGTCCGCAGGCCGTCTCCTAACTCGACCAACCAATCGCACGCAGACAGACACAACCGCACCGGCCAGGCGAAGAGCACCGCCAGCGGTCCGAGCAGCAAGGACGCCAGCAGGTACAGGAAGCCGGCGACCAGGGCCAGCGAGGTCAGCAGAACGACGGGCGGGCCGATTAGCAGCCCGGTGAGCGGGACGAAGTGCAGCCGCGCTGCCACCAGCGGGGTCACGACCAGCCACAACCCCAACGTGACGAGATAGTGAGCCAGCACGACCTGTCCTAGCCCCAGCAACCACCGCTGCCAGGCCGGCCGCGCCTCGTCCAGGAGACGGTCCAGGGGGTCGACGTCCGCGTGCGTCGCCAGCTGGCGGCCGTGGTCCCAGTAGAGGCCCGCCACGCACAAAAAGGAGAGCAGACAGCCAATGTCGTTGACGTCGGCCGGGTCGAGCAGGAGCACCAGCAGCCAGGCCAGGGCCAGGGCGTTGGCCGCGATGACAGGACGGCGCACCAGCAGCCCGCCGCCGAAGACGCTGACCGTCAGCGTCGCCCGCAGCACCGACGGCCGCATCCCCGTGAGGAAAGCGTAGACCCAGAGCAGCACGATCACCACGAGGACGCCGCGCCGCTGTCGCACCTGGGCGAAGCGCAGGCAGAGCCAGATGAACCCGCCCAGCACGACCAGGTGCTGCCCGGAAACCACCAGGACGTGGATGACGCCGGTGCGGATGTAGCGGTCCCACTCGCGCCGGCCGAGCAGGGAGCCCTCGCCCAAGAGCAGCGCCGCCGCCAGTCCACTCTGCCGCTCAGGCATCGCCTGTTGAAGTGCCCGCACGCCCCAGCCACGGACACGCGCCCGCCAGGCGCCCGGCGACCACGTCCCGCCCATCTCCAGGCGTGTGACACCGTCGGGGCCCTTCTGCACGCGCAGTACGGCGCGGATACCCTGCTCGCGCAGCTCGGAGGCAAAGTCGCGTTCACCCGGGTTGGCCGGCCCCTCCGGCTCCTGCAGACGGCCTACGACTTCCACCTCGTCGCCGGTGTGCAGATTCGGCAGCACTCCAGCGACAAGCAGCTGCGCCCGGCCCGACACGGGCATCCATTCCCCGCGCAGGCGGTACTCCGAGACACGCAAAACCGACATTGTCGAACCGGCATTGGGTCCTTCGCGCTCAAACGACCGGAGTGGGTCGGCTTCCGGCCGCTGCACGACGGGCTCCGCGTCGAGGAAGCCGCGCAGCTCGACCAGCTTCGGGTCCGCGTCGACGAGATGGCTAATATCGTCGGCCGAGACCGTATCGCAGCGGAAATGATGGTAAGCGGAACCGATGGCGGCCACCGCCAGGGCCATGTAAACCAGGGGCAGCCCCGGCGAGCGCCCCCGAAGAGTCGCCGTCCACGCGGCGAGCATGACGACGGCGGCGAACAAGCTACCGGCGAGGGGAAGGGAACAAAAGCGATCGAGGAGGATTCCCGCCGAAAAGGCAAGGGCGACGGGGACCAGCGGAGCCCGCCAGACGCGATCCGTCAGGGGCGTCTCCAGGTACGGCGTCGGCCCGCCGGCGGAGCCGACCCACGCTGTCGGTGCCGTGGACATGGCCGGTCCCCCGAGAATTGGCGAGCGGGGGGTGTGAACCCCCCGGTAATTCGATCCACCGGGGGGTTGACACCCCCCGCTCGCCGAGGGGTATCAACGCAACAGCCAGTCGACGACCTTGGCCGCGCTCAGCTTCGTGCCGCTCTCCTGCGCGCGGTCGGCGGCCTTCGCTGCCTTGTAGACCGCCTTCAGCCAGCGGCCCGAGCCGGTGCCGCGCTGATTGTGCGTCAGCAACTCGCCCGGCGCCGTCAGGGCCGCCAGCGCGGGCAGGCCGCCATACTTCAGCGCTCCCGGCAGCATCATCTCGTCGTCGGTGCGGCGGACCCTGTCGAAGCGGAAGCCG
The DNA here is from genome assembly GCA_016177925.1 of Planctomycetota bacterium. GTDB lineage: Bacteria > Planctomycetota > Planctomycetia > Gemmatales > Gemmataceae > JACOUH01. The sequence goes on along the minus strand of JACOUH010000200.1, from coordinate 12,364 downwards.
TCGACGTCCGCGGCGGTGCGGGCCACGGCGTCGCCACACAGCGGCCGCGCCAGCAGCACCCACGGCCCTGCCGAGTCGAAACCGACAAGATCGACCTTCTTCGTCTTCTCATGCGCCCGGGCACAGGCGACTGCCGTCAGGATGTCGTGGACGCGATTCGCCAGCAGCGGGCGGTTGTAGCCATAGGTGTAGCCAGCGTACCCCTCGCTGACCGGCAGCGTGTCGCGCGGCGCTAGCTCCGCGACGTCGTTCACGAAGACCGGCTGGCCCGCGTCGGACACGACGACCTTGCGGATCGCCTGGCTCACTTCCGCGGCACCGTCCTTCGGGAGCAGGAACGCGAGGTTGCCGAGCGCGATCGCTTTCGTCTTCGCCTTCGCGATGGCCTGCTCTACCTTTGCGGGGGTCAGGTTGTGTGCTTGCAGCTTCTTCGCGTCGGGCCGCACCACGACGACAACGCCCTTCGCCTCACCTGTCCAGAACACGTCCGGGGCCAGGATGCCCGCCTTTGCGTCAAGGATCTTGCGTGCCTGGGGCACTAGCTTGCCGTCCTGCACCAGGCTCGCCTTGCCCTTGGGGTGTATCCACACGACGACGGTGCCGTCGAAGTCCTCGCCGCGCAGGCCGACCGCTGGCACCGCGTCACGGCCGCCCTTGCGGCCCAGCAGGAAACGCCGCCAGGTCACGCCGTCATGCACCTCCTTGTCGCCGACCGGCGTCATCTCCACCTGCGACGTCTCCGGCAGTTCACCGCCGGCCATCACGCGCAAGGCGGTGCCGATCACACGACGGTACGCTCGCAACGAGTCGGCGTCCTTGGGCAGCAAGGCCGTAATCTGCTCCTCCGACTTCTCGGTCATGAACTTCCGCAGTCCGTCCGCGCCGACGGCGTCCTTTGGCAGCGGGTACTCGGCGTCGAAGACCGACAGCTCTTTCGGCGGCACCGGCTTGAACGGTTTCTCCGTCACCGGCTCCTTTTCTCCCAGGCCGAGATGCTTGTTGAACCAGTTGTACATGACCTCGCGGCTGACCTGGTTGTAGTTGTGGCCGAACTGCGGGAAGCACTTCGCCAGCACGCGGTCCTCGGCGCCGTACAGCTTGTACAGCGCTTTTAGCTCGGGCAGGCCCTTTGTCTCGATGTCGATGGTCCAGTCGTTGGCGCCCGACATGGCGAGCGGCTTCGGGGCGAACAGTCCCGCCAGGTCGATGTTGCCAGCATTCTGACGCAGGTAGGAGCAATTCTCGCAGATGCAGCCGCCCTGCATCGCCGTCGACACCATCACCGCCGGGAACGCCACGGCCGGCCGGTCGTCGACGGCGCAGAGCATGAACGTCTGCGTGCCGCCGCCCGACGCTCCGGTCACGCCGATGCGGCGCGCGTCGACCTCCGGCAGGCTCAGCAGGAAGTCGAGGGCGCGGATGCTGTTCCAGGTCTGCAACCCCATGAAGGACTGCAAGCGCAGCTCGGCCTCGGCGTCGGTGAAGCCGGCGCGGTGCCCGATTTGCTTGCTGTCGGCCACGCCGACCATGTCGTAATGGAAGACGACGCAGCCCAGGCGGGCGAGCATGGCACAGCGGGCCTGCAGGGGGAAGCGGGCTCCCTCCGCCGTCTGCTCGGCGCCCTGCTTGAGTTGCGCCTGGACCTCGCCCTCGTTGGCCTGGTAGAAGCGGCCGTTGTTCCAGTGGCCGTGCGGGCAGAGCACCCCGGGCACCTTGTCGCGGGCCTTCTTGGGCCGGTACAGGTTGCCCGTGACGTAGTGGCCGGGGTAGCTGGCGAAGAAGATCTTCTCGATCGTGTAGTCGTCGCGGTCGATCTTGCCGTGAATGACGGCATGCAGAGGAGTTTTCTCCGGCATCGGCCACAGCCCGTTGGCCACCAGCACCTGCTCGCGCAGCGCCTTGCGGCGGGTCTCCCACGCCTCCTTGCTCGCGGGGACGTCCATCGGGAAATAATCGTTGAGGGTCTTGGCCCTGCCCAGGCGGGCGTCGCGCGGCCATTCGTTGGACGAGATGACGCGCAAGGGATCGTCCGCGGCGCGGGCAGTGGTAGCCAGCAGCAGCAGAGAGAGGAGACGGACCAGCGGCTTCATGAGGATGCTCCTTGCAGCAAAGAACGGAGACGGGCATAATTCCACAAGCGTAAGGCCATGACCGATGGCCGTCAATCACCTACCGCCGGGAACCCCGCATGAGCCTCCAAGGATTCCTTCAGGCCATCATCGAGAACCCCGACGACGATGACGTGCGCCTGATCTTCGCCGACTGGCTCGACGAGCGCGAGGACCCGCGCGGCGAATTCATCCGCATTCAGGTGGAGCGCTCGCGCCCGAGCGTCGACGACCTGCGGCAGGTGAAGAACTGGTCTCGCGAGCAGGAACTTCTCGGCGCCCACGAGAAGGACTGGGTCGCGCCGCTGCGGCCCTGGGTGCGTGAGTGGCGCTTCGTGCGCGGCTTCGTCGAGTGGGTGCGCATCCCCGCTGAGTACGTCCTGGGCGGCGGGCGCAAGGTGTTCGGCCTGACGCCCATCCGCGAGGCGCGCTTCAACGAGGCGACGGAGCACATCGCCGGCCTGGCCGCCGCTCCGGAGCTGGCCCGACTGCGCTGGCTCGATCTTGGCTACAACCTGCTCGAACCCGAGCAGAGCAAGCAGCTGGCCGCGTCGCCCTACCTGGCGCAACTCGCCAGCCTGAACCTTGCCTGCAACCCCCTGGGCAATGCCGGAGCCCTGGCCCTGGCGTGGGCGTCTCTGCCCCGGCTGCGCGAACTGTACCTGTACCGCACGCAACTCGGCGCCGCCGGCCTGGAGGCGCTCTTGCAGGCGCAGGGCTGGCCGGGGTTCACGGTCCTCGACTTGCACGTCAACCCGCTGCAGGCCGAGGGGACGATGGTCCTGGCCGGCTCGGCGCGGGCGGCCCCGCTGGTTTCGCTCGACCTGAGCGACACGCAGAGCCACGACGCGGGCGCCCGTGCCCTCGCGGCCTCTCCTTACCTGGGCAACCTTGCGTATCTCAACCTGAGCCACTACCGGCTGACCGATACGGGCGCGGAGGCGCTGGCCCAGGCACGATCACTGCAGGCGCTGGAGGAACTGGACCTGTCCGGCAACGATATCGGTGACGCCGGGGCACTAGCGCTGGCGCGATCTTCCGCCCTGCTGCGTCTGCGACGCTTGCGCCTGCGTTTCAACCGTGTCCACGATGAACACGTCAAGCACGAACTGCGCGATCGCTTCGGCGACGACGTCACCCGCTGAGTGGGGCAGGTCGCTGACCTGCCCGGTATTTGGCAGGTCAGCGACCTGCCCCACAGTTTCAGATCCACACGAAAGGGCGTCATGGCTCGCACGCGTTTTGCCCCCAGTCCCACCGGCTACCTGCACATCGGCGGAGTGCGGACGGCCCTGTTCAACTGGCTGTTCGCGCGCCAGCAGGGCGGGAAGTTCCTGCTGCGCATCGACGACACCGATGCCCAGCGCAATGTCGAGGAGGCCCTTGCCCCCATCCTGCACGGCCTGAAGTGGGTCGGCCTCACCTGGGACGAGGGCCCCGAGGTCGACGGGCCGCATGGCCCCTACTACCAGTCGCAGAAGAACGCCCGCTACCAGGAGGCGGTCAGAACGCTGCTCGACCGGGGCCTCGCCTACTGGGACTACGCCACCCCGGAGGAGACGAAAGCCGAGCGCGACGCGGCCGACCGCGAGAAACGCCAGTTCGTTTACAGTCGCCGCTGGATGGCGAAGACGCCCCCAGAGCGCGCCCGCTTCGAGGCCGAGGGCCGCCAGGCAGTCGTCCGCCTGGAGATGCCGCGCACGGGCAAGTGCGAGTTCCGCGACCACATCCGCGGTGATGTCAGTTTCGACTGGGCCCGGGAACAGGACCACGTCATCCAGCGCGTCGACGGGACGTGCCTCTATCACCTCGCCAATGTCGTCGATGATTTCGACATGAAGATCACGCACGTGATACGTGCCGAGGAGCATCTGTCGAACACGCCGCGGCAGATCTTCATGATCGACGGCCTCGGCTACTCGCGACCGGAGTACGCCCACTTGCCGTTCGTCGCCGAGCCGGGGAGTCAGAATAAATTGAGCAAGCGCAAGATCCCGCAATATCTCAAGAATCCGGCATTCAAGAGGCTGTATGACCACGGCAAGTCCATCGCCGACCGGATGGGCCTTCAGACGTCGGCTGACACCTTCAACCCAGTGATCGTCGACTTCTACGAGCAGGTCGGCTACCTCGCCGATGCCGTCGTCAACTACCTGCTGCTGCTCGGCTGGGCGTATGACGACAGGAGGGAGGAGTTTACTCGTCAGGAGATGATCGACCTGTTCACGCTGGAGAGGGTCAACAAGGCACCGGCGAGCTTCGATCCGGACAAGCTCTGGGCATTCCAGGATCGAGCCATGCGGAAGGTGCCGGTCCCGGAGAAGGTGGCGAAGTGCCTGCCCTTCCTGCAGCGAGCCGGGCTCGTCCCCGAGCCAGCGCCGGACGCCATCCGTGACAGGCTGGCCCGGATCATCGAGGCGGCGAGGGATCGCAGCTCGAGCAGCGGCTGCGCAAGCCGGCGCAGGCCCGCACGCTGCTGCAGAAGTTCCGCCAGCGCCTCGCCGACACCCAGGAGTTCGATGCGGCGGCCCTCGACAAGTTGATGCACGACTTCGTTGAGGACGAGGGCGTCAAGCTCGGCGACATCATCCACGCGGTGCGCGTCGCCGTGACGGGCAAGGGCGTTGGCTTCGGGCTGTTCGACATCCTGGCGATCCTTGGCCGGCCGAGCTGCCTGGCCCGCATCGACCGGGCGCTGGCCCGCGTCTGAAGCGGCTGTCAGACAACCCCGCCCCTTCTTCAATGCGGAGAGGGGGCGGGGGGAGGGGGGGGTCGGGACACAGTCTCTCAGGGGTTGAGGGGGCGGTGGACCAGCACGGGCACGCTCGTCCCGCGAATCACCTTGTCGGCGACACTGCCCAGCAGCAGCCGCGCCAGCCCCTTGCGGCCGTGCGTCTCGAGCGCGATCATCCCGGCGCCGGCCTCCGCCGCACGCAGGATCGCCACCGCCGGCTGCTGCTCGACGACGACCTTCGTCTGCACCGGGATTCCCTTCTCGTGAAAGCGGATCGCTACGCGGCCGAGGTATTCCTCGGCCGCGTGGCCCACGTGCCGCTGCAATTGCTCGATTCGGTCGACGACCGACCGGACCATCTCATCGACCGTGTAGCCCTCGATGGAGTAGGTCCCCGGCAGGACCGGCTTGACGACGCGCAGCAGAGTCACCTCGGCCCCCGTCAGCCGAGCGTATGCCAGCGCGGTGTCGATCATCTGCTCGCCCAACGCCGCGCCGTCCAGCGGCAGCAGCAAGTGTCGCGGCAGCGGGTCGGTGCTGAAGTCGGGCGCGCCCTGGTGCGGGCGGATCAGCAGTAGCGGCATCGGCAACCGGCGGACCAACTCGTCGGCGACGCTGCCGAGCCAGAAGCGACCGAGGGCACCGCGGCCGTGCGTGGTCATCACAACCAGGTCTGCCCTGGTCTGCACGGCGTGCTCGGCGAGCGTGTGAGTGATCCCGCCTTCCAGCAGCTCCGACGTGACCACGACCGGCGCGAGGTCGGTGAGCCGGCGCACGACGGTGTCGAGGTAGTCCTGCTCCTGCTGGAGCAGGTGGGCGTCGAGCGACTCATCGAGGAACCCGGCGCCTTCCAGGTACATGGCGGTGAGCGGCGAGTGGACGTGGACGAGGTGGAGCGTGGCGCCCGCCTTGCGGGCAAGAGCCAGGGCCAGCGGCAGTGCGTGCTCGCCAAACGGAGAGCCGGCCGCATTCGCCAGAATGCGGGGGAGGCGTGCCCACACGTAGCCGCATTCGCCAGAATGCGGGGACTGCTTGACCCGCACTCTGGCGAATGCGGCTACGGCGCCCCGCGCTCCCAGGCGTCAAGTTCGGGAGCGAAACCGCGACGCAAGACGGAAACCGCGCAGCATGTGTGCGGAATTGGCTATTGCCGAAGGAGGAACCGGCGATCCTGTTGCCGCCTGTTCCGAACCCGAACTCCTCTTATTATCGATCGTCTGAATGATTGTGCAGTATTTCTCCCAGCCAAGTCAAGCATGGTAGCCGATCATTGCCGCAGTTCGTCTTCCACCAGTTGTCGGGCGAAGGACGCTCCCATGATTGTGCCCACCTTGCGGCCGCCCGTCGCGAGCCAGGTCCGGCGGCCCATCTTGCGGAAGACCGGCCCACCCGGCGCGTAGGGACGGCGACCCCAGCAGCGCCGGACGGGCTCTCCCGTCAGCCCCAGCGCCGCTGCTCGCGCGAGCGTCTGGCGGTCGTGGTCCGGCGTGTAGACCCGCTCGGCGGTGCCGTCGCTGAAATAGGTTGTTTCCGGATCGCGGACGAAGAGGATCGCTTGCCGGCCCGACGCGAACCGCCGAATCCGTCCCTCGCGCTCGCCCGCAAAGGCGAAGGAGGCGCCGGCCTTGCTGTGTACACTCACATCGGGGCAGAATTGCTCGCACCAGACGCCGGCGGCAACGTAAACCCAGCCCTCGTAGCGGTGTCCCCCGGCCTCCAGCCAGCCATCGCCGACGGCCGTGACCCGCTCGCGGACAGGCGTCGGCTCCAGGATGGCTGCGGGGGGGACGAAGAGAAGCGTTTCCCTGCGGCCGTCGTCGTGGTGCAGGGAGACGTGACGGATGCCGTACAGCCGTTCAAGCAGCGGCAGGGCGCGTTCGTGGTGCTGGCGGAGTTTGCGGCCGGCCCAGGACTCCGAGAACAGGCCCGCCGCGGCGGGGGAGGCGGCGCCTTCGAGGCCCGCGTCGAACACGAGGGCCTCGACGCCCTTGCTGCGCGCCCAGGCAGCGGCGAGGGAGCCGAACAGCCCCCCGCCGACGACGAACAACGTCGGCACGTTGCCCTCCCGCCACTAGGCCCCGGTCCGCTGCTTCTCCCCTCGCCCCCGCGTCCGGGGACAGGGGAGGAAACGGGAACTCGCCGACGGTCTACCAATCGCAAGCGCCAGCGGGAACTCGCTCGTTCCTGCTGGCGCTTGCGGGTCGGGCCTCGGGAACCTACCGAGTTCAGGCCTCGGCCGGAGGCGGCGTCTCCGCCGGCGGGGCGGGCGGCGCGGCCGGGGCGGCGGCCTGGACCGCCGCCTGCTCCCACTTCGTCATGTACTTTTTCAGAAAGACCGCCACTTTCTCCGACGGCTGGGCGCCGACCGACAGCCAATACTTGATCCGCTCCGGGTTGAGCCGGACGCGATCGTCGGTGTTCTTGACCATCGGATCGTAGGAGCCCAGCTCCTCGATGATGCGGCCGTCGCGCGGCTGTCGGCCGTCGATGGCCACGATGCGGTAGTAATGGCGGTGCTTGCGCCCCATCTGTTTCATGCGGATGCGAACGGCCACGGTCCACCTTTCCTGCTGGCTTCGCCCGACGCGCCAGCGAGGGTTTCCTGGAATCCTCGCTGGCGCGTCGGGCTAAGGGCTCACTTCTTCTGCGTTTCTTCTTGCGCTCCTCGGCTCGTTCCTTGGCGGTCTTGCGGTGCCCGGTGTCGCCCTTGGTCATTCCCTTCAGCACCTTCGAGCCGGGGTCGAAGGCCCCCTGCTGGCCCAGGCCGGTCACCATCTTGATCCGCTCCCACACGCTCATGCTCATCATCTTCCGCATGAGCACGCGGATCTGCTCGAACTGCGTCAGGAACTGCTTGACCTCGTGCGGCTCCGTGCCACTGCCGGCAGCGATGCGGCGGCGACGATTCAGATCGATGAGGTCCGGGTTGGCCCGTTCCTTCTTGGTCATCGAGTCGATCATGCCCTCGATGCGGCTCAGCGCCTTTTCGGGGTCTTCATCCTCAGGGATCAGGTCGCCCATGCCCGGCATGGCGGCCATGATGTCCTTCATCGACCCCATCTTCTTCAGCTGCTCGAACTGTTTGCGGAAGTCGTTCAGGTTGAAGTCGCCCTTGGCGAGCTTCTCCTGCTGTTTCTTCAGCTCCTCCTCGCTGATGTCCGCCTGGACCTTGGCCACCTTGCGGATCAGGCTCATCAGGTCGCCCTGGCCGAGGATGCGTTGGGCCATCCCCTCCGGCTCGAAGGGCTCCAGGCGGTCGAGCTTCTCGCCGACGCCGATGAACTTGATCGGGACCTTCGTCACCTCCTTAATCGACAGGGCCGCACCGCCGCGCGCATCACCGTCCATCTTGGTCAGGATGACGCCGTCCAGTTCGAGCGCCTCGTTGAAGGCCTTGGCGCTGTTGACGGCGTCCTGGCCGGTCATCGCGTCGCAGACAAGGTAGACCTGCCGCGGCTTGACGAGGCGGTCGATCTGCCGCAGCTCGTCCATCGGCATCTCGGCGATATGCAGCCGGCCCGCCGTGTCGAGGATTACTGTATCGAGCGTGCCCTGGTTGGCAAAGGCGACCGCGTTGCGGCAGACCTCGACCGGCTTGCCCGGATACTCGCTGTAGACGGGGATGTTGATCTGGTCGCCGAGAATCTTCAGCTGATCGATGGCGGCGGGGCGCTGCAAGTCGGCGGCGACCAGGAGCGGTTTGCGGCCGTGATCGTGCAGGTTCAGAGCGAGCTTGCCTGCCGTGGTCGTCTTGCCCTGCCCTTGCAGACCGCAGAGCATGATGACCGTCGGGCCTTCCTTGGCGAAGTGGAAGCTGTGGTCGACCGGCCCCATGAGGGCGACCAACTCATCGTAGACCACCTTGACAATCTGTTCGCTCGGATCGAGCGAGCGCAGCACGGTCTGCCCGACAGCCCGCTCGGTGACGCGCGCAGTGAAGGCGTTGACGACGTTGTAATTGACGTCGGCATCGAGCAGCGCACGGCGGACCTCCTGCAGTCCGTCACGGATGTTCGACTCGGTGATTCGGCCGCGCCCGCGCAACTTCTTGAGCGCATCGCCCAGGGCGCGCTGAAGGCCTTCAAACATGGGGCAATCCCCTTCTCTTCCCGACGTCGGGCGGCCGGGCCGAAAGAACGGCACCTGACGGCGGTAAACAATGCATTATAAGAAGTGCAGCTTGTACCCGCAACCAGACCCGTCGCGAGCAATCGGACGCGGCGCGGCCGCATTCTCGCCGGCTCGCGTCAGCGAGAATCGGCTCGAAAGTTCGCTCAGACAGGCTCGCAATCCGACTCGATGCCGTGTCCGATCGCCTTGATCAGGGGGCTGGGAAGGCGCTGATTGACACAACACCGCCATTCACCACTGACACCCGCAGTTCGTGTCCTTCCAACAAGCTCATCCCAACAAGCGGTTGAGCGTCGACGGCTTCGGTTTCGACCGTCCGAAGGTGACCATCCCAGAGAATGGTCACCCCATACACGTCGAAGTCATGCACGCTGCCGTCTGCAAGGTAGCCCTGCGTGTGGCAGATCCAGGAGAACGCGAGCACACCGACAAGCGCGGGTGGCAGCGTGAGGAAGCTGTTGAAGCCCGTATCAATGACGGCTTCAATTGTCTGTGATTGCCCGCTCGCGTTCTGGACCACGAGCTGGACTCTTGCCTCGAGATCCGCGTTGACGACGCCGGTAATCATGTCGCCTCCCGACGAGGTCTTGCACCGAAGCGGAGAACCGGGCCAACACCGACCCGGAGGCACCAGATTTGAGCATCTGGGACGCGGGCCAGGAGACTCTCACAGGCTGTCAGCATGTTGTCGCCCAACTCGAACTCACCTGTTTCGATGTCGATGGCGACAATCCTGCCGCGGTTTCCTTCCTCGACCTGGGATCGGACCTGTTCTTCGTAGATCGCGTTGCCGCGCCTCGCGAACTCCTCCTTGCTGTAGCGGGGTTGCCGGACTGTCATGCGCTCCTCCCCTTGATCAGGTAAAAACTTCTGACAACTCTCACCAACAAGGATACACACAGGCGGGCCCAGGGAACAAGAAGACCCCGCCCGTCGGATGACGGGCAGGGTCTTCTCGAGAGGAAAGCGCCGTCGAAGGACGACCTACTTCCTCTGGTTCTGCTTGCGGAACAGCTCGTCGGCCTTCTCGGCCTCCTCGCGGCTGATCAGACCGTCGCCGTCGAGGTCGATCTTCTTGAACAACTCATCGCTGCCGAGGAACTCGCGACGCGACACGTCGCCGTCGCGGTTGCGGTCCATCTTGCGGAACCACAGGGGGCCCGCGGTCCGTTCGGCCACGGGACGCCTCATCCCGCCACCGTAGGAGACGAAACGCACGACACCGCCGAAGCCGTCGCCGCCTCCGCCCGCCGGGCCGCGCCGAGCGCTGACCGTGTAGCGACGCGGGATCTCGCTCGGCTCCAGCATGCCGTCGCCGTTCTGGTCCAGCTTGTCGATCAGCTTGACTGCATCGCGCAGCTCGCGGACGTTCAGCCGGCCGTCACCGTCCTTGTCCAGAATGTCGAACAGGCCCTTGCCCTGGTCGGCGATCGACACCGTCACGCAGGCGGCCTGGGCACGGTCTTGCAGCGCCTTTTGCTTCTCGAAGTAGGCAAGCACCTCCTTGAGGTAGAGCTTACCATCGCCGTCAGCGTCCATCGCCTTGAACAGCGCCCCGAAGAAGGGACTGCGGCGCGCTTCGTTCATGTCGAGGTAGCCGTTGTTGTCCTGGTCGGCGGCGCTGAACTGCATCTTGTAGAAGCTGTTGCGGTTGATGGGTGGTGCGACCATGATGCCCGACCTCGCTCCTCCGCCATCGATCTTCAGGTCGACGTGGGTGTTGCCGACGCCGAGGCCGACCGAGCCATCCTTGTTCTCCGTCAGCCGGAAGCCCTGGCCCTTCTTTCCCTTGACGGGGCTGATTTTCACGCCCTGCCCGGCGCCCAGCACGACCGACAGTTCGAGGTCGGCGGGCCGGCGGGCAAAACGAGCCAGCTCCTCGGCGTCGAGCAGGCCGTCCTCGTCGACGTCGAGCTGATGGAACGACTCCTCATCCAGGCCGAGGTCCTTGCGTGACAGCTTGCCGGTCTTCTTGCCGTCCTTCGCCCCGTAGCGCTCCAGCAGCTTGCGGGCCAGGGTACGGGCCGGCTCGCCCGGTGTGATGGCGACGAGCGGGCCGTCGGTCACAGGCATTCCACCGCCGACTGCGGTGCTGGTGAAGACGAAGTCGAGGTTGCCATCGTTCGGCGCGGCCTCGCCGAGGATCTCCTCCGAGGTGACGATCTCGTCGTCGTCGACGTCCTTCTTCAGCAGAATCACCGGTGCCGCGGCCAACTCCTTGCGCGACAGCTTGCCGTCCTTGTCCGTGTCGAGCAGCTTCATGAGCGCCTTGTTCAGCGCTTCGGCCGAGTTGCCCCTGGGGGGCCTGCCGTTGTAGTCGAGAAACACCCGGTTGGAATACGTGTTCGCCTGGTTGCCGCCCTGGGTGAGCTGGAAGGGAGCACCGCCGTTGCGGCGGAAGTAGTTGGCCAGCTCCTCGCGCGTCACCTTGCCGTCGCGGTTGGCGTCCATGCCGCCCGCGCCGACGGCAAAGCCACCCGGGTTGAAGTAGATATTGCCGCCGATATTGCCGATGAGGCTCTGGATGGGCGGCACACGGGCCGCCTCGTCCTTGTCGAGCACGCCGTCCTTGTTCGTGTCGTACTGGTCGAAGACGTAGTTGACGAACTCCTCCCAGGCGGCCAGGTACGGCTTGCCGTCGACCCGGATGTGCAGGCGGATCAGCAGCGGCCGGCCGTCGGCCAGGAAGACGAGGTCCTGCACGTCGCTGGCGGCCTTCTGCTTTTCCGCAGCCGGCGCTGTCGTCGAGAACAGCGCGAGGACCACGACACACAGACAGAATTGCAGAGTGCAAATGGGCTTCTTCATGCGAGCACCTCCTGGATCGGCTTGGAGCCCGGATCGGTGATGCGGATGGGACGGCCGACGTTGGATCGATTCTGCTTGGTCGGGTCGATCCCCAGGGCCGTGGCGATCGTCGCCAGCAGGTCGGAGACCGGGACGGGCCGCTCTTCGACGGTGGTGCCGTCGGCGCTGGTCTTGCCAACGACCTGTCCGCCCTTGATGCCGCCACCCGACAGCACCGTCGACCACGAGTTCGCCCAGTGATCACGGCCCTTGTTGCCGTTGATCTTGGGCGTGCGGCCGAACTCGCCCATCCACACGATCAGGGTCGTGTCGAGCAGGCCCTTGGCCTTGAGGTCCTCCAGGAGCGTCGCCCAGGCCGGGTCGAGGACGCCGCTGAGCTTCTGCACTGCGTTGAAGTTGTCCTGGTGCGTGTCCCAGCCGAAGACCTGGAGGTTCGGCACACTGTTGAGCGTCACTTCGACGAATGGGACGCCGCGCTCGACGAGGCGGCGCGCCAGCAGGCAGCCCTGGCCGAACAGGTTGCGGCCGTAGCGATCGCGCAGCTCCTTGGGCTCCTTGTCCAGCTCGAAGGCCTTGACGGCCT
>JACOUH010000199.1 GCA_016177925.1 Planctomycetota bacterium | reverse complement strand
ACGCTTTAAGCATGCCTGAGCCGCAGGCCGGAGCAACCCGCCGGAAGCTGCCTCACGAGGGCGGACACGGACAGGGTGCGCACTGTTACCCAAAAAGGGCCCGATTTGAACCATGCCACTTGGCAGGCTGCCTCCGTCGACACAACTCCTTGAGGGACAAGGTACTTATAGCGTCACCAGGGGGCAGCGTGCCAGCCTGCCAGGGGGTCTCAGGCGCTCCTGCCACGCCGGCGCAGCGCGCACCCGTGTACGGCACACCGCCCCAACCGAAGCCGGCGCCTCCCCACGCCTTCACCAGCCGCAAAGGGCGTGGCCGGGGCTGAGTCTGCGAAGCCCCGGTCCCGCCTTGCACCGGGTCTTCGCAGACTCAGCCCCGGCCACGCCAACTTCTGAGCCCAACAGGATTGGGAAGGAGTGGCGGGGAAGCGATGTTCCAAGCCGTCATGATCATAAGTCTTGACCGGATAGACGACGACAATCATCTCCGGACAATCGGCCAGGTGTGAAAAAAACAAAAAGACAACCAAAGCGGCGATCCTCGCCACACTCAAATCGCCCCCGTTATCGATCCGGAATGGGGATTGGCCGAAGTGGCCCGCCAGCGTCGGGGTCCTCTTCCTCCTGACGCCGCGGCGACAGAGAGTCCGACGGCTGCTCGCGCTCCCCTGCGGGAGTCTGCTCGCGTCCCTTCTTTTTCGAGCCCCTGCCCGCCGAGCCGATCAGCAACACGATCGTCAGCAGCACGACGAGCCCCCCAACCACCAGGAGGCTCACGCCGAGGGCTTTCTTCCGCTGCCGCGCCTGAAGCCGCTCCCAGGCGCGGTCCTCGACAAGACCGCCGACCACCGGCTCTGTAGCAACCGGCGCGGGCGCCTCTTCCGTCGGCGGCGTCTGCCTGCTCTGTTGTTCCGGGGCGGCGCGCTCACGCGGCGGCTCTCGGAGCGCGGCGTCGCGCAAGCTCGCGCAATGGACGCAGAGGATCGGGGCTCCCGGCGGGGCGGGGTGCATCAGCCGCAGCAGGATGCCACAGCGTGAGCAGTTGCAGGTCAATCCGGGCATGAGACCTCTCCAAAGTGTTCCAATCATCAGTCGCCGGCATTACCCTGAAGGCGGGCGAGGGCCGCCTTCGCTTGTCGTGTCAGCAGCGACGAGTCGTCTCCCCCCGCAAACTCCTGGAGCACTGCACGGACGTCTGGAGTGCCGAGCCATTCGAGCACCTCAAGCGCGCGGAGCGTCTGCCATTTCAGGGCACCGTCCAGCCGTTCGAGCAGCCGTTCGAGCCGCTGCCGTAGCTCCAGCGACGGCCGCTCGGCGCGAGCCTTGAGCAGGGCGACCTTGGCAGAATCCCCCAGGCGTTCCAGCTCGCGCACGGCTCGCTCGCGCTCCGCAAACTGCCGGCTATCGAGGCGAGCGAGCAACTCGGTCATCCGTTCCCGTGACGCCGGAGGGGCCGGGCGGAGGCGTTCAGCCAGGAACGTGGTGGTCTGCCGCGGCGAGGCGGCCAGTTTCTTCATGCTGCGGTAGGCCCGAGCGGCTTCTGCGCTGGCAAGGTTGTCCCACAGCGACGCCAACTGCTCCCGCGTCAGCTCCGTCGACCGGCCGGGGTCGCTGGCGGTGCCAGTCACGTCCCAGACCAGCAGCGTCGTGTCATCGCTGCCCGAGGCGAGGAGCCGGCCGTTCGGCGACCACGTCAGGTAGGTAACCACGACCCGATGTCCGTCGAAACGGCAGCGCCGGCGGCCTGTGCAGACTTCCCAGAGCCACACGGTGCCATCGGGGCCAATCGAGGCGAGGCTCCGACTGTCCGGGGCGAACGCGATGCCCCAGAACGTGAGGAAGCCCCACAAGTCGCCATCCTTGTCTTGCCACGTGAAGCCGCGTAGCTTTTTCCCACTGTTGACATCCCAAAGGACGAGGCCTTGCTCAGGGTAGGCCGTTGCGAGGAGTGCCCCATCCGGCGAGAACTCAAGGTGGTAAATTCTCTCCTCGCCAAGGTCAAACCGGTGCAGTTCCTTACCAGAGGCGACGTCCCAGACCACCGCCACTTTTTTGATGCGATCCTCGGACGCGACCCTCTTGCCGTTGGACGAGAAAGCCAGATGACCGAAGGAGCGTGAATGACCCAGGAAGTGGCGGACCTCCTCGTTCCGCACGAGGTCCCACACGCGGATCACATCCTGGTAGTCGCTCCCGACGAATTCTTCGGAGAAAGCAGCGGTCTTGCCGTCCGAAGAAAAGGCGAATGGGTAGCCCCCGTTCTTGAACCTCCGCAGCGAGTAAACCTGCTTGTTGGTTCTCACGTCCCAGACGACAGGTCCCTTGTCAAACTCAATGGAGGCGAGGAGGCGACCACGCAGCGCGAGCGGGAGAACATAAGGCGCGGTCGAGGTCGGCCATAAGGTGTGCTGCGAGAGCACCTTTCCTGTCGTCGCGTCCCACTCGCAGGCCCGACCACAGGAAAGGCCCTCTCTACTCACGGAGCACAGCCGTTGGTTCCCAGCAAAACTAACGAGTTGAACTGGGCTCCTGTGCCCTGCTCGCTCATAGATGTCCTTCCCCGTCGCGAGGTCGCACAGGTGAAGCCTCCGACCGGGCAAGGCGAGTCGTTTCCCGTCAGGGGACAGTACAAGAGAACCAACAGGCCCCCACCCCAGGCGGAAGGAACGCTCCTCCTTCCCGCGGGCAAGGTCCCAGATACGGACCGCGCCGTCCTCGCCCCCCGTGATGAGGTGCCGGCCATCCGGCGTGAAGGCAAGGGGGGGCGTGAAGGGAACGGGGCCGGGGTGGCCGAAGAAGTGTTGTTCTGTTTTCTTGACGCTGAGCCGTACCACTTCTTCCTTTGTGGCGACGTCCCAGACCCGGGCGATCCACTGGTCCGACGACCCCGCTGCAATCCACTTGCCGTCGGGCGAGAAAGCGATGCTCCAACGCACACCCTCTCCCAACGGAGCACCAGGGGTGGCAGGCCCCTTCCCCTCCACGTCCCAGACATGAAGGAGGCCGTCAGCACCGACCGAGGCCAGCCGCTTGCTGTCCGGCGAAAAGGCAACCGCCCAGGCCCCGCCCTTGTGTCCCTCCAGGCAGCGCAGTTCCTTGCCGCTGGCGACCTCCCAGAGACGGATACATCCATCAGCACCAGCGGTGGCAAGTCTCTTGCCATCCGGAGAGCAGGCCAACCCGTGGACCGCGCCGGTATCCTTGCGGAGGGGGCGCCTCACCTTGCCTGTCGACACCTCCCAGACATGAACGCCCCTATCGCTCCCGGCGAATAACAGTCTACTATTGGGGGAGAAAACAAGGGACAAGTGCATGCGGCTGAGCGGGTTGTCCTCGTCCTCATCGCCTACAAGTTGCCGGACCTCCCTTCCCGTCGATCCATCCCACAGGTAGAGCGGCCCGGAGACGCTGCCCGATGCCAGCAGCTTGCCGTCAGGGGAGAACACCATGTCGCAGATTCCGTTTCCCCCGAGCAGCCGCACGGTTCCCAAGCGGGCAACGGCACCAGACGGCAGCGGGTCGCCGTAACGGTCGAGGCGCTGGGGCCCGGGCGACTTCTCATCCGCGGTCGCGGCCAGCCCTGGGATGAGGAGCAGCCAGGCGAAGCTCAGCCGAGCGATTGTTCGAGGCATGATCGTTCCCTGTCAAAGCAGGTGGCGCCTTTCAGGCAAGGACCTTGCCGATCACCTCGCCGTGGACGTCGGTCAGGCGGCGCTGGATGCCGTTGTGGTAGAACGTCAACCGCTTGTGATCGAGTCCGAGCAGGTGCAGCACCGTCGCGTGGAAGTCGTAGATGCTGACCGCTCCCTCCGCCGGGCGATAGCCGAACTCGTCGGAGGCACCGTAGCGGAAACCTCGCTTGAGCCCGGCGCCGGCCATCCAGCAGGTGAAGACCAGCTGATGATGATCGCGGCCCTTGCCGCCGATGCCCTCGGTGAAGGGCGTCCGGCCGAACTCGGTGTTCCACAATACCAGCGTATCATCGAGCAGGCCGCGCGCCTTCAGGTCCTTCAGCAGGCCGGCGACGGGGCGGTCGAGGATGGCCGCCTGCTTGCCGTGATTCTCGACGACGTTCTCGTGGGCGTCCCAGTTGATGCGCGGCGCGCCGAACGCCCCGCCGTGGTACAGCTGCACGAAGCGGACGCCCCGTTCGAGTAGACGCCGCGCCAGCAGACAGTTGCGCGCAAAGGCTTCCGTCACCGGCGAATCGAGACCGTAGAGCTTCTTCGTCGCCGCCGACTCGCGATCGAAGGAGACAACCTCGGGGATGCTGACCTGCATCTTCGCCGCCAGCTCGTAGGAACGCAGCCGTGCCGCCAGCGTGCTGTCGCCGGGATTGTCCTTCAGGAAGTCCTTATTCATGCGGGCGAGAAAATCGACGCTCGCCTTGCGCTGCGCGGGGGCGACGTCCTTCGGCGTGAACAGGTCGGGGATCGGTTCGCCGGACGTTCGGAAGGCGACCCCCTGGTGAGTCGCAGGCAGGAAGCCAGACGACCAGTTGATCGCCCCGCCGGCGGGCAGGCCGCGCGAGTCGGGCAGGACGACGTAAGCGGGCAGGTCCTGTCCTTCGCTGCCAAGGCCATAGGACAGCCACGCTCCCAGGCTGGGGAAACCGTTCATCGTGAAGCCGGTGTTCATCTGAAACGTGGCCGGCGTGTGGTTGGAACTCTTGGCGACGACGGCGTGCAGGAACGTCATGTCGTCGACGCACATCGCCAGGTGCGGGAACAGCGACGACATCCATGCGCCGCATTGCCCGTGGCGTTTGAAGACGAACGGGCTCTTCATGAGCCGGCCGGGTTTGCCGAAGAAGGTATCGACCTTGCCCTTGCCGGTCATCTCCTTCCCGTCGTGCTTTGCGAGATCCGGTTTGTAGTCGAAGGTGTCGACATGACTGACGCCACCGGGACAGAAGATCTGGATGACGCGTCTGACCGCCCGCTTCCCAGAGAAAACGACGGCGAGCCTGAAGCGGAATACGGTCTGATGTCATGGCACTGGTCTCCGCCCGGCTTCGGAAAGCCGACCTTTTCAGTAGAGCATGGCTCGAACAATGAACGCTGCCGCAACCAGGATCAGCCCATCCAGGACGAGGGCGGCGTACATCTTGAGCGTCCCCTCCGGGCTGATGTCGTCCGGCCGTGCGGCGACGCGGGCGATCAGCCAGAGCGAGTAAACGTGCAAGCAGGGGGGGAATAGTAACATCCCGAGCACGGCCGCTCTCCAGGCCCGCGCCGTGAGGGCCTCGGTTGAATCCGGGTCCGGCTCTGGCTCCACTTCGTCCTGGTCTTCCGGGCCGGTGGAAACGCCCGGGACATCGGGCGGCATGCCCGGCGGTGGCTTGGCGAGCAGTTCCCGCGCCCTTTCCAGGTCCTCCTCGCGGACCTCCAGCTTGATCGTCGAAAAGCTGCGCCCCAGCCCGACGAACGCCCCCGTCGTCGCCTCTCCATTCAGGTAGGTCGGGATGCCCGCCTGTTCGAGGCGCTGCCGGGCCAATTCTGCCTGAAATTGGTCGCTGAATGTCTCGACCGTGACAAGGTTCTGGTGCATGGCGTCGTCCTGGCTCATCTCGCGTTCGTCCTACCGATGCCGATCACCCGGCGTAGAGGAATTCGCTGGCGTTGAGCAGTGCCCAGCACAAGCCCTCCAGCCCGTGTTCGCGCACCAGCGCCACCGCTTGGCGTGCCTCCTCCGGCTTCGGGCCACGTCCCAGCGCTAGCCGGTAGGCCAGCGCGACTTGTCGCTCCGCCCCGACGCCGGCCTCGCGCTGCACCCGGGTGGCGAAGTATCTCGCCTGCCGCAGCACGAAGGAGTTGTTCATCAGCGCCAGCGCCTGCAACGGCGTCGTCGTGGTGCTGCGGCGCGGCATCTTCACCGAGGGATCGGGACAGTCGAAGGCGTCCAGCAGCGGGCTCTTCGCCGAATTGACGTTCATGCGATAGATGGTGCGGCGGTTGAACTCGGGCCCCAGCGGATCGGTCAGCGTGTAGAAGTGCGAGTTGAAGACGGTGACGGTGAACGGCCGGAAGCTCGGCCCACCGACCGCCTGATTCAGCTCGCCGCTGGCCGCCAGCATGGCGTCGCGCACCGCCTCGCCTTCCAGGCGACGCGGCTCGAAGCGCCACAGCAGCCGGTTGTCCGCGTCGACTGCCGCGGCCCGCGCGTTGAAGCGCGAGGACTGCTGATAAGCGTTCGACAGCACGATGAGGCGGTGGAGTGATTTTATGCTCCATCCCCGAGCGGTGAACTCGCTCGCCAGCCAGTCGAGCAACTCGGGGTGTGTCGGTTTGCCGCCGTTGAAGCCGAAGTCGCTCGGCGTCTCGACGAGGCCACGCCCGAAGTGCCACTGCCAGACGCGGTTGACCATCACTCGTGCCGTCAGCGGATGCTCAGGGGACGCGATCCACTCGGCCAGCTTCAGCCGCCGGAGTCCTTCCGGCGCGTCCGGTGCCAGCCCCCACTCGGACGACGGCTCCTTGATTGCCGAGAGCCCGCCGGCGCTGACCAGCGTCCCCTTCTTCTCGATGTCGCCGCGGATCAGGACATGCGTCGGGCCGGGCTGCACAGGGTTCGCCGCGTAGGCCATCGGCGGCGGCCCCCGGGACTTCATCGCGTCTCGCTTCTTCGCCTGCGCCGGGGTGAGGATCGCCTGGTCACCGTGGCGCACGCCCTCCAGGGCCGCTTTCAGACGGTAGTAGTCCTTCTGCAGGATGGGGTCGAACTTGTGATCGTGGCAGCGCGCGCAGTTGACCGTCAGGCCGAGGAAAGCCTGTGCCGTCGCGCTGACCATGTCCTCCAGCTCTTCCTCGCGGACGCGCATCCGCATCAAGACGCCCTGCTGCGTGGCACCGACCTCGTCCCACGGCCCGGCGACAAGGAAGCCGGTTGCGACGATGCCGTCGGCCCCCCCTCCCCAGCCCTCCCCCCGCGGCGGGGGAGGGTGTGGGTGGGGGACGTCGCCGGCCAGCTGTTCCTTGATAAATTGCGGATAGGGTTTATCGTCATTGAAGGAGCGGACGACCCAGTCGCGGTAGCGCCAGGCGTGGTCGCGCAGCTTGTCGCGCTCGAAGCCCTGGCTTTCGCCGAAGCGAGCAACGTCGAGCCAGTGTCGGCCCCAGCGCTCGCCGTAGTGCGGCGACGCCAGCAGCCGCTCGACGACTTTCTCGAAGGCGTCGGGCGACTGGTCCTTCAGGAAGGCGTCGACCTCTCCGAGTGTTGGCGGCAGGCCGGTCAGGTCGAAGGTGACGCGCCGCAGCAGGGTGGCGCGGTCGGCCGGCGGAGCGGGACTCAGGTCCTTCGCTTCGAGGGCGGCCAGCACGAAAGTGTCGACGGGCGTGCGGGCACACTCGGTGCGCTTGACGGACGGAAGGGACGGGCGGCGGACTTTCTGGAGCGACCACCAGTCCGGCCCGGCGCGACGCGCCTCGCCCGTGACCGGCTTGCGAACCCGCTCGACGGTTCCCTCCCAGGTGGCGCCGTCGTCGATCCAGCGCCGCAGTAGGGCGATCTCCTCGGCGCCGAGCGATTTCTTCGGCGGCATCTTCTTCGAGGACACCATCGAAAAGAGGAGGCTGTCCCTCGCCCGGCCGGGGCGCAACGCGGGGCCGGACTCGCCGCCTTTCAGGGCAAGCGGGCGCGTGCTGAGGTTGAGTCCCGAGGCCGGCTCGTCACCGCTGTGGCAGTGGACGCAGCGCTGGAGGATCGGCCGCACTTGCTCGCGGAAGAGCGTGGTCTTGTCCTCTCCGTGGGCAACGGGGACGACAAGCAGGAGCAAGAACGGCGAGAGCAAGGACCGCCGCTGCATGGCAGGACTCCGAAAGGTAGGATGCGCCACACCTTCTACCTGGAAGCGCTCGCGGGTCATTCGCGGGCGAGGCGGCGGTGCTTCGCGGCGAGGTCGCTTTTCCCGATGCGATCGTAGTGCTCGGCGAGGGCCTGGTGCGCGGGGCGGTGACGCGGGTCAATCCTCACCGTACTCCTCAGCCAGCGGACGCCTTCCTGCTCTCGTCCGTTGCGCAGCAGGAGGATTCCTGATTCGCAGCGCAACGCGGGGTCGTTGGGCTTGCCAAGCACCATTTTCTCGAGCTGCCGCAGTCGCTCCTCGTCTCTGATGATCTGGTTCGAGCGGGCCGTCACCTGTTCCACTTCCGCCTGGCGGCCGACCTGCCGCAGGCACTGGCTCAGACAGTAAGTGGCCGCGGAGTCGTACGGTCGCAGTTCCACGGCCTTGCGCACGAGGGCCAACGCGGAATCGAGCTTCCCGGTTTCGAGGTCGAGTTGGGCGCGCTCGGTCAGGGCCTCGACGTGACGCGGATGCTTCTCGAGCAGCTTGTCCAGCAGGGCCCGGGATTGGTCGGGTTTGCCCAGCGAGCGCAGGCAGCGCGACAGTCCCAGCAATCCCCCAGGGTTGCCGGGTGACCGCTTGAGGACGACCTGGAAAAGCGCCCGTGCCTCCTCAAGCTTGCCGGTCTGGAGCAGGACCTCGCCCAGCCGCAACCCCGCTCCCTCGTGCTGCGGGTCCGCTCCCAGCGCCTGGCGGTAGTCCTCGACGGCATCGGGCGGAACGTTGCGCCGCCCCCAGTTGTCGAAGTCGCCCGCCAATTGCTCCAGCGCCCACCCACGCAGGTAGAACCCCTGGGCGTCGGGCGGTTTCATTTCGCGCCACTCCTTCAGGGAGGCCCGGGCCTCGTCGAACTGCAGGTTCTCGAGATACCCCCGCGTCAGGGCCTCCAGAATGAACAGGGCTTCCGGACGATCTTTTTTCTCCAGCAAGCCGCGCAGGTACTTCTCGACGGGAGCGACGTCCCCCTGCTGGGCCTGCATCAGGGATTGCTCCAGGCGGGAAACCTCTCGCGACCCGCTGGCGCGGGTGCCCCGGCCCAGCAGCCGGAACGACTCCAGTTGACGCTGCGCATCGTCGTAGCGGCCAGCGCGGCGTGCCTCCCGCGCCGCCCGCAGGCAGGCCTCCACCTTGGTTGGCTCGTCGGCGCGCGCCAGAAGAAGGCAGGCGCCCAGGAGGAGGAACCCCGTCAGCCGGCTGGCGCGGGCCAGGATGCGAAGGAATCGACACTGCAGATGGTCGAGCGCAGAGACGATCATGGGAAGACCTCCAAGGATGATCGGCAGACGGGAACCCTACGTTCCGATATACCCTTGAAGGTGCCGGCCCGCAACCGTTCGCCCGTTTTGGCGACGGGCACGGGGATGACGGTGGCCGGCCACCGTCTGGAAAAACAAGGGAGTCCGTGGGAGAAGGGATTGATCGTCGAGCGTCCTCGCCAGGAATCGAACCTGGTCTGCGACCTCCGCAAAGTCGCGTGCCTCCATCACACCCCGAGGACGAAGTATCCTGGCCCGGAGTCGAACCGGCCTGGTGGCCGGGGCTGAGTCCGCGAAGCCCCGGACCGTCCGGGGCTTCGCGGACTCAGCCCCGGCCACGAGCCCTACACCACCAGGACGTCAAGAGCCGACGACTGGGTTCGCACCAGCATTCTCCGACTTACGAGATCGGCGCCTTTCTGCGATCGAGCCACGTCGGCATGCGAGAGGGTGTCTGGGGGGAATCGAACCCGTCCACCTCGACTGTCACAGAGTCGTATGCTTGCCGCTACACCACAGACACCATCGGTCCATCGCGGGAGTGAGCACCGGGAGAGGCCCGCCGGTAAATCGTACCGGCGGGCTGACGCCACGCCGCTCGCTTCTCCGCTTCACACTGACTAGACGCCGCCACCCGCGATTGGTTCGCTGAAAATCGAAAAACGACGGCGCTCTTCCTCGTAGGGCAGGCGGCTCGCCTGCCACGACGTCAGGGCAGGCGAGCCGCCTGCCCTACGAGGAAGAGGGAGGCGCGGTGAAGATGAGGGAGGGTGAGGCGATGGTCGCCCTGGACGTAAAAGCTCTCGCCGCCATCGGCGACGGTGCGGACCAGGATTGTCTTCCATGGTCGATAGTAGTAACGCGGGTCGGTCTTCGGCGCCTGCCGCCGATAGTCGTCGTCGAGCGGGACGAGATCGAAGACGGCCGTGGTGAAGTGGCGGATTTCTCGACCCTCCTGGCGGGCGACGTTTCGGGCCATCGCCAACGCCTTGAGGTAGACCTCCGGCCCCATCACCGCCGAGCCGAAGTTGAGCAACACGCCCCCCTCCAGCCGAGTCACCGTCTCAGCGAAGACAAGGAAGTCGGTGTAGCTGGTGCGGCCCAGGCCGGCGCCGTCACAGTTGGGATGTTCGTGCAGGATGTCGTAGCCGATGCCGACGTGGACCGTCACCGGCAGGCCGAGGCGGACGCCTGCCGCCAGGACGCTGACGTCCTTGTGCGGGAAGTCGCCGTCAAGGATGGCCCGGCCGACCGCCTCGCCGAGGCCGACGTCGAGTGGCGCGGCGCGGATCACGTCGTTGAGCCGGCCCGTCTCCTGCCAGAGCCCGAACTCGCCGGTCTGGATGTAGCGGGCGACGCTCTCGGTGGTGGCACCGATGAGAGCGAATTCCCAGTCGTGAACAGGGCCGGCGCCGTTCATGGCAACGTGTGTGATCAGGCCGCGCTCCATCAGATCGATGAGGAAGCGCTGCACGCCGGCTCGCAGGACATGTGCCCCCATCAGGAGTATGCGAGCCGCTCCGCGCTGCTTCGCCTCGACCAGACGCCGGCCCAGGATCGGCAGTGACGGATGCTCGAACGGGGGCACCTCGCCCAGCGGCAGGATTGCCGACAGGTCGAGGTCGTGCTGCCGCCGGGAAAGCGGCTGGATCTGTAAGCGCGAGCGATCAAAGAGCGGGTACGGCATATCAGTTGGTGCTCAGGACAAACCGTCCCCCCTAGCCGGAGGACATGAACCTTCTTGCCTGTTAGCGCGTCCCAGATGGGGACGCCTCCCTCTTGGGTCTGTACGGTTCCTACGAGCTTGCCGTCGGGGGAGATCCCAGCAAGTTCAGGATACACCTCCATACACTCTTTTGAAACCATCTGCCGTCGAGGAGTCCAGCCATGCGGACGCGGAAGGAGCGCATCGAGACGAATGCGACCGCTTGCGTGACCGGCGGGATCGCCGGCTTGCGCGACAGTATCGCGGCGATCCCCCGCCGCTGGCGCACCGCTCTGCGCGGCGAGTCGATCTACCGCCCGCTGCTGGAAGCGCTGCTCGCCCGGACATGAGCGGAATGCTTCTGGCCGATGGGAAGGCGTCCCTTGCTCTCCGCTGCGGTGGTCGGTATGAAGAAGAAGTCGCGCCCGTAGCTCAACTGGATAGAGCACTGCGCTTCGGACGAAGCCAGATGGAGTTGGCAAATGGAAATGAGAACCTGTACGCGTTGTGGTCAAGAGAAGGCCATCAGCGAATTTAACTACCGGGTAAAAGCCAAGGGATTGAGGCAACGGTACTGCCGAGTCTGTACTCGGCTCCAACTGAGAGCGCACTACCAGCGAAACTCGACCTACTATGTCCACAAAGCAAGGACACGCAACAAGGAGGTGAAGCAACGCAATCAGGAGAAGGTGCTAGCTTACCTCGCCATCCATCCCTGTATCGAGTGTGGCGAAAGCGATGTGGTCTGTCTTCAGTTTGACCACGTCCGCGGACGGAAGGTACAACCGATTTCGGCCATGATTGGGACTTACACCTGGAAAAGCATCGAGCAAGAAATCGCGAAGTGCGAAGTCCGATGCGCGAACTGCCATCAGCGGAGGACGGCGCGACAACGCGGGTTTTACAAGGTCTTTGGACGGATCATGCGCCCGTAGCTCAACTGGATAGAGCAGCGGCCTTCGGAGCCGCGGGTTGGGGGTTCGAATCCCTCCGGGCGTGCTCACCTCGAACACTTTACGAAACCATCTGCCGCGGTCCCGCCGAGGCAAGCGCGGCGGCTCGCACATGCCCTCGTTGTCCTCCCTCGGTTCAGAGTCCTCTTTCCGCGCCGCGATCGGCGTCCAGAAAGTCGTAGCGTTCGACGCTCGCCGGGAACTAAATGGAAAGAGAGTCTCTGCCGGAGAGGGTCGACCGCATGGCCACTGCACCGCTCGGGACCGTCCTGCACCATCTTCAACGGCTCATCGCCGGGCCGCCCGGCGCGGACCCGAGCGATGAACAACTCCTGCGCCGCTTCACGGTCCAGCGCGACCCGTCGGCGTTCGCCGCCCTGGTGCAGCGTCACGGCCGGCTGGTGTGGGGCGTCTGTCGCCATGCCCTGCACCACCACGATGCCGAGGACGCCTTCCAGGCCACTTTCCTCGTCCTGGCCAAAAAGGCCGACTCGATCCGGCGGGCGACGGCGGTCGGCAGCTGGCTGCACGGCGTCGCCCACCGCATCGCCCTCAAGGTCAAACGGGACGCAGCCCGCCGACGGGCTCGCGAAGAGAAGGCGACTCTTCCAACTCTCGAAAAAGCACCCGCGGAGACGAGCCTGCGCGAACTGCAGACCGTCCTCGACGAGGAAGTCAACCGGCTGCCCGAGAAGTTGCGGGCGCCGTTCGTCCTGTGTGTCCTCGACGGCCGGGGCGTCGCCGAGGCCGCCTCTCTGCTCGGCTGGAAGACCGGCACGGTGTCGGGACGGCTGGCCCGGGCGCGCAAGGAGTTGCGCCGCCGGCTGCTCGGTCGTGGCGTCTCACTCGGCGCAGCGCTGGTCGCTACCGACGTTTGCCGCGGCGCGACGCCCCCGCCTTCGCTGGCCCGTGCGGCGGCCGAGAAGGCGATCGCAGGAGTCCCGATGCGCGTGGCCGTCCTTGTGGAAGGAGTGATCGGAACCATGTTCCCCACCAGATCGAAGACGTTACCTCTGCTGCTTGTGCTGGGGCTGCTCGCCGCCGGTACGGGAATCCTCTCGAACACGGGATTGCCTGCCCGCGAGACCGACAGCCCGCCCCCCGGCACTCGCCCGGCCGACAAGGCGCCGCCTGCGCGGGACGACAAGACGCCCAGGATCACCGTCCGCGGTCGCGTCCTGGGGCCCGACGGCAAGCCGGTCGCCAAGGTCCGCCTCTATTGGCCGCAACTCCTCAAGGACGAGCCGCAGACTCCGGAAGACGTCCGAGTCACTCAGTACGGGACGACCGACACGGAGGGCCGCTTCCGCGTCGAGTTGCGACACAGCCGAGTCCACGCGGGGATGCCGATGCCCCTGCTCGCCGTCGCGGACGGTTACGGCCTCGACTGGGTCGACCTGACGGCCGGCAAACAACCGGAGGAAGTGACGCTGCGCCTTGTCAAGGACGAGGTCATCCGCGGCCGGGTGCTGAGCACTGAGGGCAAGCCGGTCGTCGGGGCGAGCGTCAGCCTGAACGGCGTGCTGGCCACGACGGAGGGGAGCCTCGATGCGTTCCTGACCGCGTGGAAGCAGGAGTGGCAGCTCGCCTTCCAGCGCACCGGCAAGCGGCTCTACCTGCCGCTGGAGTCCGTCGTCCGGACCACGACCGACAAGGAAGGGCGTTTCCAGCTCAGCGGGGTCGGCGCCGAGCGGATCGCCCTGCTCGAGGTGAAGGGCGCTGGCATCGCCCACGGCACCCTCTACGTCGTCGGCCGCCAAGGCTTCGACCCGAGGCCCTACAACGACGCGGCGCTGAAGCGTGTGCCGCCTGAACTCCTCATCCTCGACCAGACCCCCCTGATGTATGGCCTGTCCTTCGACTACGTCGCGGGGCCGGCGCAGCTGCTCGGCGGCACCGTCCGCGAGGCGGGGACGGGCAAGCCGGTCGCCGGTGTGACGGTCTTCGCCCTGACTGGGTACGGCCGCGGCGTTCACGCCGTCACCGACGCCGGGGGCCGCTACACGCTGGTCGGCCTGCCCAAGCGCAAGGAGTACGGCCTGCACGCCAGCCCGACCCGCAAGTCGGCGCTGATCGGCCGCTCGATGCGCGTGCAGGCCGGCGAGGGACTCGAACCCCTGACCGCCGACATCGAACTGGCCCGGGGCATCATCCTGAGCGGCCGGCTGATCGACCGGGCCACCGGCAAGGGCGTGCGCGGCGGGGTGCGCTTCGTCCCGCTGCCGGACAACAAGTATTTCGGCAAGAAGGCGGGCTACGACTCGTACCGCTACGAGCGGCTGATGACGTTGACCGACGGCGAGGGCCGCTTCCACCTCCCGGCCATTCCAGGCACGGGCGTGCTGATGGCCCAGGCAGGGCATCGAGCTGATGGAACGGGCATGGAGATCGGCGGTCTGCCGGTCAAGCCGTTCCGGCGGGCAGCGTTCAGCGCCGAGGACCGCAAGCACGTCACGCTGACCGACGATGGCGACGGCAGTCAGTATTTCACCGCCGCGGGCGGGAGCCTCGAGTTCCTCAGCAACGAGAGCGCCGTCAAGCGACTCGATCTCGCCGAGGGCGCCGGGATCGTGAAGTGCGACCTGTTCCTCGAGCGGGGCACGACGCTCACCGTACACGTCAAGGATTCGGACGGCAAGCCGCTGTCCGGCACCACCGTCGCGGGCATGACCGTCTCCTGGCCGATCACCTTCCCGCTGAAGGAAGCGTCCTGCACCGTCTATGCCCTCGACCCGGCGGGCAAGCCACGCCGGCTCGTCTTCTACCACACGGGTCGCAAGTTGGCGGGGACGCTCGCCGTCAAGGGTGACGAGAAGGAGCCGCCGGCAGTACGCCTCGGGCCCGCCGGAGTCGTCGCCGGCCGCCTGCTCGACACCGACGGCCAGCCGCTCGCGGGGGCGACCGTCGGCGCCAACTACGCCGACGCGACGGCGCGGGAGCTGGAGCGCCAGCTCGCCCAGGGCCGCGAGGTGGTCCGCACCGACAAGGAGGGCCGCTTCCGCCTGGAGGGACTCGTCCCGGGGATGAAGTTCAGCTTGACCCTTCGCCACGGCGGGAGTTACCTGGTCGGCGAGCCAAGGATCGGCCTGAAGGAGGTCGCGGCCGGTAAGACGCTCGACCTCGGCGACGTCCGCGTCAAGCCGCAGTGACCCACGGGATCTGCAAGGGCGGTCGAGCACCAGCCCGAAGCGCCAGCGCGGGTTGAAGTCGCCCCGCGCTGGCGCTTCGGGCTTGTGTGCGCGGCGGGTTGGAGAAGCCGGTTACTCCTCGTCCGCACGAAGGAAGTAGCCCTCGCCGCGGCGGGTAAGGATCAGCGGCAGAGAGAATCCTTCGTCGATCTTGCTTCTCAGGTAACGGATGTAGACGTCGACCACGTTGGAGTGGTTGTTGACGTGATCGCCGTAGAGGTGGCGGCGGAGCGCGGCGCGACTGACCACCTCGCCGCGCCGGTCGGCGAGCAGGCGCAGCAGGTCGAACTCGCGGGGCGTCAGGGAGATGGGGACGCCGTTGCGACGCACGGTACGGGCGGCGAAGTCGACTTCCAGATCGTGAACACGGCAGACGGCGCCCGGCTTCCACCGCCCGCGCCGCGACAGGACGCTCAGCCGGGCGCGCAGCTCTTGGGCGTCGAGCGGGCGGTTCAGGCACTCGTCGGCGCCGGCGTCCAGACAGCGAGCCCGCTCGTGGCCCGTGCTGCCCGGCGGCAGCAGCACCATCACCGGGGCCGAGAGGCCGACGTGCCGCCAGCGAGGCAGCCACAGCAGGCTGTCCCGGCCAAGGACGATCACCACCGGCTTGCTCTTGCTGGCCCGGGCGGGCATCTGCTCCAACTGTTCGACGGCCTCCACCCGGCTCTGCGTCCCGAGGTCGGCTTGCAGCAGGTCTGCCATCGTTCGGTCTGCGACGAGAAGGGTATACACGCTTCAGGTTCGTTTCGTTTCAACTCGCCGCCGGCCCGCAGACCGGAGGAAAGAGGGCGAGGGTCTCCTCCTGTCCGTTGCGCTGGCTCCTTGCCCGCCTTCACCTCACCATGAGGATACACAGCAATCATTAGCCTGCGATGAGAGGATTATGAAAGAGGACCTGTTCGCCGCGCGGGGGCCGGGAGTGTATCATGGAGGCAGGACTCGTTCGCGGAGCCCCTTGCGTTTGCCTGCTCGGGATGGTGGGCCGGGGGCGTGGGAGACAAGCGGACATGACGCACAAGCGAGCCCGCGCCAGCGGGATCGGCGCCGTGGGCGAGCTGCCCTGGGGTTCCCACTTCTGCCAGTTCTATCAGACGCGCGACGACCTTCTCGACACGCTGGTGCCCTACTTCAAGGCCGGCCTGGAGAACAACGAGTTCTGCCTGTGGGTCGCCTCCGAGCCGCTGCCTGCCGCAGAGGCGAAGGCGCTGCTGGCCAAGGCAGTGCCGGCGTTCGACGACTTCCTGGCGCGCGGCCAGCTCGAGGTCTGCGACCTGGCTGACTGGTACGTCGCCGGCGGCCGCTTCGACGCCGACCTCGTGCTGGGCCGCTGGTTGGACTGCGAGCGCAAGGCCTTGCAGCGCGGCTTCGCCGGGCTGCGCTCGACCGGCAACACCCTCTGGCTGGAGCGCTCCCTCTGGGACAGCTTTCTGGCGTACGAGGCGAAGGTGACCACCGCCTTCGCTCGCCGCCGGGTGATCGCCCTGTGTACGTACTGCCTGGAGAAGTGTACCGCCGGCGACGTCCTCGACGTGGTCCGCACGCACCAGTTCGCGCTGACACGCCGCCTGGGCGCCTGGGAACTCATCGAGAGTTCGTCCCTGAAAGTCGCCAAGGAAGAGCTGCAAAGGCTGAATGACCACCTGGAGCAGCGCGTGAGCGAGCGGACGCGGGCGCTGGAGGCGTCGCTGCGCGGTCGCGACGAGTTCCTGGGGCTGCTGGCCCACGAGCTGCGCAACCCGCTGGCGCCGATCCTCAACGGCGTCCACGTCCTGCAGCTGGCCGGCGACGACCGAGAGACGCGCGAGGAGGCGCTGGAGATGGTGCTGCGGCAGGTGCGGCATCTGAAGCAGGTGGTGGACGACCTGCTGGATGTGTCGCGCATCACCCGCGGCAAGGTCGAACTGCGTCTGGAGCGCATCGACCTGGGCCGGCTGGTGCGGTCGACGGCCGAGGCGCACCGGCGCACCCTGGAGCGAGCGGGGCTCTCGTTGGCGATGGAACTACCCGAGACGCCGGTGTGGGTCCAGGGCGACGAGCGGCGGCTGGCGCAGGTGCTGTCGAACTTGCTCGACAACGCGGGCAAGTTCACGCGGGTGGGTCGGGTCGAAGTTCGGCTGTGGACCGAGGAGGCGGGCGAGGGAGCGGAGCAGGCGGTGGTCGCTGTGCGCGACACGGGCGTTGGCATCGACCCGGAAGTGCAGCCGCGGTTGTTCCGCGCGTACTGGTCGTCGAGGATAACAAGGATGCCGCTCACACGTTGAAGCTCCTGCTGGGCGTGTGGGGCCACGAGATCCGCCTGGCGTACACGGGGCCTGACGGCATCCAGGCCTCGGCGGAGTGGTGCCCCGACGTGGTGGTGAGCGACATCGGCCTGCCGGGCGCGGACGGCTTCGAGGTGGCGCGCCAGGTGCGCAGCCAGCCGGGCATGGATCGTTCGCTGCTGATCGCCCTGACCGGCTACGGTTCGGCGGACGACCGCCGCCAGGCGCGCGAGGCCGGCTTCGATCACCACCTGACCAAGCCGGCCGACCCCGACACTCTGCAGGAGCTGATCACATCCTGGGCGACCGGCCGCGCCTCGGCCTGACGCGGCCCCAACGTCAGGCTGGAAAGCCTGACCTCCTTTCGTGCCAGCGTAATAGGGCCCTTCACTTTTCATTGGCAGTCTTGCGCTTCTTCCCCGGATGTGAGCTATGCTTGCCGAGGAGGAGGTGCATCGTGCATCCGGAACGGACCGTGAAGAAGAACCGCCGCGCCAACCCGCGGCGGGCCCCCAAGAGCAGCACCCGGGTGACCTGCCGGCGCGGCACCCTGGGACTGGGCCCCAATCTCGCCCTGTCGCTGCTGGATGTCTCTGAGACCGGCGCCCGCCTCCTCGTCAAGGAGCCGCTCGCCACGGGACAGGAGATCGAACTGGGGCTGCTGGCGCCCGGCGCCCTGCGCGAGTCCACCCTACCCGCCCTGGTGGTCTGGACACTCGAAACAGCGGACGGGGCGCATTGCGCCGGCGTCCAGTTCCAGAAGCGGCTCAGTTACGCGGCGCTGCTGGCTCTCGGCCGGTTGCCCGGTGCCTAGAGCGGTTTGCATTTGCTCGTAGCACAGGCGTCTCGCCTGTGCGCTGTCGCGGTTCGGCACAGGCGAGACGCCTGTGCTACGGCCGACTGCAAAACGCTCTAAGGCCGCTCTCAGAGGTCAGAGATCGGAGGTCAGAGATCAGGGTTCTTCTTCTGACCTCTGATCTCTGACCTCTGATCTCTGGATTTCCCCCTCAGTGGATGCATCGAGTTTCAGGACAGGAATCATCGGACCAACCGGCAACCGCCTCCCGTCAGCCTGCCGAATGAAAAGGGAACCTCGAATGCGTTGCCGTCTCATCCCGCAGGGGGGGGCCCGGCGCAGGGGCGCCGCCGCCGTGGAGCTGGCCCTGTTGCTGCCGATTCTGACCTTCCTCCTGCTGATCACCATCGACTACTGCCGGCTGTTCTACTACTCCCAGATCGTGACCAACTGCGCCCGCAACGGAGCGGTCTACGCCAGCGATCCCTTCGCCGCCGCCGAGTCGCCCTACCCCGACCTCGACACGGCCGCCAAGGCGGACGCCAGCTCGGACATCCAGCCCCAGCTGCACGTCAGCTCCACGAACGGGACCGACACCAACGGCACCTACACCCGGGTGACGGTCACCTACACGTTCAACACGATCACGAGCTATCCAGGTATCCCGTCCAGTGTGACCATCACGCGAACGGTGCAGGTCCGTGTGGCCCCGTCCGCTCCCCAGTAACACGCCGCCCGCGTGTCCCCTAGCCGCATTCGCCAGAATGTGGGCACATCTCCCCGCATTCTGGCGAATGCGGTTACGGGCACCGCGGGCGCTCAACCGTGAGGAACCTCATGCTCGGAGTCCCTGCTTCGGGTCGGCGCGGCGCCGTCTCGGTCGAGGCCGCCGTGGTTTTCCCGGTCGCCATCCTGCTCCTGCTCGGCCTGGTTGTCGGCGGCATGGGCATCTTCCGCTACCAGCAAGTCGCCTGGCTGGCGCGTGAGGGCGCCCGCTACGCCAGTGTCCGCGGCGCCCAGTACCAGCAGGAAGTTGCCGGTGCCAAGGCGGCCACCACGACGGACGTCTACAACAACGCCATCCTGCCCAATGCCACCGCCATGGACCCAACCAGCCTCAGTTCCAGTGTCACCTGGAACAAGAATAATGCTCCGTACAGCGTGTCCAGCAGTTTCGAGAAGCCTGTGGGCAACACCGTGTCGGTGACGGTCACCTACACGTGGATTCCCGAGATATTCTTCATCGGCCCGATTACGCTCAGCAGCACATCGACGCTGCCGATGTCCTACTAACGGAAAGGATGATCGATGAAGGATGAAGGATGAAGCGAAGAACCTCTCTTGTTCATCCTTCATCCTTCATCCTTCCTCCTTCCTCCTTCCAGGAGAAGACTCATGCCCCGCACCCAAACCAACCGCCGCCCCGTCCTGCGGCGCGGCAAAATCATTGTTCTGGTGGCCCTGAGCCTGATCGGGATTGTCGGGATCGTGGCCATCGCGGCCGACGGCGGCCTGATGCTGGACCAGCGCCGTCGCGTGCAGGCGGTGGCGGACGCTGCTGCCCTGGCCGCTGCCAGCGACATGTTCAAGAACTACCCGACGTACAGCGGGGTCGACACGCAGGGCACCGCCCTCGATGTGGCGAAGTCGACTGCTGCCGCGATGGGCTACACCAACGACCAGAAGACCTCGTTCGTCACGGTCAACATCCCGCCCAAGAACGGCGACCATATCGGCCAGACGGGCTATGTCGAGGTCATCATCGAGTATCGCCAGTCGCGGACGTTCAGCGGCATCTTCGGCAGCTCGGACATGCCGATCAAGGCGCGCGCCGTCGCCCGCGGCCGCTGGGTCCCGTTCAAGAACGGCATCCTCGTCCTGGACCTGACCACGTCGGAGGCCCTCAAGGCCAACGGCGGCGGCACGATCAGCGTCACCGGCGCCGACATCATCGTTAATTCCACGGACCCGCAGTCCGTCGGCGGCGACGGCACCGGCGCCACCATCCAGGTGACGGACGGCAACTTTGTCTTTGCCGGTGGGGTCAAGTCGAACACGACCCTGATCGGGCCGACTCCCCTGCACCAGGACACACCGACACCCGACCCGCTCGCCTACCTGCCCGAGCCGACCCTGCCGGCCACGGCGATCAAGGTGAACGCCATCAACCCGAACGCCGCCAACGCGAAGGGCTACCTGGACGCCCTGGGGCTGCAGGCGAAAGACATCAACGGCAAGGTTTACGTCCTCGACCCGGGCCGCTACGACAGCATGCCCAACTTCAACAATGGCGACGTCGTCATTCTCAAGCAGGCCAGTGCGGACGGCTCCGGCATCTACTACCTCAACGGCTCCGGCTTCACTTCGACGGGGGCGACCATTGCCATCGACCCGACCGGGGCCACAACCGGCGGCATCATGTTCTACAACGACCCGCTGGGCAAAACCAGTAATGGCATCAACATCACCGGCGGCAAGGTGACCATCAATCCGCCCAGCTCGGGGATCTACAAGGGTATCTCCATCTTCCAGGAGCGCAGCGCCGATGTCCCCCTGTCGATCACCGGGCAGGGAGGCATGCAGATCACCGGGACGTTCTACGTCGCTGGCGGCACGATCAAGATTACCGGCAGCAACTCGACCACGCTCGACGTGATCGGCTCGCAGTACATCAGCCGGACGCTGGAGTCGGGCGGCAACGGCAAGTACGCGGTCAGCTGGCAAGTCGATCAGACCGCCCGCCTCCGCCAGCTCCAGCTCGTCGAGTGAGCCACTCAGAAATGATGAAGGATGAAGGATGAAGGATGAATGAAAGAAAGACCCTTCTTCTCTTTCATTCATCATTCGTCATTTCTTTCTGACGCGCGTTTACAGCGAGTGCAGGTAGGGCACGATCCCGTCAGCCAGCGGGCTGCCCAGGCCCGTGACGAAGTCGTAGCCGGTCGTCGCAGTCGTGTTGGGGCCGCTACCGTTGCTGCCCGCGGTGATGTCGCGGTAGTTCGAGGCGTAGACCGCGCTGCCGGCCGCGCTGTAGACGGGCGAACTGGCCAGGCTGTTGCTCGACAGCGGCGTGCTGCGGCCCTCGTTGGCCAGGGCAACGAGGGCGGCCCACTGGGGGGCGCCGGCGCTGGTGCCGCCGACGACGAACCAGCCGCTCTGCCCGTAGTAAGAGGTCGAGTCATACACAGAGAAGCCGGTGGCAGGGTCGGCGTCGTAGGAGACGTCGGGCACCCCCCGCTTGCTGGTGTTCGCGAAGGTGCTCTGGTAGGGCGGCTCGGACTCGTAGGCGCTGATGCCGCCGCCGGACCCGCTCCAGGCGGTCTCGGAGGAGCCGGGCAGCAGGTTGCCGGAGCTGTCCAGGGGCAGGGTGGTGCCGCCGACGGCGACGACGTTGGGCGACGCCGCCGGGTAGATGACCCCCGTGCCCCAGTCGCCGGAGGCCGCGGTAAAGGTCACGCCTGTCTTGTTGAAGTGGTAATCGTAGGCCGACTCGCTGGAGAACTCGGAACCGCCCCAGCTCATCGACACTACCTGGGCGTGTGCCGCAGCATAGTCAACGGCGGCGAACAGGTTCGAGAAGCTGTTCGAGCGAGCTTCCACCAGCAGGATGTTGGCCTTGGGGGCGATGGCATGCGCCCACTCCACGTCGAGGGAGATTTCCAGGGCCCAGCCGGCGTCGGTCCGCGGGAGGTTACTCCCCCCCGTCTGGTTGACCACCTTGAGCGTCGGGTCGCCCGGGGTGTTGGTGTTGAACTGGGGCAGGCCGAACTGCGTATTGAAGGTCCTCACGTCGCTGAGGATCTTCGGGGCGTTGTAGGCATCGACGATGGCAATGGTCTGGCCGGTGCCGTCGGCGCTGATCTGGTCCAGGTGGTAGGCGTGGCGGATCTGGTCGCGTGAGTAGCCGTTCGGGCCGGTGCTGCTCTGCGCTTTGACGTGCAGCAGGGGCTCGGCGGTCCCGCCGACAGCGGGGGCCGCCTCCGGGACGGCTGCCGGCCCTGCCTGGGAGGTCGAAGGAGGAATCGTCGCGCTCGGGCCGTCCGCTCGTCCGGGAGCGGAGGAGCCGGGCACGCCCGGGAAGAGCGCCGGAGCATTTGCGGAGGCAGCGCCCAACGGGGCGGTCGCAAAAAAGTCGCCGAAGGAGCCTGACAACGTGGTCCTCGGAAGAGCGGCCCACAGGGCTTCCTCCGTGGACGGAAGGAGATCGAGCCCCTGCTCGCCAGCACCTGGAGAGGTGTCCCGGTCCGAAGGCGTTTCCGCCCGCTGCTCGCCGTCCTGGATGGTCTGGACTGTTGCAATGGGCACAGCAAACGCATCCCCGTCGGCAGGCAGGGCGAGGCAATCTGTGGAAACCGGGAGGCTGTCGTCGAGCATCAACTCCTGGGCCGGCACCGCCCCGTCAGCGGCCGGGCCGGCTGCAAACAGGAGCATGGCCCCCATGGTTTCGCCGGGAACCAGTCGGTCCTCAAGGCGCTCGATGGACAGCAGGATACGATGCACCCTTCGCACCGCAGGACGTGACAGCGGCTTCATACGACGCTCCCGAGATGAGTTATTCAAGTTGTATCGGCGCTTCGTCGTGAGGAATGAAGAAAGCTTAAACAGCAGACTTCGCACCGTCAAGCGCCATCCCTAAGTTTTTTGTGGAGAGAGCAAGCTCCGTGCCGTGACGGCCGATTCACCGACGGGTGCCATAAACGCCTGGCAGAAGACCACTTCGGAAACAAGGACGGGCGGCTCCGGCCCGCGGCACTGTGCGGCCGCGGACCATCCCTGTGCCTCTGCCGCACACCCCTGACCGGGGCGTCAGAAGCCCCCCTCCCCCCTCCCTCTCCCCTGCCAGGAGAGGGGGGGAGCAATTCCTATCGTTCTCCCCCTCTCCGCTTCGGGGGAGGGGGGACGCACCACTCGGTCCGCCGTTGCTGTCGGTCAGAAAATCAGCGGTTCTCATTCAATCGATAGCGCGGGTAGGTCATCAGGTATTGTCGGATTCGGTCGGCGCGGGTGACGGCTTCGGCGAAGAAAGCGACGGCCTGCTTGAGGCGGTCGTCCGGTTCGGCACAACTGAAGCGCAGGAACCCCTGTCCCGCCGCGCCGAAGCACTCGCCGCCCAGGCATGCCACGCCGAAGCGGTCGTCGGCCGCCTCGAGCAGGTACATCGCCAGGCCGTGCGAGGTGATGCCGAGCCGGCGGCAGATCGCCGACACATCGGGAAAGGCGTAGAACGTCCCCGCCGGCATCAGCACGTCGACGCCGTCCACTTTCTTCAGTTCCTCGACCAGCAACTCCACTTTGCGCTGGAAGCGACCCATGACCTGGTCGCGCTCGACGGCATCATGCTCCAGCGCCGCCTCGCCGGCTTTCTGGACCAACGGCGGAACGCAGGACAGCGTCGTATTGATCATCTTGCTGATGGCGTCGACGAGGCGCGGGCTCGACACCGCGTAGCCGAGGCGCCAGCCGCTCATGCTGTACGACTTGCTGAACGTGTACGCGGCCACCGTCTGGTCGAACAGTCCCTCCACGCTCAAGAGCGGCTCGTGTTTTCCCGACCAGACCATGTGACAGTAGGGCTCGTCGCTGAAGACGGCGAGGCCGCGGTCGCGGACCAACTCGCCGATCGCACGCAGGTCGCCGGCGGTGGCGACACCGCCGGTCGGGTTGTGTGGCGAGTTGAGGAAGATCGCTCGGGCCTTGGGGTTGTGCCGCACGAAGCGTTCGACGTCGTCGAGGTCGGGCCGGAAGCCGTTCGCCTGACGGAGGGGGCTGAACACCGGCACGGCGCCGCGCCGCTGCAGGTTAGGGACGTAGGTGGGGAAGTGCGGCGTGAAGACGAGGACGGCGTCGCCGGCGTCGAGGAAGGCCTCGCAGAAGAACTGCTCGAAGACTTTCGCTCCCGGTCCGACCACGACGTTTTCCGCCGTGATCGGGACGTCGTACTCGCGGCGGTAGTTGCGCGCCACCGCCTCGCGGAACGACGGCAACCCCGGCGACGAACAGTAGTGGGTTTCGCCGGCCTCGATGGCGCGCCGGCCGGCCTCGATGGCGCTGCGCGTGCTCGGAAAGGGACTGTCGCCGATCTGCAACTCGACAACATCCTTGCCGTGGGCTTTGAGGCGCTTGGCCACGGCCAGGACGTCGAAGGCGGTTTCAGCGGAAAGGCCGCGGGCGAAGGCGCTCAGGGGTGCTTGGCTCATGGGGGTCAGGAGTCAAAGGTCAGACGTCAGAGAGGGAAATCCCTCCGGTTCGCGTGCTGGTTTGTTTATCCTACGATAAGTCGAGCGCCCCCGGCCACCATTCCGCGACAGGAATATCTGACTTCTGCCCTCTGATACAACTTCTGGCAGGCAAGTTGCTCACGTGGGACGGCTCTCCTGAGCCGTCCCACGTGAGCAACTTGCCTGCCGGGAGGATACCAGGTTGCAGTGGTTTTGCAACGAATTCCCCGAAAATGGCAAGATAGCAAAGGTGGGTAACTACCTAACTTCGCCAGATTACCGTTTTCTTGAATTGCGTTGCAAAGCCGGCCGCGTCGAGATCAGTAACCGACCTGCCCGATGATCGCGGCCGGACAGCCGGTGCCGAGGAGAAACTGGCGGAACTCGCCGTTGATGTGCTCGTCACAGCGGCGTACCAGGAACTCTATTTCCTTGACCACCAGGAGCACGAGGGCCGGTGCGGGGAGGGGCTGTGGCTTGACCTTGGGACGGTCGCAGTTGTGGATGCAGTCGTGCCGGCGCTGGAAAATCTCGTGGAAACGGTCTTCCATCTGAGTCTGGGCATCAGCGATCGCCTGCCCGCGCAGGTTCGCGGGGAGTGCGTTGAAACGGGTGGTGGAGATCCCGAAGAGACTTCGCGGGGCGTCGGGATGAACGATCCAGTACAGCAGCAGGTCACGGAAGAACTTCTGCCCGACACGGAAGAACTTGTTGAAGAGGGTCTGGATGGCAGGCAGGCTCAGGACGGTTTCACGCTCCATCATCTTCCGCGCCGCCATGCGCCAGCGCCAGTTGACGTTGTTGGCGTAGGGTTCGAGGATGGCCCGAACGGGGAAGCGGATGTCGTGGAAGAACTCAGGGAGAGTCAGCGCCGGGTAGCGGCTCTTGGCGATGATGGTGGCCGCCACGATGTCGGTGTAGGCGTCGCAGAAATAGGCGTCCAGTGCTCCGACGGCAAACATCCACCCACTCCGTAACAGGTCGCGCCGCAGGAGCTGCTCTGCGGGCGTCCGATCCGGGAGGGACGCGGCGTGGGCCACGATCGCGCCGGCCCGGGCGAGATCCTGCTGGAAATGGTTCAGCGCCGTCGTTGGCACAGGACACCCACCAAGCGGAGGGGGCGGATTCCAGGGGAGTTACTCGGCCGGGACCGCGTCCGGCTCATCGTAGTGAATGCCGTCTTCTTCCTCCTCGTACCAGATGTTGCGGTATCGGGCGGGGAAGATGAAGCTCCACAGAAAAACGAGGTCGCCCATCTCCCCCTCGCGGATGAAATCGACGACTCGCTTGACCAGGGGGGTCGGGTCCTGGCGCACCTCCGCCTCGGTGCGCTGCTCGTTCGGGAAGAGTTCGTTGTGGACCTCCAGGAGTTCGTCCGGCTCGAACTGCTCGACCTGCCGGATCATTCGCTCCACCGCCTCTTCTTTCGAGATGACTGGCATCGCCGTACCTCCGACGTGTCGTTCTTCACGGTTCTGGCTTCCACTCCGAGCATTGTATCTCCCATCCGCAAGGAACCAAAGCACAGACGTTGGCCAGCGGGCTCACGCCCTCCACCCGCCCCTGTCTCGGCGCGCACCTCGGACGGTGAATGATGAGAACGAGGATGTGCGTGCAACGCAATGCAACGAATCTGACCGTTGTCACTGCTTCGCGGCAATGGTCTGCGCCAGCGGGCGGACCACGGCGGGGATGATCTGGTTGTCGACCAGGTCCTGGCAGAGGCGACGCTGGTTCTGGTACGAGTCGACGAACGTCTTGTGTGGCTGGCGGCCCCAGTACTGACGCACCGTGAAGTAGACACTGATCGGGGCGTCGGGGAACTGTCCGGTGCGGATCTGGTAGGCGTTGGTCCGCGTCTCGATCGACAGGCGGCACTGCAGCCGGCACGACTCGTCCAGGGCCAGCATCAGGGACGGCTCGTAGTTGATGACACGGCTGCCCGGCATCTGCAGCAGGTTCTCCAGCGTCGTGTTCAGCCCGAGCGCTTCGGCGACCACCTCATCGTGGTTGCCCGAGTAGAGGAAGTCGAAGGCGAACAGCACGTCGACCGCCTCGCAGTCGAGCGGGTTGAAGTCGAGATGGTAGGGAGCACTCTCCAGCACCAGTTCGTGCAGGGCGTCGGCATTCTCCAGGGCGGGCGGGTTGACGTAGCCGCTGCACAGGCGGCGCTGCTCCAGCGTGACCCACCGATAGCTCCCCTGCTCGCGATCCTCCTCCAGGACGAACTCGCCGTTTTCGCGGCAGTCGAAGTCCGTCATCGCCGGCATGGTTTTGCGGAGCCGGTCGAAGAAGTGCAGGATGGTCTCGCGGCCCGACGGGAGGTTCATCTTCGTGTTCACATAGACGTACACCCCGAAGTCGTCGCACACGGAGCTATATGGATTCATGTCGATTCCTCTGTTCTGCGAGTGTCGCCCCCCCGGAGGAGGACCGTCCCGGCCGATGCGGCGGACGAGGCGCACCCGCCGCGCCGGCGCGCTCCTCCTTGACCCTCTTCATACAGGACGCGTCTCCCCCTGTTCATTGTTCGGGTTTTCACGAACGGATGCAAGACCTTGACCGCGATTTCCGGGCCCTCCTAACCCGGCGTTCCGGCTCGAACGTCAGAAAAGCTACCATACTCTATTCCGCCGGCCAACGAGAGGAGAGTAGAAAAAATGTGTGGCGGATGCACACGGCGTGCCGAAAAAACGGACAAAGCCCCGGAGGGCTCCGGGGCTTCGCGGGATTGCGGGGAGGGGTGCCGTCACAGGGCGTCAGGCCGTGCGGGCCAGCTTCGCCTTGACGGGCACGTTCAGGGTCGTCTGCTGAATCCAGCGGCCGGCGTCGGGAGCGCCCTGCCAGCGCTGCAGCGAGATGCTGCGGACGTGCGAGCGTTCCTCCTCGTCGAGGAGGTCGAAGTAGGCCTCAGCGAAGTTGCCTCGCACCTGCGTGGACGAGCGGCCGACATAGATGAGGCAGTCGGGTCGGTCGTCGAAGACCGCGATGGCCCGCCATCCCTGGGGCTTCGCTTCCGTGTGATAGAACATGGCCTGACCCTCCTTGGTCACGGGTGGGGAAACGATGCTGGGCGATAGCGTGACGAAAACAGGCGGTTGGGTCAAGACCAGATTCCCTCGCTTTCCCCGGCGCCGCTGCCGGGCTGGGATGCCACGGCCCGCGCGGGTATGGTGAATTAGCCCGAAGCGCAAGCGAGGCTCGACGTCGAACCTCGCTTGCGCTTCGGGCTAAGGAACCGCGAAAGAGGCACCGTATGGGACGTATCCAGCAACTGCCGCCCCTCGTCATCAACCAGATTGCCGCCGGTGAGGTCATCGAGCGGCCGGCCAGCGTCGTCAAGGAGCTGCTCGAAAATGCGATCGACGCCGGCAGCACGCGGATCGACGTCGATGTCGAGCAGGGCGGCGCCGACCTGATCCGCGTCGTCGATGACGGTGGCGGCATCCACGCCGATGACCTGCCGCTGGCGTTCCGGAACCACGCCACGAGCAAGTTGCACGACGCCGACGACCTGTTCAACGTCGGCACCCTTGGCTTCCGCGGCGAGGCGCTGTCGTCCATCGGCAGCATCGCCAAGGTCCACTTGCAGTCGCGGCCGCCCGATGCGCCGGCTGGTGCCGAGATCACCAGTCACGGCGGGACGCTGTCGACGGTGCGTCCGTGGAACGGATCGCCGGGCACACGCATTGAGGTGCGCCACCTTTTCTACAACGTCCCCGTGCGCCGCAAGTTCCTGCGCGGCCCGGCGACCGAGATGAACCACCTCAGCGAGGTGTTCGTCCGGCTGGCGCTGGCGCATCTGCGGCTGCACCTGACGCTGCGCCACAATGGCAAGGGGGTGTACGAGGTGCCGGCAACGGCAGGACTGCTCGATCGCATCGGGCTGTTCTTCGGCAAGGAGGTACGACAGCAACTCTACGCTGTCGAGGCGGAGCAGGGGCCGGTCACCCTGGGCGGCTACGTCGCCGATCCGGCCTGCGAACGCGGCGGGACGCTGATGCAGTATTTCTTTGTCAACGGCCGCTGGGTCCGCGACAAGCTGCTGACGCAGGCACTCGCGGACGCCTACCGCGGCCTGCTGATGACAGGGCGGCACGCCGTCGGCTTCCTGTTCCTTGATCTTCCGCCGGATCACCTCGATGTCAATGTCCATCCAACCAAGGCCGAGGTCCGCTTCCGCGATCCCGAGCAGTTGCAGGCGTTCATCACCGAGACGATCCGGGCACGGCTCCAGGCGGAGGACCTGACGGGCCGCCTGCGCGGCCCCGTGACCGCCGAACGCCCGCAGCCGGCCGCCGAGCCGACGTTCGACTTCACGCCGTCGCCCGAGCCCTCCCCTGCACCGCCCGCCCCTGCTCCTGTGCCGGCGCCGGCCCCTGTCCGCGGCGCCGCCCGGCAGACGGCCGCGCCGCGCGCGTCGCTCCCACCGCCTCCGCCGGCCGTCATGGCCCGCGAGCCGGAGAGTGGACCGCCCCCGCGCCGCCAGGGGAACGTGTCAGCAGTCATCCGGGCGATTCAGCTGCACGACACGTACCTTGTCGTCGAGGTACAGGAGGGGATGCTTGTCATCGATCAGCACGCCCTGCACGAGCGCATCCTCTACGAGCAGATGAAGGAGCGTCTTGCGGCCGGCGACCTGGAGCAGCAGCGGCTCTTGATCCCCGAGCCGATCGAATTGCCGGCGCACCAGGTGGCGCTGGTGCTCGACCGCCGCGCCGACCTGGCGGAACTGGGACTGGAGGTCGAGGGCTTCGGCGGCAGCACCGTCCTGTTGCACAGCTACCCGGCCGTCCTCGGCAAACGGGCCCCGCAGGCGATCTTCCGTGCCGTCGTCGACTACCTCGTCACGAAGGAAAAGCTACCGGCACGGGAGGAGATGCTGAATGATTTGCTGAGCCTGATGGCCTGTCACGCGGCGGTGCGGGCCGGCGACCGGCTGACCCCGGAAGAGATCGCCGCCCTGGTCCGCCAGCGCGATCGCGCCGACCACTCGCACCATTGCCCGCACGGCCGGCCGACGTCGCTGCTGTTTACCTTGCACGACCTCGAGCGCCAGTTCCGCCGCGTCTGACCTCCCGTAGCGGCAGGCGGCTCGCCTGCCGCGCCTTTGCCTCGGCAGGCAAGCCGCTTGCCGCTGCGGGCCCTACTCGCCTTTGCCGCCCCGCCAGCGTACATTCCTACCAGCGAGGGTGATACCGATGATCCGCGTGCGCGGCATGAGGTTCGAGGACCTGACGCTGGGACTGCGTCTGAAGCAGCGGGCGGGCTGGAACCAGACACCTGCCGACTGGGCTCGCTTCCTCAGTCTCCAGCCCGATGGCTGCTTCGTCGCCGAACTCGATGGCGAACCGATCGGCACCGTCACGACCTGTGGCTTCGGTCCCGTCGCCTGGGTCGGCATGATGCTCGTCGAGCCGCACCGGCGCGGCCAGGGCATTGGCCGAGCGCTGCTGACGCGGGCCCTGGAGTTCCTCGAAGCGAAGGGCGTCCGCAGCGTGCGGCTGGATGCGACGCCGATGGGCGAGCCGCTCTACCTCAGCCTTGGCTTCGTGCCGCAATTTCACCTCGCTCGCCTGGAGGGAGAGCTGCACGACATGGGCGAGGCAGCCGGCGTCGAGGCCGGCCGCCGCGACGACTGGGACAGCGCCGCCCAGCTCGACGCCGAAGTGACCCACACGGATCGCCGGCCTCTTCTGTTCGAGCTGTTCCGCGAGCGGCCGGGTGAACTGCGGGTGGTGCGACGCGGCGGGGCAGTGGTTGGCTTCCTGACGACGCGGCGCGGGGCGCGGGCCCTGTACGTCGGGCCGTGCCTCGCGACGAAGGAGGCCGGCCCGCTGCTACTATCCGACGTCTGCCGGCGCCACGCCGGCAAGTTCGCCTTCGTCGACGTGCCGCTCGGCAACGCGTTCGCCCTGTCGTGGCTGAAGCGACACGGCCTGTACGAGCAGCGGCAGCTCCTGCGCATGTGTCGCGGAGAACCGATTACGGAGTGTGTCGACCAGCTGTGGGCATCGTCTGGCCCGGAGAAGGGGTAGGAAGCATGCGCATCGGCATCGCGGGATTCATGCACGAGTCGAACACGTTCAATCCGCTGCGCACCGACCGCGCCGCCTTCGCTGCCCAGAGCCTGACGTTCGGCCCCGCCCTGCTCGACGAGTGGCGCGACGCTCACCACGAGATCGGCGCGTTCCTCGAGTCGGCGCAGGCGCTGGGCTTCGAGCCGCTGCCGCTGCAAATGGCCTGGGCGATGCCGTCCGGCCCCGTCACCGACGCCATTTTCGACGAGGTCGTCGGCCGACTGATCGACGCCGTTCGGCGCGAGCAACCCGACGGCCTGCTGCTGGCCCTGCACGGCGCGATGGTGACGGAGTCGCACCTCGACGCCGACGGCGAGGTGCTCGCCCGCCTGCGCGACGCCGTCGGCCGCGACCTGCCGATCGTCGTCACCTTCGACCTGCACGGCAACCTCTCCGAGCGCCTGATCGCTGGGTCCACCGCGGCGGTCGCGTATCGCACCAATCCGCACGTCGACCAGCGCGAATGTGGTCGTCGAGCGGCGTCGTTGCTGGTCCGCCACCTGAAGGGCGAGGTGCGACTCTGTCAGGCGCTGGCGAAACCACCGCTGCTGGTCAACATCATGGTGCAGGACACGTCGAAGGAACCCTTGCGATCCTTCATGGAGGAGGCACGGACGCGCGAGGGCCGGCCGGGCGTGCTGGCCGTCAGCCTGCTGCCGGGCTTCGCCTATGCCGACGTGCCGCAGATGGGACCGTCCATCGTGGTCGTGACCGATGGCGACGCAGCGCTGGCCCGAAGAGAGGCCGATGAGCTGGCCGCGCACCTGTGGGACGCCCGCGAGCGCCTGAACGCCGCCCTGCCCGACGCGGCCACCGCGGTCGCCCGTGCCTTGAAGGAGGAGCGGACGCCGGTCGTGCTGGTCGACACCGGCGACAACGTCGGCGGCGGTTCGGCGGCTGACGGCACGGTCCTGCTCGCTGAGCTGTTGCGACAGGGGGCGACCGATGCAGTGGTCTGCCTGTTCGCGCCGCGCGAGGTCGAGGAGTGTG
Organism: Planctomycetota bacterium; assembly: GCA_016177925.1. GTDB lineage: Bacteria > Planctomycetota > Planctomycetia > Gemmatales > Gemmataceae > JACOUH01. The sequence continues at coordinate 7,757 of JACOUH010000199.1, read as the reverse complement.
TGCGCGCGGGCGTTGGGCAGGAAGTAACGCTGAGCGTCGGCGGCAAAGTCGATCGCCTGCACGGCGACCCGGTGCCGGTGCGCGGCCGCGTGCGTCTTCTGCACGACGGCACCTATGTCGAGTCACAGGTCCGGCACGGCGGCAAGCGCATCAATCACATGGGGCCGACGGCCCTGGTGGAGATCGAGGGCCGCAACCTGCTCGTGCTGACTTCGCTGCGTCATCCGCCGTTTAGTTTGGGTCAGCTCACCTGTCTCGACATCCATCCGGGACGGCAGCGCATCCTGGTGGTCAAGGCAGCGATCGCTTACAAGGCGGCCTACGCCCCCATCGCCGGTACGATCCTCGAGGTTGACACGCCGGGACTGACGGCGGTCAATCCGCACCGCTTCGCCTACCGGCACGTCCGCCGTTCCCTCTACCCGCTGACCGACACCAGCCCGACACGCTAGTGGGTCGTCAATCTTCGATTGACGGGTGATTGTAAGCCGTAGGACGGATTTCCAATCCGTCCTGTGCAGCCGGACGGATTGGAAATCCGTCCTACGTCACCCGTCAATCGAAGATTGACGACCCTAGCAGACTGTTTCACCAGTTCGCCGCCCGTACAACGTAGCCGCATTCGCCAGTATGCGGGGTACGCTGCCCGCATTCTGGGGAATGTGGTTACCATCTCAGTGGCCGCCGACCGGCTGGATGGGTGAAGTCCCCGGGGCCGCGGGGGCGACCCCGAATGCCGCGAGCGCCTGGGCGACCGCGTCACGGACGCGCGGGTCGGCGTCGTTCTTCAACTCCTGCACGGCCGTCACGACTGGCACCGTGTTGGCCTGCATCTTCATCAGCGAGCGGACGCAGCAGACGCGGACCATCGGCGCCGGGTCCATCTTGGCAGCGGTCACCAGGCACTGCACTACCTCCGGATTCGAGCGGCCGTTCAGCCCAGCTAGCTGCTCCGCGGCCCACTCCCGCTGCGACGGGAAGTCCGAGTCACGCAGCATCTGCAGCATCTGAGCGACAGACGGCATCGTGCTGGCGGCCTGCGCGGGCTGGGCATAGCCTGCTGGCGGCGTCATCGCACTGGGCGGGGGCATGCGGTAGTTGTAGTACGACGCGGGCGTGAAGTTCGGCGGCATGCCCGCGTAGCGCGGGTCCGGCATGCTCTGCGGCGACATGCCAGGAGCGTACCCCTGCGGAACGGGTGGATACCCCCCCGCCAGCGCCGGGTTCGGCGGCGACTGCAGGGCGGACGCCGCGGGCGCCGGTCCGCTGAAGGCGTTGACTGCCAGGTCCGACGGCGTGGTTTCCGACGGGATCGGCCGCGTCGGCCCCGGCTCGGTGAAGGCGTTGCTCATGCCGGGGGGAGGCTGGCCGGCCACATAGCCGCCATTGACCATCCGGTTTAGCGCCGGAGCCTGCGGCGGCTGTGGGATCGACGGAGAGGGCGGTGCCGGCGGCGGGCCCGACGCGGGCATCGTCACGATCGGCACCGGCACGTAGTGTGGATCACCGGCGGCGAACACCGATCCCGAGCCGGGCGAGTTCGTCTCTGGCCGAGGCGCCTTGCCGGTCCGTCCCGCGCCCGACCCGCTGTCGCGGGTGCCCTGGTCCGGCGCAGACACTGGCGGAGGCGGCGGCAGCAGCGAGGGGCTCGGCGGAACCTTCCGTGCCGGTAGGTCGGGCGTCTGGACGGGGTCCGGCGTAAACGGGGTGAAGGCTCCGGGGGTGGTCAGCGGGTCGCGGCCCGTGGTCTTCCGCGCGTGCGGCAGGTCCGGGTCCTCGACCGTCTTCGCGGGCTTCGACGCAGACGGCTTCAACCACGATGCCTCGTCGGCTTTCGGCGTCGGCGGTGTCGGCGGCTTTGGCACCTGCTTCGTATCGGGCTTCGTGCTCGTGGCCACCCGCCCGGTCCGGTTCGGCAGGACAGGGTCGAGCGGCTCGTACTTGCCCCACGACTGCCGGTTGTCGACCGGCTTTGCCGGCTCGACGTCGGCCTTCCGCATCGTCTTCTTGTTCTCGGGCTTTTTCGGATCGGTTTTCTTCTCCTCGACCGGGGCAGGCAGGGGGACCGCCTCCTCACACACCTGGGGCTCACAGACGGCGGATTTCTTGCGCCCGAAGATCCGCTCGACCAGCGTCGGCCGGAGGACAGGCGGCGCCTCGGGGTAGACGACCCGCGGGCCCTTGTCCCTGTGCTCGGCGATACGATCGGTCAGGCCGTACTTGGGCTGCGGCTCCTGCTGCCTCTGCTCCTCACGTGCGGCTTCCTTGCGGGAACGCATTTCTCCCAGCGGGCCTGGAGACTGGTCGCAGTGCGCTGCCGGCCACATCGTGCTGCCAGCAGGGGGGGTCGACTCAGCCGGGGGCAGTGTCACGCGCGTGTCAGCCGGAGCCATCTTCTCGACCACGGGCACGGCGTGGCCGTCGTGCGGACTTCCCAACTCGGGCCTCTTGCCGGGCTGTGCGTGTTGTGCGTCGGTGCTGGTTGCCTGGATGGGAGTCACGCTGGTCTGGATAGGCGCCGGCATGGTGGCGCGCCGGTCGGTAGGCATCGGTTCCTCGCCGATCGGCAGGGGACGTTCGGTGGCGAACGACTCGTGCGGTCGGGGCTTCTTGCGCGGCGTGACCTTCCCAGAACGGGCCGGCGAGACGGTCGTCATGGGAGGTTGCTCGGGCGCGGCCACCGTGCCGGTCGTCACGGGAGCCTGGGGGGGAGTGGACATCGTGACCGGCGTCGGCGCGGACGAGGTGACGATCCGTTCCCGCGGGCCAGGGCTCATGCTCTCGCGGAGGCGGGACAGGAGGGGCCACCTCGGCACGTCCGTCACGGTCCTCGGCCCCTCGGCCGGCGGCATGTTGACGCGCGTATCGGCGGGCTCGACCCTCTCCGCCACCGGGAGCGAGGGCTCCGTCCTGGCGGGAGCGGGGACAGGGGCCTGGGCCGGGACAGTCGCCGGCGCGGCCGGGACTTGTCGGACGGGGCTGATGAACGCTGAACGTTGAACGTTCGACGTCGAACGCCCAACGCTGTTGTTCGACGTTCGACGTTCGACGTTCGACGTTCGACGTTCGACGACGGAGGCGCCCGGGGTCATCGGGGCCGGCGGTGAAACGGGAGCGTATACCGAAGGAGGCGCCGGGAGAGAATACGGGCTTTGCGCGATGCCGGTCGCGGCCGGCAGCGGCCGCCGAGTCGGCACGACCGGAGCCACGGGAACCCGGGGGACTCGTGTCAGCGGGTCGCCTGCGACGCCGCTCGGCATCGGCCGCATCATGCCTGCGCTGGGCGGCACGGCGGATTGGGCGGTCCCGGCGACAGGGGGCATGGGACTGCCGGCGGACGGCTTGCCCGAGCTGCCCCAGTGAATGATCGTCATGGACACCGGCCCGGCCGGCTGGCCCGAACCAGACGGACTGGCGCTGGCCACGATGGTCAGCAGCTCGCCTGTCTCGAGCGACTGGACCTCGTAGGCCTTGCCGCCGCCGGGCTGCTGCCACATCCGAAGGACGCGGCCGCGCTGCTCCTGGGGGAGAGATTGCAGCCAGGGTAGGTAGTCCCCTTGCTGCCAGGTCCGAAGGACGCGGCAGCGCTGCGCCGGCTTGCCGTCTTCCTGCACCTTGATGACCCGCTCACCAGGTTTTCCCGGGGCGGGTGCGGCGGACTGCCCCCACGCCGTGGCCGTCAGGGCCAGCGCGATCACCGAGGGCCCTATCCAGATTAACCGGACCATCAGACAGGTCTCCTTATCCGCGAGACACCTTCCCTGGCGACCCAAGAGTGTGGGGCCTCTTTTCGTCCTTTATCGGCGTTCGGGTTCTTGCGATTGAGCCAGCTTTTCCGAACGTGTGCTGCGCGCCGGCCGTGGAGAAGAGCGTCGCCTGGACGAGCCAGGCAAGCTGGCCGGGCGGGGGAGTCCCAAGCAAGCCGGGAGCCGGCAGGGAGAAAGTTGCCGGAATGCGCAGCGGGCGCTTGTACCTGTCTGGGGCGGCGCGGTAGTCTGATGCGATGGGGAGTTGGCTCTCCTTCGCCCTCACTCTTCCCTATTTCTCTCCAAATATGGCGTGCGGGGCCGCGGCCCCGGGAGGTCGATGATGACGAATCCGAATCGTCGGGAATTCTGCGCGGAGGTGGGCAAGGGCATGCTGATCGCCAGCGTCGGCGCGGGGCTGGCGGCCGACCTGGGCCTGGGCACGGCCTGGGCTGGCGACGACCCGAAGGCGCTGGGCTTCGGCAAGATGGAGCCGCTGGTCTGCCTGATGCAGGAGACGGCCCCGGACAAGCTGCTGCCGATCCTGGTCAAGCGGCTGCGCGGCGGGACCGACCTGGGCCAGCTCGTGGCCGCGGCGGCGCTGGCCAATGCCCGTACCTTCGGCGGCGAGGACTACATCGGCTTCCACACCATGATGGCCCTCGCTCCCGCTTTTCACATGGCCCGGGAGCTGCCGAAGGACGACCAGCCGCTGCCGATCCTCAAGGTGCTCTATCGCAATTCCAACCGCATCCAGCAGACGGGCGGCCGCAAGCATGAGGTCCTGCACCCCGTCGAGGCGGGCAAGCTGGCGGAAGGGACGAAAGGCAGCACCGCACTGCGCGAGGCGGTCCGGCGCAAGGATGCGGGACGGGCCGAGCGGACCTTCGCAGCGCTGGCGGCAAAATCGCCCGAGGACGCCTTCAACGAGCTGATCGAGGTCGTCGGCGACTGCCTGGAGGTCCACCGCGTCGTGCTGCCGTACCGGGCCTGGGCCCTGCTGCCGGTGGTCGGCCGGGAGCACGCCCACACGATGCTGCGCCAGTCGGTGCGCTACTGCGTCAAGAACGAATCCCCGGGCTACTCGAATCAGTTTGGCGCTGTCCGAGCCGTGCTGCCAAAACTGCTCGAACGCTACAAGCTTCCCCGCGCCGGGATCGGAGGGAAGCCGCGCGAGGCGACCAATGCCTGGGTCGAAAAGACGAGTCAGGCGATCTTCAAGGCCAACCCCGACGACGCGGCGGAGACCGTCGCCGCGGCGCTGGCCGACGGCTTCTCCGCCGACGCGGTCGCCGAGGCGATCTCGCTGGCGGTCAATCAGCTCGTCCTGCGTGACAACGGCCGCCTGGAGCGCTGGGCGCAGCCCAACAAGCCGGCGGGCAGCTGCCACGGCGATTCGATCGGTGTCCACGCCTGCGACTCGGCCAACGCCTGGCGCAACCTGTCCCGGGTGGCCAACCCGCGCAACGCGGCGGCGTGTCTGATCCTGTCCGCCTGGCAAGCGGCCAGAGATCGCATCGTGCTGCCCGGCATCAGCTTCCTCACCCAGGAACCATACCCGCGTGTCGAGGCCCGCGAGCGCATCAAGACCAACGACCCGGCGAAACTGCTGAAGGAAGCCGAGGACGCCATCCGCAACCGGGACCAGGTGCTGGCCAGCGCCGCCGTCGCGGCCTACGGCAAGACGGGCGCGCCGGCGCGTTCGGTGTTCGACCTGCTGCTTCGCTACGCCATCAGCGAGGACGGCGCGCTGCACGCGGAGAAGTACTATCGCACTGTCAGCGAGGAGTTCGCCCTGACCCGACCGGCCTTCCGCTGGCGCCAGCTCATCGCCCTGGCGCGGGTGACCGCCAGTGCCCACGGCTATGCGGCGCCCGGCTACGCCGAGGCCCGCAAGCTCCTCCAGGTGTAATTTGGAGTGCGGCGGTCCCCGCCGCTTTGGATGTTTTTCCTCCTTGTTTGCTTGAATAAGAAAACATCCAAAGCGGCGAAGATCGCCGCACTCCAAACCGGAAATGCGAAGGGGCTGCTCCGATGAGCAGCCCCTTCTTCTTCCGTGATCGTCTACTGCGCGACCTGGGAGGGGGAGGGCTCTCGGGCGAGCCGGCCCTGGCGGGTGACCGCCGGGATCGGGACCACGCCCGCGGGGTCGGCCCAGACCGATCCCGGCGGTCACCCGCCAGGGCCGATCAGCGAGCCTGAAACAGCACTCCCCGTGAAGGTGCCAAGCAAGAGGCTCGGGCGGCGCTGCGCCGCCCTGATGCAGAGCATCCAGCTAGCCGCTCCTGGGTCTGACGGGGTCTTGACGAGAGAGGAGCTGCGCGGGAGGATCAGCAAATCGGCTTGTACGTTCTCCCGCCAGTCCCACTCTCACCAACCGGAGGGATTGCATGGGAAGTCGAATCGGCCTGACTCTCGTGGTGGCACTCCTGCTCGGGGCTGATCCCACGAAGAAGCCGCAAGGCGTCTGGGTCTACACTGAATATACAGTAGGCGGTGAGAAGATCGATCCCAAGCAATCGCAACTCGAGTTCAAGGGGGACAAGTTCACCTACACCGCGAAGGGAGAAGATACGGTCACAGGCACCTACACGATTGATCGCGAGAAATCGCCAGCGACAATGGATCTCACGATCGAGAGGGAGGGCGAAAAAATCACCTTGTCCGCGATTTATGAGCTAACAGGGGACGTCCTTAAGCTTTGCTATCCGACGAGGAACAGTGTAAGTGGGGGGAGGCCAAAGAAATTTGAGGCCACGGCCCACACTGTCCTAGCGATCTTCAAACGGCAGAAATCCTGAACACCTGCCGACGGAGCGATCATCGAGGCGTACTCGACGCGTCACGAAAGATAGATGAACATTAACAGCCCTAGGCAGTCTCCGCAAGGTTCGACGTCCCGGCAGGGTGCCCGTTGTGGCGCAGCACGCCTGGGGCGGACGTGCGGCTGTGGTCGTGGCCGCGGTAGACGCCGAAGTCGTTGAACCAGAACCGCTTCGCCAGCCGATACAGCCAACTCTTCTCCGGCACTTCCTGCCCCGGGTTGTACTGCGACGTCCGCACGGTCATCGCCGCTAGTTCCTGCAGCGCCGTGCCGCGCACCGTTGCGTCGCGCGCCCCGTGCTGCTCCACCAGCTGCTTCAGCAGGTCGGGCCGCTCCAGTACGATGCAGCCGCGCGTCGTCGATTGGGACAACTTGCGGAAGTCACGCAGAAACTCCGACTGCAGGAACTTCTCGCCCAGCGAGCGGTTATCGGCCTCGCTGGCGTGGATCGACTCGCGCGTGAACTGCACGATCGGGCACGGCTCGATGTCGCCCCACGGATTGATGTGGTGGCTGATGCCGGTTGCTGCCGGACACAGGGCGCGGCCCTCGCCGTCGTAGTAGGCGTCGACGATGATGATCGGCTTTTTCGCCCGCATGTCGACGACGAACTTCCGCGCCCGTAGCTGCTGCTCAGGCGTCAAACACAACTGCGGATTTGCTTCGGGCCCCATCGGCCGGTAGACGTGGAACCACGTGTACAGGACGCCCATCTCGATCAGTCGATCGATCCATGTTTCCGACAGCAGGTCGATGTTCGTCTGACACAGGCTCGTGCAAACGCCCGTGAAGAGCTTGTTGTTGACGCTGTTGCGGACGCCCTCCAGCGTCTTGCTGAGCACGTTCTTGCGGCCGCGCCGTTCGTCGCTGACGATCTCGTTACCCTCGACGCTGATCAGCGGCGTGACGTTGCCGAGCTTGCGCAGCTCTTTCGCCTTCGCGTCGGTGATGAACTGGCCGTTGGTGAAGACCTGGAAGTAGCAATCGGGATGCTCGCCGAGCATCTCGACCAGGTGCGGGTGCATGAACGGCTCGCCGCCGACGATGCCGAAGAAGACGTTGCCCATCGCCTTGGCCTCGCGCACCAGCTTGTGGAACGCGGCCGGCTGGATGATCTCCTGCTTGGCGGCGACGTCGACCCAACAACCCTGGCAGCGCAGGTTGCAGCTGTTGATGATCGACACGTA
>JACOUH010000198.1 GCA_016177925.1 Planctomycetota bacterium | reverse complement strand
GACCCTGTCCTATCCGCCGACCACGCTGCTGAAGCGACGCCGCACGCGCATCGTCGCCACGGTCGGGCCGGCCTCGTGCGAGCCCGCGCTGCTCGAACAGCTGATCCACACGGGAGTCGACGTTTTCCGGCTGAATCTGTCGCACGGCAACCACGACGAACACCGCGTCGCCTGCCAGCGCATCCGCGCCGCGGCAGCCGGGGCACCCGCGCCAGCGGGTCGGGGCGAGCCGGTGGCGGTGCTTGCCGACCTGTGCGGTCCGAAAATCCGCGTCGGCAAGTTTCGGGACGGCCGCATCGAGCTGCACGATGGGGAGCGCGTGACAGTGACCACGCGCGATGTCCTCGGAGGGCCGGGGCTGATCCCGTCGCAGTACCACGCGCTGGCCGACGACGTCCGGGCGGGTGATCGCATCCTGCTCGACGACGGCCTGCTCGAGCTGCGCGTCGAGTCAGTGGCCGGGACAGAGATTGCCTGTACGGTCGTCAGCGGTGGGGTGCTGAAGGACCACAAGGGCATGAACCTGCCGGGCGTGTCGGTGTCGTCGCCGGCGCTGACTGACAAGGACCGCGACGACGCTCGGTTCGCCCTGGGAATCGGCGTCGATTGGCTGGCGCTGTCCTTCGTGCGGCGCGCCAGCGACGTGGAGGACCTGCAAAGGTTGATCACATCGATGGGCCAGGCGACGCCGGTGATTGCGAAGATCGAGAAACCGGAGGCGCTGGCCTGCATCGACGAGATCCTCGATGCGGCGGGCGGGATCATGGTGGCGCGCGGCGACCTGGGCGTCGAGTTGCCGCCGGAGACGGTTCCGATTGCTCAGGAGGAGTTGGTGCTGCGAGCCCGGCGAAAGAACAAGCCGGTGATCGTGGCGACGCAGATGCTGGAGTCGATGGTGGAGAACCCGCGGCCGACGCGGGCGGAGGTGTCGGACGTCTCGCACGCGGTCTTCGCCGGGGCCGACGCGGTGATGCTGTCGGCAGAGACGTCGGTCGGCGCCTACCCGTTGCAGGCGGTGCAGATGATGGACCGCGTCGCCCGTCAAGTGGAAGCGTGGCAGTGGACGGAGGGAGCGTTCCGCACGCTGGCGATCAAGGAGGGCGAGTCGGCGGGGCCGTTGCCGTTGCGGGTGGCGGTGGCGCGATCGACGGCCCAGCTCTCGCGCGACCTGCGTGTGCGGGCTATCGTGGTACGAACCCACACCGGGACGTCGGCGACGGTAGTATCAGGCACGCGGCCCGCGGCGCCGGTGGTGGCCCTGACCGACGATGCGGGAGTGTGCCGGCGGCTGAATCTGTTGTGGGGCGTGATCCCGCGTTTGATCAGCCGCGAGGACTTCGAGCAGCCACAGCCGATCGCCCTGCGGCAGGCGCGCGAGCTAGGATTGGCCGGACCGGGCGAGTATGTCCTGCTGCTGGCCGGCTTCGGCAAGGGGGAACCAAGCATCCGCGTGCTGCCCGTGTGAGGAGTTCATTCGTACTGCACGCTTTGCCGATCGCTTTCTGCTCGATTTTGCTCGTTTCGAGTGGTACATTCGACTCTCGACTCGATTGCCGCCGTTCCTCCGCGGGACACTCGCCCACCAAGTACACTCCTCAGCACGAGGGGCACACCCATGCCGGAGCCGATGACTGCGCCCACCCCGGACACTGATCGAAACCTCCTCTTCGGCGTGCTGGCACTGCAGACCGACTTGATCGATGCCGCCCAATTCGTCGAGGCCTGCACCCTCTGGACGACGCGAAAGGGCCTGGCGCTGAGCGACCTGCTCGTGGAAAAGGGCTGGATCACGACGGAGGACAAGGCAGACATTCAGCGGCTCGTGGAGCGGAAGCTCAAGAAGCACGGTGGGGACGCCCGGGCCGGCCTGGCCGCCGTTGCGGACGACGTCAAGCGCTCCCTGGCGGCCCTCGGCGATGCCGAGATCGAGCGCTCCCTCGCCGACCTGCCCGCGGCCTCCGGGCCCCTCCGCGCAGCAACGGTCGACCACATCCCGGAGGTACGCGAGCGCTATACGCTGACACGCCTGCACGCCACCGGCGGCATCGGCCGCGTCTGGCTGGCCCGCGACGCCAATCTCGGCCGTGACGTCGCCCTGAAAGAGCTGCGGCCGGAACGCGCCGACCAGGTCGGACACTGGGCCCGGTTCCTGCGCGAGGCCCAGGTCACCGGGCAACTGGAACACCCTGGCATCGTCCCAGTCTACGAGTTGGCCCGGCGGCCCGACAATCAGCAGCCGTTCTACACCATGCGCTTCGTCAAAGGCCGCACGCTCAGCGAGGCGGCCCGCACCTATCACCAGGAGCGGCTCGCCGGCCAGGACAAGCCCCTCGACCTGCTGGCGCTGCTGAATGCCTTCGTCATGGTCTGCAACACCATTGCCTACGCCCACTCCCGAGGCATCCTCCACCGCGACCTCAAGGGGCATAACGTCATCCTCGGCGACTTCGGTGAAGTGGTCGTGCTCGACTGGGGCCTGGCCAAGCTGATGGAACGGCCCGGAACCTCGGAGGCGGACACCGCGTCGGTCCTGCTCGACTCGCAAGAGGCCTCCGGAGAAGGCTCCGGCGAGGTCGACCTGACGGTGCAGGGGCAGGCGATGGGGACGCCCGCCTACATGGCCCCCGAACAGGCGGCAGGCCGGCTCGACCTGATCGACCGCCGCACGGACGTCTACGGTCTGGGTGCCATCCTCTATGAGATCCTTACCGGCCAGCCGCCGTTTACCGGCCTGGACACGCGCGAGGTGTTGCGCAAGGTGCAGCAGGACGAACCGGCCCGCCCCGGCCAGCTCTGGGCGGGGGTGCCGCCTGCCCTGGAGGCCGCTTGCCTGCGCGCCCTGGCCAAGCAACCAGCCGGCCGGTTTGCCACGGCGGGCGAACTGGCCCAGGAGGTCGAGCAGTGGCAGGAAGTGCAGCGCCGCCAGGCGGAGGAAGCGCTGCGGCGACAGACCAACATCTTGCAGTCCATTCTCGACAACATGAGCGAGGGGGTCCTCGTGGTCGATGCGGACGGCCGGCTGGTGCTCTCCAACCCGGCCGCGGAGCGGCTCGTCGGCATCCGCCCGAGCGATACCTCGCTCGACGAAGCGCGGCAGCGCTACGAACTCTATCCACCCGACGGGGATAAGCCCTTCCCGGCCCCCGAGTTCCCCTTGACCCGGGCCTTACGTGGCGAGGCCCTCGATGAAGAGGAAGTCCTGGTCCGCCTCCCCCAGGCGCCGGGCGAGACCTGGCTGAGCCTCAATGCCCGCCCGCTCCGGGACGAGCAGAGTGGCATGCGCGGCGGGGTGGTGGTGTGCCGCAACATCACCAAGCGCAAGCAGGCCGAGGAAGCGCTGCGCCAGAAGAGTGCCCTGTTGAAACTGCTCCAGGTCGCCGCGGTCGCCGCCAACGAGGCCTCAACCCTGGAGGACGCCCTCCAGGCCGTCCTCGATCAGGTCTGCGCGCATACCGGCTGGCCAGTCGGGCACGCCTACGTCCTGACGGAAGATTCCCTCGACGAACTGACCCCCACGAGCATCTGGCACCTGGACAACCCGGACTTTTACGATAGCTTTCGGCGAGTCACCGAGGTGACCCGCCTGCCGCGCGGCGCCGGCCTGCCGGGCCGCATCCTGGCCAGTGGCAAGCCGACGTGGATCATGGACGTTACCCGCGACCCCAACTTCCCGCGGGCCAAGTTGGCGGAGAACATCGGCGTCCGGGCCGCCTTCGGGTTCCCCGTCCTGGCCGGGACAGAGGTGGTGGCCGTGCTGGAGTTCTTCGCTCCTGGAGCCGTCGAGCCGGACGAAGCCTTGCTCGAAGTCATGGGCCACATCGGCACTCAGCTCGGGCGCGTGGTCGAGCGGCAGCGGGCGGCCTGGGCGCTACGAAAGTCCGAGGCACTCTATCACTCCCTGGTCGAGAACCTGCCTCAGAACATCTTCCGCAAGGACTTGACCGGCCGCTTCACCTTCGGCAACCGCCGATTCTGCGCAACTCTGGGGAAACCCCTGGAGGCCCTCGTCGGCAAGACGGACTTCGACTTTTTCCCGCCGGAACTGGCCCAGAAATACCGCCGGGACGACCAGGAGGTGATCGCCGGCAGGACAACGCTGGAAACCACCGAAGAACACGTGACCCCGATGGGGGAAAAGCTCTACGTCCAGGTGATCAAAACGCCCATCTGCGCTTCGGACGGCACAACCATCGGGACGCAGGGCATCTTCTGGGACGTCACCGAGCGCCGGCAAGCGGAACTGGCGCTGGCTCAGGAGCGCTCCCTGCTCCATACGCTGCTGGACAACCTGCCCGACTGTATCTATTTCAAGGACCGTGAAAGTCGCTTCCTCCGCATCAACCGGGCCCTGGCATTGCACTTTGGCCTGACCGATCCGGCCGAGGCGGTCGGCAAGACGGACTTCGACTTCTTCACCGACGAACACGCCCGGCAGGCCTTCGCCGACGAGCAGGAGCTGATGCGCACGGGCCGGCCGGTGATCGGCCTGGAGGAGAAAGAGACCTGGCCCGACGGCCATGAAACCTGGGTGAGCACGACCAAGATGCCGCTGCGCGACAACGAGGGAAGGATTTGCGGCTCGTTCGGCATCTCGCGCGACATCACCGAGAAGAAGCGAACCGAGTCGGCGCTGGCGGAAGAGCGCAACCTCTTGCGTATCCTGATCGATCATCTGCCCGACTGCATTTACGTCAAGGATACCCAGAGTCGTTTTCGCATCAATAACCTCGCTCATGTGCGCGTCCTGGGGGCGACCCGCCCGGAGGAGGTCGCCGGCAAGACTGATTTCGACTTCTTCCCTTACGAACTCGCCGCTCAGTATTATGCCGACGAACAAGCGATCATGCGGTCCGGTATCCCGCTGCTCAACCAGGAGCAGCCGTGCGTCGACCCGAGGGGTAATCAAACGTGTATGCTGGTCATTAAATTGCCCTTGCGGGACAGTTCCAGCAAGATCGTGGGCCTGGTGGGCATCAGCCGGGACATCACTGAGCGCAAGCGAGCGAAGGAGGAACAGGGCCCAACCCAGGGGCCGAGTTAGTGTTGACCGGCTGTTTGGGACGACGTCTTCACTGGCCGCGGCCGGGACAGGGCCGCTGCCTGGACCAACGGCAATAGCTGCGAGCGTGTCTCTAGCAGCGACGTCGCGACCACGTCGGCCCCTGCCGCCAGCAGCCGCTGCCGCGTCTTCTCGGCGTTCTCGATCCGCCCCAGCCGGCTTACCACGATCTTCAGTTCGGGAAACTGCGCCCGCAAACGCTTGCACAGATAGCGCACACTGGAGAGACCGTTTGGCGACAAGGTCGCGATGCATACCACCGCCGGCTCCTCCTCACCAACGCGCTGGAGCACCTCGCTGGCCAGCGCCTCCGCGGACAGGACCTCCAGCCGCACCTCGCAAGGCTCGATCAGCTGGCGAAGCATCTCCAGGATCATCTCGTCCGCGTCGTTCTCCGCCGGACAGCCGAGTACCACCCCGCGCACCTTTCCGTTGCCGCCCGCGTCCCCGCCTTCTTCCGCCGTGGTACACGTCTGAGCGGGGACGTCCTCGATGATCCGCCGCAGTTCGCGGAAGAGGTCGCGCGCATCCTCCGGCGGCAGCGCCTCATTCTCCCGGTCACGGTTCGCCAGCGCCAGCGCCGGCAGCAGCATCTCGTCGTAGATCTGTTCGGAGGGCTTGCTCCGTGCTTCCTCCTCTACCAGGTCGAACGCCTCGTCCGGGTCGCGCGCCAGCAAGCGCTGATAGAAGCGGACGGGCGGGGCCAGTGCCGGTTCGTCGCCCAGCATAACGTTGAAAAACTCTAATCCCGATACGTATTGTCCCATCACGACCAGGCAGACGGTCAACGGCGTCGACAGCAGCAGCCCGATCGGGCCCCACAGCCATGCCCAGAAGACCGCCGCCACCAGCAGGGCGACCGGAGACAGGCCCGTACTGTGACCGAACAGCAACGGCTCCAGGACGTTGGCCGCCAGCACTTCCAGCACCGCGAACAGCAGCCCCAGCAGCACGGGCTGTGTCCAGTTCGGGAAGACGGCCACGCTGACCAGCAGCAGCAGCACCGCGGCCACCGGCGTGCCGACATAGGGCAGGAAGCGCAAGCCGCCCGCCAGGAGGCCCCACAAGAAGGCATGCGGTACGCCGATCGTGAACAACCCCAGCGCGATCGACAGCCCGAAGCTCGTGTTGATCGCCACCTGCATCAGCAGGAAGCGGCTGATACGCTGGCTGGCGTCGTCCAGCGCGTGCGTCGTCTCGGTGACGTGGCCGTGACCGAGCAGGCGGATTACCCGGTTGCGCAGGTCCTCGCGTTTGACGAGCATGAAGACCACAAGAAAGACCACCAGCACGACGTGAGCCAGGAACTCCACCACGGGCCCGGCGACCGCCTCGAACTGGGCCGTGCCCGACGGCTTGACCTGGACCATCATCGTTTGCTCGCGGGCCCCGAAGATGGCCTCCTGCAGCTCGTTCGCTGCGTTCTCGACGTCCGCCCAGAAGCCGTTCTCGCCACCGTGCAGAGCGGTGAGCTTCTGCCGGATGTTGTCGCGATACTCGGGCAACTCACTCGCCAGGCTGTGTGCCTGGCGGACGACGACGGCGCCGAAGCCAGCGACGATCAGGAATGCCGCCGTCGTCACGACCAGCACGGCCGGTACGCGCCCCAGACCAATGCGCTGCAGCCGGGTCGCAAACGGAGCGAGGACGAAGGTCAGCATCGTGGCCAGGGCCACGGGGATCAGCACCGCGCGGGCCAGCGACAGGGCAGCCACGACCAGGATCGCCAGGATGCAGGAGCAGACGACGACCAGCGTTCGGCTCACTCGTGCCGAGGAGGTTATAGCCACGTTCGGGACCTCTCCGTGATTTCAGATTGAAGATTGTAGATTGCAGATTTGCAGAAAAGCACTTCTTGCAATCTTCAATCTGAAATCGGCAATCTGCAATCTGCAATCCTCGTCTACCCTTCATGCAAGTGTCGTGCCCCGCTCGCGGCGGCGGTCATTGGTTCGGCCGCGCCCGCAGTTTGCCTCCTTCCAACTCGCAGACGCGGCCGGCAAGGGAAATCACCGCGGGATCGTGGGATGACAGGATCAGCGTCGTTCCGCCAGCGTTCAGTTCGCGGAGGAGGTCCAGGAGCCCCTGGCCAGTCACGGGGTCGAGATTCGACGTCGGCTCGTCGGCGAGGACGACCTCCGGCTCCCCCGCCAGGGCCCGGGCGACCGCGACCCGCTGCTGCTCTCCGCCGCTCAGCTCGCGGGCTCGCGCGGTGAGTTTCCCTCCCAGGCCAAAACGCGACAGCAACTCCTCAGCCCGCCGCCACCGTTCGGCCCGCGGCACGCCGCGCGGGATCAGCGGATACGTGATGTTCTCCCCTGCGGACAGGTCCGGAATCAGCGAGAAATCCTGGAAGATGAACCCCATCCGCCGCCGCACCCGGGCCAGCGCCACGTCGGAACACTCGCCCAGGTCCCTGCCCTCGAAGAAGATGTGACCACGCGTTGGCCGTTCCAGGGCCCCCAGCAGGGCGAGCAGGGTCGTCTTGCCCGAGCCGGAGGGACCGACCACCACCAGGACCTCGCCGCGCTCGACACCCACGGAGATGTCGTCCAGGGCACGGACCTCGTCGCGGGTCCCGGCGCGGTAGAACTTGCATAGTGACTGCGTTTCGAGAAACATGATACCGGGGGTTAGGGGCGCGTTTGAAACCACGTTCGGTTAGCCGCGACGCGCCAGCGGAGCGCTCCGCTAGCGCGTCGCGGCTAACCAGGAACATTGATTGTGGACACCCCGCTTACCTCATCGCCTCGCGCGGGGGCACGGCCGCCGCCCGCCAGGCGGAATAGAGGGTCCCGGTCAGGACGATCACGAAGGCGAGGACGAACGCGAGCAGGGCGGGGATCGGCGTCAGCCGGAACGGCACGGCGAAGTCGGGCGACGTCTCGGCGCCGGCCAGGAAGAAGCTGGCAATCCCGTAGCCGCCGAAGAGCCGCAGCCACGCCCAGGCCAGGAGCAGCGCGGCACAGGCAGCGGACAGGCTCAGGGCAAAGCTCTCCGCCAGGTGTCGCAGCAGGACCTCGTCGGTCTGCCAGCCCGTGGCCTTGAGGATGCCCACCTCGCGGCGCCGCTCGGCCAGCCCGACGCCCGACGTGACCAGCAGCACGAGGATGCCGACCACGAAGGCCAGCACGAAATGGAGGGTGAAGATTCCCTCGCGGTGCAGCAGGCTGCGCGGCAGCAGGGCCAGTAGGTCTTCCCGCGCCGTGACTCGGAGCCGGACGATGCCCTCCCCCACGGGACTCGGGAACGACAGCTCGCGTGCGATCGTGCGGCTGACCGTGTCCTCATAGCCCTGCCGGCACCAGACGAGCAGGTCGGTGGCCAGCTTCTCCTGGTCGAAGATGGCGGCGGCCGTCTCGAACGTTGTCAGGATCAGGTTGCTCTGCCAGGACGGGGCATCGGCCGCGAAGATGCCGACGACGCGGGAGATGCGGTCCCCCCGCCGGTTGTTGTGGTAGAACGGCGGGATCATGTCGCCGACTTTCAGTCCCAGTCGGCGAGCCAGGGTCGTGCCGAGCACCAGTTCATGCGGCCCCGGCCGCTGCCCGCGGAAGGGCAGCTCGCCCTCGACGCCGTTGGCCCACTCGGGGAAGTGCTCCCGGGGGAGGCCGACGAGAACGGCGTGGACTGCCTCCTTGCCGAGCACCACCGCGCCGACGATGCGGGGGACGACGGCGGTCACGCCCCTGATGTCCCGGACTGCGTCCACCGCTTTCAGCGGGAGGGGACCGGGACGGCCGAACTGGCTGCCCTTGACGTAGAGGTCGGCCCCGAGGCGGGCCGACGTCTCCGCGTCCGCCTCGAGCCCCTGGGCCAGTGCCACGCCCACAAGGAACGGCACCAGCACGACCAGCACGGCGACGAAGGAGACCAGGCTCCGCAAGGGGTGGAGCTGGATGGCGACGAGGCCGGTCAGGGCGATCTCAAGGAGGCGACGCATGGGCGCCTTCCTCCCCCGGCAGGGGCGGGTAGAAGAACACGGAGCCTGCGTGGCGAGGACAGAAACATGCCCCGCCTGGGACCGGCCCGAAGTCTTCCGCACAGGTGCCGTCGAGCCGCGGGTCGAAGCCGAAGGCGCAGCCCGACAGGTCCAGCGCCGGCCCGAAGCCCACGCCGCCCGTCAGGCGATGGAAGTCCTCGGCGTGTGCCTGTCGCTGATCCTGCGCCCGACCTTCTCGGACCAGGACCGCCGTGGCCCCCGCCACCAGCAGCAGAAGAACGACGAGCAAACGTATTCCGCGCGATTCCATTGATGCCTCCCACCAACCCGACGCGCCTTAGCCCGCAGCGCGAGCGAGGTTCGCTGCGTCCCTCGCTCGCGCTTCGGGCTAAAATCCGACCTCGCTCCCGCGTCAGGCTGGTTCACTCTGTCCTCTTCGGCTCCGGGCGTGGGTGCAGTTTGTTGATGGCAGGATTGTCGATGCGCTCGGTCCGCCCCCTGGGCCAGCGGATTTCTGCCCAGTCGACCTTGGTACGCTCGCCCAGGCCAAAATGCAGCGTCTGCGACGACTGCGACAAGTAGCCGCCGGCCGCATGCACCTGGCGCAGCATCACCTCCTTGCCCAGGTGCAGCCACACCAGGGCGCCGACCGCGTCCCGGTTGCTCCCAGCACCGCCGGGCGGGTCGCCTTTGCGCCTGGCGCCGGTCAGGCGGAAGGCGATGTAGTTCTTGCGTGGGAACTGGTTTCGGAAGTAGAAGGCACGGTCGTTGAAGTTGTTCACCACCAGGTCGAGCCGGCCGTCGTGGTAGACCGTGGCGGCGCAACGCGACGACCGCGCCGCACGCTTCCCCCCGATCTTCTCCTTGAGGAAGCGTCCTCCGGGGGGCGGCTCGATGCCCGCTTCCTTGGCGCGATCGGTGAAGGTCTCGTTGCCGTTGTTCATCAGCAGGACATTGGGCCAGTAATGATAGGGGTAGCCGATGCCTGAAGGGAGGAAGACGTCCTCGAAGCCGTCGTTGTCGAAGTCGCCGGTGGCGATGCCCCACGGCCAGAACGTCTCCGCTCCCGCCTTGTCCGACACCTCCGCGAACTTCCCCGACGGCAATCGCTTGAACAGCGTGTTCCCGAACAGTACGTCGTCATAGCGGATCTTGAAGAGGTCCGCGATAAGCTGCTCGCCCTTGGTGGCATCCGGGTCGCGCTTGGACATCGGTCCCAGGACCTTGGGATACTTCTTCTTCAGGTCCCAATGGGTGGCGTGAGGGTCGGTGTCGAAGGGCAGCCACAGGTCGGAGTGGAGATCGACGACATAGAGGTCAAGCCGGCCGTCGTTGTTGAAGTCGAAGACCTTGGAACCGATGCCGCCCCAGGAGGTGCGGCCGAGCAGCTGCTTGGTGACGTCGGTGAAGGTGCCGTTGCCGTTGTTGCGGTAGAGTTGGCTGGCGCCGAACATGTTGGTGACAAACAGGTCGAGCTTGCCGTCGCCGTTGTAGTCGAAGACGGCCACGTCGCCGCCCCAGCCCTTGCCTTTCAGCCCCGCCTTCTCGGTCACGTCGGTGAAGGTGCCGTCGCCGTTGTTGTGGTACAAGACGTTGTGTTCCTTCGCACTGAGCGCCAGCTGCAACAAGTCCGTCGGACCTGGGTGGTGTTTGGCTTTTTTGTCGCTCTTCTCGAGGGTCCATTTGGCGGTGTTGGTAACGAAGAGATCAAGGTAGCCGTCGTTGTCGTAGTCGAAGAAGGCAGCGGTCTGCGAGTGGCCGACATGCGTCAGGCCGGCCTTGTTGGTGACGTCGGTGAAGGTGCCATCGCCATTGTTGTGGAACAGGACATTGCCGCCGCGCGTGGAGGTGACGAACAGGTCTTGCTTGCCGTCGTTGTCATAGTCGGCCCAGGTGGCAGCCACGCAGATACGATCGCCCAGGCCGACGCCGGCCTTGTCGGTAACATCCTCGAAGGTGCCGTCGCCCTTGTTGCGGTAAAGCTTGTTGGGCCCCAGTTGGTTGACGAAGTAGAGGTCGTCGAGGCCGTCGCCGTCGAAGTCGCCGACGGCGACCCCGCAGCCGTAGAGAAACAGGTTGACCTTGAACTTCTCCCGCTGCTCGCGCGGCAGAAGCGCCATGCGGAAGTCGATCCCCGCCTCCCGGGCGCTCTCACGGAAGCCGGACCGGGCGGCGGGCTTCGTCTTGTCCTGCGCATCGTCGGGCCTGGCCTGGCCGCTCGGGAGCAGCAGGAAGAGGACCAGCCCAATCGCGAGCCCGGCCGCAGCCGGCAAGGTCATTTTCAGAACAGGCCGTTGGGACATGGGCACTCGACCTCCTCAGCGCAGCGGGTTCTCCGATTTGGGCACGATCGTCTTTCGGTTCAGTCTTCCGTTCACCGTCCCTTAATTCTTCGTTCTAATTCCCCTTCAGCTCGTTGGGCTGGAAGGCGATGTAGTTCTTTTTCGGGAAGTGATTGCGGAAGTAGTAGGCGCGGCCGTTGAAATTGTTGACCGCCAGGTCGAGCCGGCCCTCGTGGTAGACCGTGGCGGCTGCGCGGCTGCTGCGTGCGGAGGGCCGCTTGGCGATCTTCTCCTTGTAGTATGCTCCCCCGGGCGGTGGGTCGATCCCCAGCGCTTTTGCCCGGTCAGTGAAGGTTTCGTCCCCCTTGTTCATCATCAGCGAGTTGGGCCAGTAGTCATAGGGGAAACCCATGCCGGCCGGGATAAAGACATCCTCGAAGCCGTCGTTGTCGAAGTCGCCCGGGACAGCGCCCCACGGCCAGAAGGTCTCCAGGTTCGCCTGGTCGGAGATCTCCATGCACTCCCCCCCGCCCAGGTTCTTGAAAAAGGTGTTGCCGAAGAGCACGTCCTCATAGCGGATCTTGAATGCGGACAAAAAGAGTTCCTCGATCTCCTTGCCGCCCCTTTTCGGATAGACCCCTCCCGCGACGTGGGAGTACTTCTTTGTCAAGTCGTATTCTGACTCGCGAGGGGGCCAGGGCGGTTGCATCCACATGTCGGAATGCATGTCGACGATGAACAGGTCGAGGCGACCGTCGTTATTGAAATCGAACGCCTTCGCGCCGGTCGCCCCCCAGGAGGTACGGCGGAGGACTTCCTTGGTCACGTCGGTGAAGGTGCTGTCCTTGTTGTTGCGGTAGAGCTGGCTGGCGCCGAACATGTTGGTGACCAGGAGGTCGAGGTAGCCGTCGTCGTTGTAGTCGAAGACGGCCACGTCGCTGCTCCAACCCTTGCCCGCGAGCCGCGCCTTGGTCGTTACGTCGGTGAACGTACCATTGCCGTTGTTGTGGTAGAGGATGTTGTACTCACGCGGGCAGGCGGCCAACTCCAAGAGGGTCCCAACGCCAGGAAAGTAGCGACCGCCCGGTTCTTTGTCCGCGAGCGTCCACTTTCCCGTGTTGGTGACGAACAGATCGAGGTAGCCGTCGTTGTCGTAGTCGAAGAAGACGGCGGTTTGCGAGTGGCCGACATGCGTCAGGCCGGCCTTGTTGGTGACGTCGGTGAAGGTGCCGTCGCCGTTGTTGTGGAACAGGACGTTGCCGCCGCGCGTGCTGGTGACGAACAGGTCTTGCTTGCCATCGTTGTCGTAGTCGCCCCAGGCAGCGGCCACGCAGATGCGGTCGCCCAGGCCCACGCCCGCTTTCGCGGTGACGTCGGTGAAGGTGCCGTCCTTGTTGTTGCGGTACAGCACATTGGGCCCCAGCTGGTTGACGAAATAGATGTCGTCGTGCCCATCGCCGTCGAAGTCGCCGACAGCGAGGCCGGAGCCGTGGTCGTAGAGGTTCGTCTTGAAGTTCACGCCCTGCTCGCCGGGCAGGAACAACATCTTGAAGGTGATCCCCGCCTTCTCCGCCTCCTCCCGGAAACTGGGCTCGTCTCCTGGCTGGTCGCCGGGGCCCTTCTGTCCGTTCCTGGGGATCAGGAAGTAGGCCAGGCCGAGCGCGACCAGGACCAGCAGGATCGCGGCTGGCACGGCAACCCTTGCAGAGGCCCGTTGGGACATGGTCGATCGACCTCCTCAGCGGAATGGGTTCTCGTCGTCGAGCAACACGGTCCCGGAGTTTGCGACCGCGTGCTCCACGGCATTGGCCTCGTCCCGGAACACATGAATCCGGTTCCCGGTGGCTCGCTGGGTCACGCGCTGACTGCGGACGTACCAGGCTGCCTTGGCATCGAGGGGCTCGCCGCTCTCCTCGTCGGTGACGGTGATCTTCTGGGGCGGGGTTTCCTGCCGCCGCAGCCAGAGCTGGGCGCAGCGGAGACAGCAGAATGCGTGCGGGTGCCCCTCACTGTCGACGATCTCGACCCGGTAAACGGGATCAATCGTCGCCCCGTCCAGCGCACAGCGGTCCTCGGGGATGCGGCGGGCCAGGTGTCCTGCCACGGGCAAGCCGATCACCACCAGTAGCCCGATAAGGCCGCTCACCACGGACGCCTTGCTCAACTTCATGCGAGGGCCAACTCCACGAACGTCATCAGCATTGCCCAGAAATAGGAAAGCAGGGCGACGCGCAGCAGCACCCGGACCGTCGCCGGCAAGTACGCCCGCGACTCCGGGTCGCGGCCCAGCCAGCCCGCCACGCAGGCCCAGCCAACGGCGAAACTTCCGCCCAGCGAGAGGGCCGCCGAGACAATCCCCTCCGGCCCCCGCGGGACGAGATCGTAGGGGCAGTGGTGGTAGGGGAGGTGGAGCAGGCGCGGGGCGACGACCTCGATGAGAAATACTACGTTCACCGCCCCACAGAGGATCGCGCCGAGCAGCAGCGGCGCTAGCCCGACCGCCAGCAGCCGACGCCGGCACAGCCAGATGCAGCCGGCCAGGGCCAGGACCATGCCGCCGTGAGATCCATAGTAGGCGGCGTACAGCCGCCCCTCTTTGTTCTCCCCCACCAGGGCCTGGGGCAGGAACTGCACCTCGCGTTTTCCCCAGTCGAATGCCTCGGTGCAGCAGCCGCTGGACAGGAACACCTCTTTCTTCGGGATGACGAGGTATGCGCTCTCGGCCGCGGCGTCCGTCACGGCCAGCAGGCCCGACGCCAGGAGCAGCAGCAGGACGCGGCCGGTCAACGGTGCCGTGTGGGTCCGCCGGTTGACCAGGTAGAGGACGAACCACGCCCCGCTCAAGAAGATGAGGACCGGCTTCGTCGTTTGTAGAGCGGTTACCAGCGGCGGCAAGAAACGGCTCGGGCCGAGGCTGCCCAGGCCGATCTTCGTGACTCCGTAGATGCACATGACGGAGTCGCCCCACTCGGGCACGTAGCTTTGCAGCAGCAGATAAAACACCGGCCACGACAGGACGTTCAATGCGAGGAGAAGCCCGGCCAAAAGGAAGAGAAGGTAGCCCCGGTCCTCCAGTTCCTTCCTGCCCTCGGGGCCCGGAGGCCGTCGCAACCAGGCCCACCATGTGGAAACGCCGATCCAGAGCACCAGCAGGCCGATCATGCCACGGAGCAGGCTCAAGAAGGCATCCAGGACCGCATAAGTGTTGAGAATCATGGGTGATCCGCAAATCAATCGCGCCTACTGTTCAACGTATGAATCGACGAGGAAAGGTCGATGGCGAGCGGGGGGCGTGAGCCCCCTGATAAAGTCATCAGGGGGCTCACGCCCCCCGCTCGCCTCGCCGTCGGCGAAGTTGCGTTTCGCTTGAACGGACAGACCCGACCGCCCTACACTCATCTGGGGAAGGCGCTACGGTCAGATAGGAGCAACAGACGCTCACACAAACAGCAAGGAACCAACGGGTCAGGGAAAACACCATGAGGACGGGGTCGGGCGTGGCGCTGGTCGTCTGGGGCGTCCTGCTGGTCGCCGTGCTCGCTGCGCCAGCGCTCCGCGGCTCGAGCGACCCAGGCGACGACCTGACGCGCAACACTGTCCGCCTGGCCCTCGCGTTCTACGGGATCGCGGCCGTCGTCATGCTGCGGCTGCGTCGCGGAGAATGGGCCACGACGTCGGCGCGCGGACAGCTGGCCCGCTGCTGCTGGACGCTGGCCTGGGTGGCATACCTGGTCCACCTCGCGATGGCGTTCCACCACTATCACGGCTGGTCGCACGCCCGCGCCGTCGAGCACGTCCGCGCTGTCAGCGGCGTCGGCGAGGGGATCTACGCCTCGCACCTGTTCACGTTGCTGTGGACACTCGATGTAGCGTGGTGGTGGCGAAACCCGGCGTCGTATGCGGCGCGGCCCGGTTGGGTCGATCGCGGACTGCACGGCTTCCTGCTCTTCATGGTCTTCAACGCCACGGTCGTTTACGAAACCGGTTTCATCCGCTGGGCCGGCCTCTTCCTGACGGAGGCACTGGCCCGGCTCTGGGTGCTGCGACCCGCTGGCGCGGGTGCCCCGGCTTGCCGCCGGCTCCCGTCCGTGCCTACAACAGGAGAG
Source organism: Planctomycetota bacterium (assembly GCA_016177925.1). Lineage (GTDB taxonomy): Bacteria > Planctomycetota > Planctomycetia > Gemmatales > Gemmataceae > JACOUH01. The sequence goes on along the minus strand of JACOUH010000198.1, from coordinate 8,357 downwards.
CACCCGACCCCAACCGAGTGGACCACGACAGGAGGTTGACCCCGTGAAACGCACAACGCTGGCGTACCTGACGCTTCTGCTCTGCGTCGCCCCCGCGTGGGGGCCGGGGCACCCGCGCCAGCGGGTCGCCCAGCAGAGGAAACAGACCATTGAGTATCTGCAAAGCCTCCAGGCCAAGAGCGGCGGTTTCCGAGCCGTGCCCGGAGAGGGACCGCAGAGCCTCCGGGCCACCTCGTCGGCGCTGCGGGCGCTGAAGTACTTCGGCGGCGAGGCACGCGACCGTGCCGCCTGTGTCCACTACGTGAAGGGGTGCTTTGACCGGGAGAACGGCGGGTTCACGGATCAACCCGGCAAGGGCGAGCCGGACGTCGTGACGACGGCGGTGGGCCTGATGGCGGTGGTCGAGCTGAAGATGCCGGCCGAAGACTACACGAGGCCGGTGCTGGCCTACCTGGGCAAGCACGTCAAGAGCTTCGAGGACGTTCGGATCGCGGCGGCCGGGCTGGAGGCGGTCGGCAAGCTGCCGCCCGCCGCCGACGAATGGCTCGACATGCTGAAGCGCATGCGCAACGAAGACGGCACCTTCGGCAAGGGCGACGCCAAGACCCGTGCCACCGGCGGTGCTGCGGTCGCCGTGCTGCGCCTGGGCGGCAAGGTCGACCGGGACAAGGTGCTCGCGGCGCTGAAGGCCGGCCAGCGGGAAGACGGGGGCTTCGGCAAGGAGGGGGCGAAAAGCTCCGACCTCGAGACCTCCTACCGCGTCCTGCGTGCCTTTCACATGCTCAAGGACACGCCGGACGTCAAGAAGGTGCGGTCGTTCATCACCAGTTGCCGCAACGACGACGGCGGCTACGGCGTCGCCCCGGGCCAGAAGTCCAGCGCCTCGGGCACTTACTTCGCCGCGATCATTCTGCACTGCTTAGCCCGACGCGCAAGCGAGGAACCGCTGCTTAGCCCGACGCGCAAGCGAGGAACCGCTGCTTAGCCCGACGCGCAAGCGAGGAAAACGTCAACCTCGCTTGCGCGTCGGGCTAATCGCGCGGGCCGGTCAGCTCTCCTCGTCCGCCTCGCTCTTCGGGGCGAGCGCCTTGCCGACGCTCTCGAGGAGTTCTTCCATCGCGAAGGGCTTGCGGATGTAGTCGACGACGCCGAGGTACTCGGCGTAGGCCTTGTGCCGCGAGCCCTCGTTGGCCGTGATCATGATGATCGGCGGGGCGTCCGCTTTGCCGCGGAAGTGCTCCAGCACGGGAAAGCCGCCCATGCGCGGCATCATCATGTCGAGGATCACCAGGTCCGGATGGTCCCGATAGACCGCGTCCTTCGCCTGCAGCCCGTTGGTCGCCTGCAGGACGCGGTGTCCCTGCCGCTCCAGGACGGCGCGCAGGCCATCACTCAAATCGCGGTCATCGTCGACGACGAGAATCGTCTTGCCCTGGGTTGTCTGTTCCGCCATCGCAGGGTCTCCCTGTTGAACGTCGGTGGGTGCTCGAAGGTGGAGCCCAACGGAGCCGCTAGGTTGGCTCCGCTCGGCGGCCGGCCGGGTGAGCTTGCCGGCCGGATGCTTGGCAGGTCCGAGCAGGTAGACCGGGGGGTTCACACCCCCCGCTCGCCGTCCCCGTCGTGTTATAGCTACGGAAAGTCGTCGGTCGGGGCGAGGGGGCACCGCTGGGGCGGTTGTCAGGAGGCCTGCCGCTGCACGGGCGGAGTCCCGTCGGGGCGGGGCAGGGCGTGGGTAATGCTGAGCAGCACGCCGTCGCCCGTCCCCACGCCCTCGGCCGTCCCGTCCGCGCCGGCGAGGTCGACGCCGAAAACGAAGCCGCCGATGCGGACCGTGTCGCCGTGAAAGATGGCCGTGTACTCGACCGCCTGCTCGTTGACATAGGTGCCGTTGAGACTTTTCAGGTCGCGGACGTGCCAGGAGCCGTCGCTGAATACGAAGCGGCAGTGGCGGCGGCTGACGTCGGGCAACGGCAGGCGGACGTCGGCCTCGCTGTGACGGCCCAGTAACATGTCGGGGCGCGTCAACTCCACGGCCACCCCTCCGGGCCGCATCACCAGGCGGAGCGGAACGAAGTGCGGCGGCAGCCCTTCGCAGTCCGGGGCTGCGTGCGAGCCGCTGCCGGCGAGGCCGGCGGCCTCGGCATCCCGTCGAAAGTCGTCCATGACTGTTCCCTGTTCCGGAGGCGGGACCACGGGCGCGGCAGGCGCCGCACCCCGACGGGACGCAACCCCACGCCGCCGCGGGCTGACAACAGCCGGCGGCGGAAGCGGAGTTAGCAGGTGCTCTTCAGGTGAGAAATTGGGCGAGGGCATCCTTGCCCGGGTGTGCGAGCGTCCCTGTCGACGGACGGGCTTATACCAGAAGGCAGCCGCCGATGAAAAGCCGAGTTGCCGGCCCCTCGAGCGGCCCGACTACGGCTTCTTGTCCTCGGTCTTGCCGTCCTTCGCGTCGGCGAAGCGAACGTACTCGACCGCCGCCGCCTTGCGGAACTCCTCGAAACTCATCTTGCCGTCGCCCACCTGGGTGAGCAGCTTTTTCGGGGCCGAGACGATCAGCTGCGACGGCAGGGAAATGCCACTGCGAACGGGCCTGCCCTTGAGACTGTCGGCGAGTTTGACGGCCGCCTCCGTCATCTTCAAGCTGCTGTCCATGAGTTGGCGGGCCTGGTCGCGCTGGCCCTGCGCCAGCAGGGCCTGGGCGAGTCGGTTGGCGATTTCACCCGCCGCCAGGAGTTTCTGCACATCCCCATGCGTCCGCTTGTCCGCCGGAGCCAGGGTCCCCGCCAGCTTTACCAGCGCTTCCCGGTAGACCTTGACGGCCTCGGCGTAGCGGCCCTGTTTGACGTGGAGGTCGGCGAGCAGGACCTCGTTCTTCACCTCCGTGGAGGGCGCGTAGGAGGCCCCCTGTTGGCCGGCCAGTTCCTGCGCCCGCAAGGTCTCGGCAGGGAGGGAACTTGTGGAGCTGGTGCCGCGCTGGGTCTTCTCGCCGAGCGTCCGGCCGCGCGAGGTCGAGGTGTCGCCTGCCCAGGGATTCTGGTGGCAGTTGCCGCAGTCCATGTTTCGGCGAAACGTGATTGCCACGGTGATGCGCTCGTCCGCCGGCAACTGCGAGAAGTGCTTGCCGTTCTCCGCCAGGAGCCGCAGCAGCGACTCCGACAGCGACACCCGACGAGGGGCAGACGCACTGGTCTCCTGTGTCACCTTTTCGCCGCGCAGTTCCTGGCTGGCTCGCTGCCAGGGACTCACCTCCTTGATCTCGGCTGGCGTCTCCTTGGCCAACGGGTCGTGCGCCGGCGGTGCGCTCAGACTGTAGACGATGCCGTAGCCGCCGAGGTAGATTCCTTCGACGGCCGGCAGCTGGTGGAAGGCATCCCGTCCGCCCTTGCCGCCCCCTCCGCCGGCACCAGCGAAGCCTCCCCCACCCCCCATGCCGGCGAAGCCTCCCCCGCCCCCCATGCCGTGATGATGACCGGGCACCTGGAGCGGGAACCCGTAGGTCTTTTCGAGGCTGCGGTGCAGCAGCACGCGGAAGACGGCAATGTGCTCCTGCATCATCTCCCGCGACTGCTTCGTGACCGAGTCGCGGGACTGGTCTTGCAGCGCCGACAGGGGATCTTCCTTCCCGCTCGTTTGGGCCCAGAGGGGGCCCGCGGCCAGCCAGAGTGCCGTACTCAAAAATCCAATCAAGGTCTGTTTCATGGCTCACTCCTTTTCTTGTCGAGGAACCGATCCACGTAGAGGGCGTCGACGTCCTTGCCGGTCATCTCTTGGTGAAGGACCGCTTGCTGTCGCAGCGCTTGCAGCCCGGCACGGAGGCGGCCCAGCTCCTGCCTCTGTTCCAGTTCGAGCGACTGAACGCTGGCCGCCAGTCCCTGCACGAGTTCGTGCAGTCTGCCCAACCGCCGCTCCATTTCCTCCGCGGTGACAGGCTGCTCGCGCGGGGGGGGAACGCGCACCTCGGTCGGCGCGGCCGGCTCGTCCGGCGGAGGCGGGGCGCCCCAGCGCAGGACGAACTGATGCCGCTCCAGCCGCACCTCGAGGTTCAGGCCAATGGTCAGCGCCAGCAGCGCCGCCAGCGCGGTGCCACAGGCGAGGGCCGTCCGTCGCCAGCGGCGGAGGCGTTTCTGCTCGCGCCGGGCTGCCTCGCGGTAGAGCGCCGCCACGTCGATCTGCACCGCGGGAGCCGGCGCGGCCTGGAGCAGGGCAGTGGCCTCTTGCAGCGAATCCCGCTCGGCACGGCAGCACGGGCAGGCAAGCAGGTGGGTTTCCAGGTGTTGCCGGCGCTCCGCAGGCAGGGTGCCGACGACGAGATCGATCAGATCGTTGCGGGCCTCGGTGCAGTTCATTCGGACATCTCCTCGGGTCCGTAGCCATGCCGGGCGAGCCGGGTGCGTAGCTCGCGGAGGGCGGCGGCGAAGCGCGACTTGAGCGTGCTGGCCGGGCTCCCGGTCAGCCGGGCGATCTCCTCGAAACTCAACCCCTCATCGTGGCGCAGGGCGAGCACGACGCGCAGCGGCTCGGGCAGCTCCGCGACGGCCTCGGCGACCAGGCGGGTCAGCTCGCGGCGCTGGCAGATCGCCTCCGCCGGCGCCGCGGGGTCGACAGGCTCACCGCTCGCCAGGGAGACAGGGAAGCGGCGGCGACGACGGGCGGCGTCGCGCGCCACGTTCAGAGCGACTCGGTAGAGCCAGCCGGAGAAGTTGCCGTTGTCGCGGTAGCTGGCACGGGCGGCATACAGGCGCAGAAACACCTCCTGGCACAGGTCGTGTACCGCCTCGGCGCATCCGGTGAGCCGGAACAGGAAGCGTGCCATTGGTTGCTGCCAGCGCCGCACGAGTTGCTCGAAGGCGGCCTCGTCGCCGCGCTGCCAGCGGGTGATCAGTTCCGCGTCGTGCGGGGGGACCATCGCTCCTCCCACGGCTGCCCGTAGTAAGAACGCACGAGGCCGGCGAATTGACGATTCGAGGTCACGTTTTTGGCGAGCGGGGGGCGTGAGCCCCCTGATGCGTCGGCCCAATCAGGGGGCTCACGCCCCCCGCTCGCCAACATCCAGGGGGGCAGCACGATTCTTCTCAAGTCTGCCCAGTCTGCCGGCCGATGGCTATCAATGATAGTCTGCGTGCCTCGCGTATCCTCCCGCGGGTGCCGAGTCCGCGCCCGCGTGGGGACGTCACACCCCGTCTAGCTCCTGCGCGGGAGGCAGGTGAAACGACATCATGGCCCTGCTCTCTCCAGCTAACTGCTTCCGTGCGCTGCTCGTCGCCGCACTCGCCGTCTCGCCCGGCCGTACACAGGAGGACAACGTCTTCTACTCCCGGCAGATGACCTTCCGCATTCCGTTCCAGGTCGATCCGGGCGACCGTCGCGTGCAGAAGGTGCTGCTGTCGGTTTCAGAGGACAACGGTCGCACGTTTCAGCCGGCCGGCGAGGCTGCCCCGGCCGCAAACGGCTTCCTCTTCCGCGCTCGCCACGATGGCTGGTACTATTTCGGGGTACAGACCCGCGACCAGGAGCGACGCCTCTACCCGCCCAGCCTCGAAGGGACCGCCCCTGGCCTGCGCGTCCTGGTCGACACGGTCCCGCCGGACGTCGTCCTGCGGCCGCTCAAGTCGTCACGCCCCAACGAGATTGGAGTGGAGTGGGACATCCGTGACGACAACCTCGACCTCAGCACGCTAACGCTGCACTACCGCGGCGACAAGCAGGACTGGGTCCCACGCAACCTCCCGCGCCAGCTCAGCGGACAGTTCTACTGGGACCCGGGTCTCGCCGGGCCGGTCGAGGTGCGGCTGCAGGTCCAGGACAAGGCGAAGAACCTGGGCGAGGCGACCGTGTGGGTGCGCGGTGAGGGCACCCCCGTCCACCGCGGCGATCCCGGCCCCGTTCGAGCCGAGCCCTCCCTGCCGCGCGACGTCCGCAAGGTGAACAGCACCCGCATCAGCCTCAACTACAAGGTGGATGACGTGGGGCCGTCGGGGGTCAAGGCCGTCGAGGTTTGGATGACGCGCGACACCCAGGACTGGAAGCTCCAGGTCACCGATACGACGCGCAATCCGCCAGTCGTGGTCGACGTTGGCACCGAGGGACGTTACGGCTTCACCCTGATCGCTCGCTCCGGGGTCGATCTTGCCGAGCAGCCGCCCCAGAAGGGCGAACCGCCGCAGATCTGGGTCGAGGTCGACCTGACGAAACCGACCGTTCAGATCCGCGACGTGATCGTCGGCCGCGGTGCCGACACCGGCAAGCTGACGATCCGCTGGCAGGCATCCGACAAGAACCTGAGCCAGCGGCCCATTTCGATTTCCTACGCGGTCCGGCCGGACGAGGGAAAGTGGACGCCGATCTCGGAGGCGACCGGCATCGACAACACGGGGCAGTTCGTCTGGACGATGCCGGGCGGGGTTCCGTACGAGTTCTCTGTGCGCGTCGAGGCGCTCGACGAGGCCGGCAACGTCGGTGAGGCCCGCACGCCGCAGACGGTCAAGGTCGACCTGGCGCTGCCCAAGGCACGCGTCATCGGTATCGAGCCGGCGAAGCCGTGATTACAATACACGCATGGACAGCCTTACTTTCCTCGAACAGACTGGCGGCGAACCGCGGCCGGTCTACGTCGTCCACGGCGAGGAGGACTTCCTCAAGCGACAGGTCCTCGCCGCGCTGCGCGTGCGCATCCTGGGCGCGGGCGACGACTCGTTCGGGCCATCGACGCATGCCGGCGACAAAGCGGTCTGGCGCGACATCCACAGCGAACTGCAGACGTTGCCCTTCCTCAGCCCGCGCCGGCTCGTCGTCGTCGAGAACGCTGAGCCGTTCGTCTCGGCCCACCGCCCGCAGCTGGAGAAGTATCTCGCCGCCCCCGTCCGTAGCGGCGTCCTCGTGCTCGAGGTGAAGAACTGGCTAGCGACCACCAAGCTGTACAAGCTGCTTGACGGCCCGTCGGCGATCGCCTGCAAGGCGCTGACCGGGCAAAAGCTGGCCGAGTGGTGCCGGCAGTGGGCCAGCGGCCAGCACAAGAAGCAGCTGCTCGTCGCGGCGACCCAGCTATTGGTCGATCTCGTCGGCCCCGACATGGGCCTGCTGGCACAGGAGATCGCCAAACTCGCTGTGTACGTCGGCGAGGCCGCCCGCATCGGCCCCGAGGACGTCGATCGACTGGTCGGGAACAACCGCGCCGAGAACACGTTCAAGATCTTCGACCTGATCGGCAAGGGTGACGAGGCCAGGGCGCTGGCGCTGCTCGACCGGCAGTTCGGGCAGGGCGAGGACCCGCTGCGGCTGCTCGGCGCATTCGGCTGGCAGCTGCGGCGGCTGGCCCAGGCGGCGCGGTTAAGCGCCGGCGGCACCCCCCTGGTGTCGGCGCTGGAGCAGGTTGGTTTTCCGCCGTTCAAGCTCCGCGATTGCGAACAGCTCATGCGCCACCTGGGCCGCCGGCGCCTGGAGCGGCTGTACGACTGGCTGATTGAGGTGGACCTCGGCCTGAAAGGAGCGAGTCAACTGCCGCCGCGGACGCTCCTGGAGCGCCTGGTCGTCCGCCTCGCCTTGCCCAACCCCGCCGCACCCCGCCCCGCGAGACGCTGACGGCGTCCGCGCAAAGGACGAGGCGGCCGGCCCTCCGCTCGCGCAGGGGACCGGCCGCCTCGCTCGTGTGATCCGTGTCGCCGGTGGGAAACGCCTCGGGGCCTTGTCAGCCCCCACCTCGCAGTACCGTTTCTGCTGGGAGTGCCGGGTCCCTCAACCCGGCACCCGTGTGTGATTCGGTTCTCCCTTTCCCTTTCGCAGGTACCCTGACGTTCCCGGTCGTGGCGCGACCGTTCGGCCACTTCATGCGCAGCCGGCCGGCGTGCTCGCCGAAGCCGACAACTTCCTGCGCCGCCGCGCCGCGAACAGGCCGGCAAGGCCCGAGCCGATCAAGCCGGTCACCAGCGTCGCCGGCTCCGGCAGGTTTTGCTGCCCGCCCGGCGGCGTGCCCGGGGGCGGGTTGATCGGGGGCGGATTGTCCGGCGGCGGGTTGTCCGGCGGTGGCGGGACCACGACCAGCGGCGGGGGCGTGATCAGCGGCGGGGGTGGGGGGGGCGGCGGAGGCGGAGGGGGCGGCAGCCTCTGCGGCGGGTTGCGGGCCTCCACCGGCGCGGGACAGAACAAGATCGTAGCCAGCGCGGCGACCACCGCACCGGCCAGGAGCATGCTCCCGCGCGTGCGAAAGGTTTTTCTCATCCTTGGCTCCTTCTGCAGTCCGGTAAGTTGGGCAATCGACCATGCCCCGAGCCAGGGCTGGGGCATAGACTCGCGCCCATCTATAACCGGTCCTCCTGGCGGCGCTAACCCCAATTTCTTCGACCCTGGCGCTGTGAGAATTC
>JACOUH010000197.1 GCA_016177925.1 Planctomycetota bacterium | reverse complement strand
GCCTACGGCAAGACCAGCGCCGATGGCACCACCGTCGAGGAGAAGCCGACCTCCGTCGCCGACTTCCTGGCCACTGTCGTCAAGGCGGTCGGCATCGACCCGAAAACACAGAATCGGTCGAACGTCGGCCGGCCCATCCGCATCGCCGCCCCCGACGCCAAGGTCATCAAGGAGATCGTCGGATGAAACGGCTCATGCTCGCCGCCCTGGCAGCAGCCTTGCTGCCGGCGGCGGCTCGCGCAGAGGACAAGCCGAAGCGAATCGATCCCTCTTCGGCGCCCGACGTGCAGGACGTCATCTTCTACGGCAAGACGCGACCGGTGCTGATGCGGCTGCACATCCTCGTCGACGGCAAGCCGTACAGCGAGGCCTGGGACAACTACATCAAGGCGCGCTTCGACTACGCCGACCGCGACGGCAACGGCTACCTCGACCGTGACGCGGTGCGGATGATCCCGTCGGCGCAGACCTTCCAGCAGATGGTCCTGGGTGCCGGCAACTTCTACAACGGCGGCGCCGCTCGCTTCGAGGAACTCGACAGCGACGGTGACGGCAAGGTCACGTTGGCCGAGTTGAAGGAATACTACCAGAAGCTCAACGTGGCCGCCGTCCGGCTGATGAACGCTAACCAAGTTTACGGCGGTCGTAACTTCAGCGGTGTCGGCGGCGGCGGCGGCGGCGTGGGCTTCAGCGGCAACCAGAACAACGGCCTGTCGGAGGCGCTGTTCCGCCACCTCGACGTGAACAAGGACGGCAAGCTGACAAAGGAGGAGCTAGCCGTCGCGGACCGCCTCGTCGCTCGGCTGGACGCCAACGATGATGAGTTGCTCGACGCCACCGAATTGATGCAGGGGCAGGTGCTCGGCGGGCTGCGCCCTCCCCCCGTTGCACAGCCGCAGCTCTCCCGCACGGCCATGATGCCCAACGGGACCGGCGCGAACCAGGGCCCGTTCTTCCTGGTGCCTCGCGAGAAGGAACCCAACCGGCTGACGCAGCGGCTGCTCCTCGCCAAGGAAATGATCGCCCGCTATGACAAGGACAAGAGCGGCAAGCTGACCCGCGAGGAGATCGGCCTCGACGAGGAACTGTTCAACCTGCTCGACCGCAACGAGGATCGCGTCCTTGACGCTGTGGAATTGCTTCGCTATGTCGTCATCGCCCCCGACGTGGAGCTGACGGTACACCTGGGCGGGGGGGGCTCCGTGAGGTCGTCCGGCGTTACGGTGACGCCGGGGAGCAAGGCCAATCTGGCGCGCGGTCTGCGGCCGGCGGGGGCCGACGCGATGGTGTTCGGCGTGCAGAACGCGCGGATCGAGGTACGCCGTCCCAATGTGCCGAGCGGGGTAGGCCGGAGTGGGCCGAACAACCAATACTTCATGCAGGTCTTCCGCAGCCTGGACCGCGGCAACAAGGGCTTCGTCGAGCTGAAGGCGGTGAAGCAGCCGCAGGTGCAGTATCTGAGCGGAATGTTCGAGATGGCCGACCGTGACGGCGACGGCAAGGTCACGCGCAAGGAGTTCGAGGACCTCCTGCAGTTGCAGGCTCAGGCCCCCGGTTGCCTGTTGACGCTCAGCGTCGGCGAACTGGGCCAGGGATTGTTCGAGATCCTGGACACCAACCGCGACGGCCGGCTGAGTGTCCGCGAGTTGCGGACGGCGTGGCAGAGCTTGGCGGAGTACGATCGCAAGAAGGTCGGGGCGGTAACCGATGCGGACATCCCGCACCAGTTCCAGCTCGCGCTGACCCCTGGCGGGAACGTCTATCCCGCCCTGCGTTCGGTCGCGGGGCAGCAGCCGGTCCGACCTTCCACGGCCGGCCCGCTGTGGTTTCGCAAGATGGACCGCAACGGCGACGGCGATGTCTCGCCGCGCGAGTTCCTCGGCACCCCCGAGCAGTTCAAGGCGCTCGACCTCGACGGCGACGGCTACATCAGTCTGGAGGAAGCCGAGAAGGCCGACGCACGGCTGCGCAAGGCCAAGCAACTCCCCTGACGGCACCCCATTCCAGCGAGCGGGGGGTGTGAACCCCCTGATAACGTCATCAGGGGGCTCACGCCCCCCGCTCGCCGGGCCGGCTCGGCGTTCCGCCTGTGACGGCGCCCGGGGCGTGAAAGTTTGTTTTCTGCTCTCACACCCCGGATTTTTTCTTTGTGATGCTCCTTACGTTTTAGTAGAATTTTCTCTAACACCGCGCAAGTTCCTCTCACCTGCGCGTTTGGGCGGTGAGAAGCGGCGAGGAAACTGCCCACGTGTTCCTCTGGGGGGGGGTGCCACGGGAGGCGGGTCTGCCCGCCGTTCCGAGGTAACCCTCAAGAAAAGGGTCGAAGCCGGCGCCGACGAGTCGGGGCGAGGCGAAACCGGCAGGGAGTGCGTGCGGCCCCGAGGGCAAACTCCATTCTGTGTCCTTCTTCCCGAGGTAATGCAATGAGGGGTCTTCTCCGCTCGTTCTCGAGGCCGGCCCTGGTACCCGTCGCGCTCAGCTGCCTGCTCCTGATGCCCAACCTCTGTTTTGGTCAGATGGGCGGCGGCTTCGGCGGCGGCAACAGCGGCGGCGGCAACAGCGGTGGCGGCAACTCCGGCGGCGGCAACTCCGGCGGCGGCAACAACAACGGCGGCGGCGGCGGCGCCGGCTTCGGCGGCTTCGGCCCCGGTAGCGGCAAGTTCGG
>JACOUH010000027.1 GCA_016177925.1 Planctomycetota bacterium | reverse complement strand
GAAGTGACACTGCAATGTCACCTCTCACACGCAGCCTGCCAAGTTGACCGATTTGCAAAAACCCCGGTGTTTCAAGGGTTTGCAACTTGGTCAAGGGGGTGCGGAATGTGAGTATTTAGACGCACGAAGGCTATCAGACGGCTCGGCGCCGGGCAAGGTACGGAGAACGGCGGTTCTCGCCCGAAGGGGGAAACGATGAACCTGTGGACGCGTCGACGACTGCTCCAGGTGGGCGGTATCGGAGCGCTCGGCCTCGGGCTGCCGGAACTGCTGAACGCCCGGGCGGCCGTCCCCGGCGCGGTGCGCCGCGGCCCGGAGAGATCCTGCATCTTCATCGTCCAGTATGGCGGCGCTAGCCATCACGATAGCTGGGACCTCAAGCCCGACGCCCCGCAGGACATCCGCGGTCCCTACAAGCCGATCACCACCAACGTCCCCGGCGTGCGCATCGGCGAGTTGCTGCCGCGGCTCGCCCGCCTTGCCGACCGCTGCTGCCTTGTTCGCTCGATGACGCACGGCAACGGCGGGCACGACGGCGGCATGCACATCTGCATGACCGGCCACAGCCTGCCGAAGGAGAATACGCCCTATTTCGGTTCGGTCATGGCGAAGCTGCGGCCGGCGACACGCAACGTCCCTTCCTACGTCTGGGTGCAGAACCTTGCTGGCGACGTGCAGCCGCGCTACCTCAACGGCGGCTTCCTGGGTGCCGCCTACGCCCCGCTGCGCGTCGGCAACGACCTCGACAACCCGTCGGTGCCGAATTTTCGTGTCGGTGCCTTCGATCCGCCCCGCGATGTCCCGCTCCCGCGGCTGCACGCCCGGCAGGCCCTGCTCGGCCGCGTCGAGCCGGGGACGAGCCCGATGCTGAGGGCACGTCCGGCCGACGCGCTGCGGCGCTTCCAGGAGCGAGCGGTCGAACTGCTGACGGGGCCGGAGGCCCGGCGAGCGTTCGACCTTGACCGCGAGCCGGCGTCGGTGCGCGACCGCTACGGCCGTCACCCGCTGGGACAGAACCTGCTCATGGCGCGGCGCCTGATCGAGGCGGGCGTGCGCCTGGTGAGCGTGACGGCCTGGTGCGGCACGCCGCCGGGCGAACGCTTTCGCAATGTGCAGACCTGGGACATGCATGGCGATGGCGCCGGCCTGGGCAGCATCTTCGGCACCGGGGCGTACGGCCTGGGCTGGGCGCTGCCGCGCGTCGACGAGGCGGTGTCGGCCCTGCTGCTTGACCTGGAGCAGCGCGGCCTCTTGGCGTCCACGCTCGTCGTCATGGTTGGCGAGTTCGGCCGCAGTCCGAAGATCGTGCGGGCGGGGCGCGACCACTGGCCGTCGGTCTACTCAGCGCTCCTGGCCGGCGCCGGCGTCCGCGGCGGAACCGTCCACGGGGCCTCGGACAAGATCGGCGGTTACGTCCGCGACAATCCCGTCTCGCCGGAAGATTTCGGGGCGACGTTGTTCCAGGCGCTGGGCGTGCCGCCCGAGACACGCCTTGGCGCCGACGGCTTCACACATCCCGTCAGCACGGGCCGCCCGGTTCCGGGCCTGTTCGGCTGACGGCATTCGGCTTTCTGTCGCCCCTTCAGGGCTCCGTCGCGGGTCCGCGCCCTCGAGCCAGGGGCTGACGCCCCTGGCTATTGACGATCGCCCCTTCGGGGCTGACGCCTGGGACGATGCCGCCGCACCAAGGACTCACACCCCTATTGACGATCGCCCCTTCGGGGCTGAAGACCGGGACGATGCCGAAAATCGGTATTGTCCTTAGCCCCGAAGCTCGAGGCGGAAGCAGGCGCCGCACGATCCACTTTCGCGGGTGACTCGCGGCCGGAGGTCGAGGGTGCCGCCCAGCAGACGCGCCCAGCGGCGGGCCAGGGCCAACCCCAGCCCCACGCCGCCGCCCGTCGTATCAGCTCGGCGGCCGCGACGGAAGGGGCGGAAGATCGTCCGCCGCTCGCGCGGCGGCACGCCGGGACCGCCGTCCTCGACCTCGAAGAAGACGCCGGTGCCCGCCTTGCCCCCCCGCAGCCAGATGCGCGGGTCCTCCGCCTCGCGACTGTACTTGCAGGCATTGTCGATCAGGTTGCCGAGCACCTGCTGCAACAGTTCCGCGTCGGTTTCCAGCACGGTTTCCTCGGAGACGTCGCAGGTCAACACCAGTTCCTTGCCAGCGTCGTGGCAGCGTCCTTGCCAGGTGTCCCGCACCCGGGCGAGCAGTTCCGAGAGGAGAATGCGACTCTGCACGAGGCGCGGCCGCTGCCGCTCCAGGCGCGAGAAGTCGAGCACGTTCGTCACTAACCGGCTCAGACGGTCGGCCTCCCCGTGCAGCGTGCGGATGTACTCGGTCTTCGTCTCTTCATCACGGACCATGCCGTGAAGGAGCAGGTCGAGATAAAGGCGAAGGGACGTCAGCGGCGACCGCAGCTCGTGCGTGACCGCCGAGACAAAACGGAAACGGCGTTCCGACAGGTCGAGCAGGAACCAACCGCCCAGCCCGACCGCGCCGAGGGCGATCAGGGCCGCGGTCCACGCCAGGGCCAGGCCGATGCGCAGCGGCGTCCAGCCGGCGACCGGCGGCACCGCGGTCGCGCCAGGCTCGAGCTGGAACGGCAACGTCGCCATGGTCCGGTCCGGGTCAAGGTCCGACCCCTCACGCACCGGCTGGAACGTCGCCTGCGGAAAGAGGTCCGCGACCTCCGCCGCGAGCATTCCTCGCAGTCGCTCCAGGTCCAGAACGATACCCTGGCAGACGCCGGGGTACCCGTGCGAGCGGGGCGACCCGCTTTCGCGGGTTCCCCGGCTGCCCTCGATCTGCACTTGACGCACCAGCAGCAGATGATCCCCGGGGTACCCGCGCGCGCGGGCCCCCCGCCCACTGGCCCAGACGGGGACCATCGGGCTGAGCGTGACGGCCACCTCGACGTTCGCCCCGGATTTGCGATTCTCCGGCGACAGCCAGTTTCGGCCCTGCTCGCGGAGGTTGTTCAGGACATTGTCGCGCTCGTCGCGCCAGGGGCGATTGTTTGCCTCGTTTTGTACCTTCGATTGCTGCGAGAAGCGCGACACCGCCTCCGGGTCGAAGTTCTGTCCCTGCGGTGGATTCTGCATCATGAGCTGCGTCGTGTTGCCGGGGAAGAGCATGACCGTCTTGTCGTGGACGGTCGGCAGGTCTCCCTTCTGCTCCAGAGCAGCGAGCAGCTTGGCGACGGGCAGCTGGTCGGCGATCTCCTTGAGCAGGCTGGCGCGGCGCGGCGTCACGTTGCGGAAGGAGACCGGAACCCGGCCCGACCCGCTGGTTGTAAGGCCGGCTGTCCTCGCGTGCCAGGTGCGGCGACATCAGGCTGTCGAGACGCCACAGCGCCAGGCGAATTTTGGCCGTCAACTCGGCCTCGGCACGGGCCTGCAACTGTTCGCGCTCGAGGCGCAGGGCGGCGGCGGTCGCCCAGCCGAGCCCGCCGGCGACCAACCCCGCGATCAGAACGAAGGCGGCCAGGCCGCTCCAGCGCCTCATGCCTTCCTCTCTGCTTCCGCGGGGGCGTGATCGTTGGCAGGGATGAGGTCCGGCGCCGCCATGTAGCCGTGGTTGCGGACGGTCAGGATTGCCTCGGGCGTCTTGCGGCCCGACGGATCGCGCAGTTTCATCCGCAGCCGGGCGACGTGCATGTCAATGGTGCGCGTCTCCAGGCCGTCGGGCTCGAGGCCCCAGATGTAGGTCAGCAGCTCCTCGCGCGAGACGGCTCGCTGACGATGGCTGAGCAGGAACAGCAGGATGGCGCTCTCCGTCTCGGACAACTCGCCGCGCTGGCCGCCGCCCCAGGCAACTTCGCGGCGGCGCAGATCGATGATGGCGCGGCCGAGCCGGGCGGTGTAGAAGCCCTCGTCGGTCGGCGGCCAGGGGCCGACGAGGTCTTTGGCGGCGATGCCGTTGACGAGCTTCGGTTTCGCCCGGCGCAGCACCGCCTCGACACGCGCGAGCAACTCGCGGGCGGAGAAGGGTTTGACGACGTAGTCGTCAGCACCCATCCTCAGACCGCGGACGCGGTCGTCCTCGCTGCCGCGAGCGGTCAGGATGATGACGGGCAAGGAGGGCCGAAGCCTGCGCAACTGGGTGAGGACATCAAGGCCATCGCGGCGCGGCAGCATCAGGTCGAGCAGCACCAGGTCGACGCCGGCGCGCGCGGCCTCGTCGAGCCCGCGCACGCCGTCGGACGCCTCGGCAATTTCATAGCCCGAGGCGCGCAGGGCATCGCTAATGCCGCGGCGGATGGCCTGTTCGTCCTCGATCACCACCAGACGGGTTGAGGCCATGACTTTCCACCCACAATTCAAAATCCGAAATCCGAAATCCGAAAAACCCCAACACCATCGGGCTACGGTGCTTACCTTGGATTCGCTTCTTGTATTGGGTTTCTTTCAGATTTCCGGATTTCGGATTTCGGATTGATACCCAGGTTACTCGGGGATCGTGAGGCCCTTGCGGGCTGCCTGCTCGCGCAGCGTGCCGCGGACGGCCTCGTCGAATGCCTTGTCGCCCTTCTTCGCGTTCTTCTTCATCTCCTCCTTGACATACTCGTCCCGCTTCTTGCTCAGTTCGGTGATCTCCTTCTGCAGGGCCAGCCGCTGGTTGAGCTTGTCCTTCACGTACTTGACACGCTCCTGGGGCTTGAGCTTGCGCAGCTCCTCGCCTAACTCCTTCTCGGGCACCTTGGTGATGTCGAACTTGGGGTCTTCCTTGAGCTTGTCGACGAGGTCCCAGTCGGAGTTGCGATACAGGGCGCCGCCCTTCGAGGTAGCGCGGGCGGCGGCGACTGCGGGGGCGAGCTTGGCGGCGTTCTTGTCCTGGGCGGCCTGGTTCGCGGTCTTCTCCTGCCGCAGTTCCGCCTTGCCGTAGGCGACGTAGGTGGTGTTGAGCTGACCGCTCAGCTCGGCGAGTTTCTTGTCCTGCGGGGTGGCGATGGCGACGCTGCCGCTCTGCTGGTCGATGCTGGCGAAGCGGCCCTCGGCCAGGACGGCGAAGTCCTTCCAGCCCTTGGCCTCGGGGTAGTTGCCCGGCCCGCAGTAGATGGTGTTGATAATGATGTCTGCTTTCAGGGCTTGCTGGGCAACGTCCTTGAGGTGGACCTGCTTGTCCTGGTCAGCCGGCTCGTTGCCGCAGACGTAGATCATCCGCAACGCCTTCTTGTCCGTCGACCACTTCTGCTCGGCGATGGCGTCGCGACAGACACGGGCGACGTACTCCTCGCCGCCGAACGTGGTCAGGCCGTTGAGCTTCTGATAGACGCTGTCGAGGTCCGTGGTCAGGTCGAGGTCCTTGCGGACCCAGCCGCGGGCGGCGGGATAGTTGTTGTGGCCGTAACTGTACAAGCCAACACGGAGGTTGGGCGTAGGCTTGATCTTGCCCAGGTCGTTGACGATGTCCCAGAGTTTGACCTTGGCCGAGGCGATCAGGCCGTCCATGCTGTTGGAGACGTCGAGGCAGATGACGACGTCGATGTCGGCGGCCTTCTTGGTCTTGTCCGCCGCCCGCGCCGCGGGCGAGAACCCCCCTGGCGCGAGGGCCGCGCCCATCACCAACAGGGCGCACAAGGTCCAGAGCAGTCGTGCCATACTTTCCCCCTTCCTTCCCACGGGACCGCGGCCGCAGGACCGTCGCAGTCCCGCCAGCGGCAGCAATCATTCAATAAGACGATCGAGAGGCCGTATTCGATTGTCCGAGTGCATTTGGGCCGGTCGATCAGGGAGTCATCCCCGCAGGAATTCTATCCACGGCATGCGCGCGCCCGTGTAACGGGAACGTAACGACGGGGCTGGTTCACGCTTCGCCTGGTACGCTGGCCGGCTGCCCGGTTGCACGAGGTGTGCTGGCGCAGGCCGCGCTGGGTTGCGCCTCCAAACCAACAGCGGGCCTATCCCCGAAGCCGCGAGTCGGCAACAACAGAAGGCGATGATCGTCGAGCGGCGTGACGCCGGCGCGGTGGGGGGCACCGTCGGCGTCGGTAAGAACCGGGTCGAGGTGAGCTGGCAGCCGCTGACCGAGGAATCCGCCCCGGGCCCTTTCACCGGCGGGCCAGGGCACGCAGGTGGTAGACCGTCCAGCCGGTCCCCGGCACGGAGGGAATGGCAGACGGCAACGGCTGACCCTCCTCGCTCACGCAGATCGTCAACTTGTCCCCCTCGAGCCGGAAAATGCCCTGCGCCGTGCCGGCCTCCTGGCCGGCGGGACGGATCGTGATCCGGGGCGGCTCGGTCGAGGCGTCCACGCTGCAGTCCGCCCGCTCCTCGTGATCCCCCTGCGCGATCCGCAACTCGCCCGAAGCGAAGGTCCATTCGGCAGGTCCGATTCCTTCTGCCGGCATGTTCACCGGGATGGCGTGGCCGTTCTTCTGCAGGGCGACCAGCACCCAGGCCCCGTCAAGTTCCACCGGGACGGGGACGAGCGGCGGCGGGAGCGGCGCGGGGGACGCAGTTCGGGGCCTCCCTTCGACCATCTGCCGGAAGGCCTGCCAGCCTGCGAACTGCTCCGGCGTCAGCGTCGCCACCCGGCCCGTGCGCAGGTGGTGTTCCACGGCTCGTAGCCAGCGCCGCGTCTGCCGCGGCAGACGCACGCCAGCATTGACCACCAGGCCGGTTACCCGCTGCTGCTGGTGCCGCCGGCGGATGCGCAGTTTGCGGCGGCCGTGGACCCGGTAGCCCTCGTCTGCTGCCGCTCGCTTCACGAAGCGGATGATATACCGGATGCGGTCGCGGTCATCCTGGCCGAACGACAGGGTGATGTCGTCGGCGTAGCGCGAGTAATGGGCCCCCAGCCGGGCCGCCATCGCGGCGAGGCGGGCGTCGAGGCGATAGTTGAGCAGGTTGCTCAGGCGCGGACTCGTCGGAGCGCCCTGCGGCAGGCCGCCCTGGTGGGTACACAGGTTGGTCAGCAGCCGCGCCGCCGGACGGTTCCAACCGATGCGGCGGAAATACTGGTAGACGCGGCTCGAGCCGGTCGAGGGAAAGAAGTCCCGCAAGTCCAGACGAAGAACCACGGCCCGGCCGGCGTGCAGCGTGGCGTGCGTGACGATCGACTCGCCCGGCTGAAACCCCCGGGCCGCGGCATGACAGCGCAGCCGCTTCAGCAGACGTCGCAGGATCCTCCTTTGCAGGTCTTTCAATCTATCATCGGGAATGTGCAGGACCCTTGTCCCGCCAGAGCGCCCGGACGTCCATCGGCATGGCCCCCGGAGAGAAAGGGCCGGGCCCGGGAAACCCCGGGCCCGGGACGCCTTGCAAAGGCGCGGGCGGGGAGGCCCCGCCTGCGGCTTTCCCGAGTGGGGAAGTGGTTGCGACCACCTCAACGCGACGAGCGGGGAGGTGGTCGCACCCACTTCCCCACTCGCGCCCGACTCTCGGACAGGTCTTGATCGACCCGGTTGACGAAACATCAACCTCTGCATAGGCCGCCTCCCGCCGCCTGCATGCACGCGGCGACGGGATCGGGAGCACCACCAAGGCATCGACAAGGCAGCGTATCATGGCCCCGCGAAGCGATCAAGCCGCCTGGTCGCAAAAGCAAACCGGCTTATCATGACCCCTGCCCCAGCGATGCCAGCAGTGATGCCCCAGGCTTTCTGGCCGGAACACCGCAGCCTGCCGACAACCGCACCTGCGGGTTCTGTCACGCGGAACGGACAAGAGCCCGTAGAGGGCTGACCCGTGGTGCAAGATCGGGGAATCCCATGACCTGCCCATCACCAATCGGTTTGTGGAGCGAATGGAATGAGCATCAGTCAATGGATCGTTGCGATCGCAGTTGTTGCGAGTGCGCTTACCGGTTCACCGGGCAGGATCGGCTCCCGTAGCGCCGTTGACTCACAAGGAACTGTTTCGAGCGAGCCACCACCGGGCGATCTCTTTTCCATCTCTTCTGGCCCGGTGGACGACCCCGACATCGTGTCGTCTCCCTGCATCCCAGTGGTCGGTCGAGAGATCACCCTTGCGGCGCGCGTGCGCGGTCCCGGAAAGCACCCGGTGGAAGTGCGGTTTCTCCTGAAAGCAACAGGACAAGAGAACGTCCTTCTGCCGGCAAAACCAGGACCTCAGCCCAAGTCGGACAAGGCCGCGCCCTACGTGGAGTACCGAGCCGTCTGGAAGCCGACGAAAACGGGGATCTATACCCTCACCGTCCAGGTGGATCCGGACAACAAGTCCGGCGACAAGTTCACCAAGAACAACACGGCGTCCGTGACCCTGCCCGTAACCTGGCGTGAGCTTCACGTCCTGGCGTGGGGCGCTCAGCGGCACATGAAGTGGATTACCGCCACCAATGGCTCCAGGGCTGGGGACGACCCGCCACGCCCGGAGGTGGATTACTGGCACCGCCGGGGCGTCCTGATGCTGGGCTACATGTACACCGTACAGGACGAGGTAATGAAGTTGAAGGACAAAGACTTCGTGGATCGGACGGTCCAACGAGCTGGCCGGTATGCCTCCAGCGGTTGCGACGGTCTGCTGATCGACGAGACAGGCAGCTATCCGAATGCCGAGGGATTGGAGTTTATCCGGCGCTTCGGAGCCGCCTACGATAAGATCCGCGAACAACACGCCGGCCTGCGCGTCTACAACTGGATTGCGGGCCCGCTCAACCGGGAGGAGCTGGAAGTCGCCCGTCGAAACCGACACCTTCTCATGGGGGAAACCTACGAGGCGATCCACGCCAGAAACAGTCCCACCTTTCCCCGCTTCGTGGCCCAGCGGGTCGCCAAGCTTGCGTCCGTCAATCCGTGGGAGGAAGCCGGACCCGGCGGCATCATCGCCCTGGGCGTCGGCGGCGATTGCGGCGTGACGTTTCGTCCGCAGATCGAGAATGCGGTGCGACTGTGCCGTCGGCTTGGTCCCGACTTGCCTGGCATTTGCTATTACGGGGTGGAGTATCCGAAAGCGGGGAAGCCCTATGCGGGCAGTCTTCAAGCGTTCCTGGACGGCTTGACCATTAAGTATTTCATTCAACCGGTCCTGTCCGTAAACGAAAATGACATCTGGCCCGAGAACCCGGCTCCTGCCGCCGGAGAGAAGATCACCGTCCACGTGCGCGTCCACAACATCGGTGGCGTGGCGGCCCGAAACGTGGAGGCAAGAATGTACGCACGGTCCGCTTCCACCAATGCCCGCTTGCTGCTCAGCAAGATCGTGATTCCACAAATCGGCAACGGCACGCAGGTCCTCGAAGAGAAGAAGGGTCTGGTGGACACCTACAAGATGATCGGCGGAACCAAACACCCGGTCGCACACTGGAACGAAGGGAGAACAGTTCGCGTGTTCCTCAATCAAGCACTGATCGAGGCGGCGTGGACGCCGAAGCAGGCTGGTTACTACCGTTTGGAAGTGGAACTGGAACCTTCGTCCGGCCACACGCTACTCGAAGGCTTCGCCGCCAAGATCCTTCCGATTGCACGGGCAGGCGGGGCGCCGTAGAGCGTTGTCCTCCTCGCCGAAATGCTGGCGCGAGGGGCGGCTTGTTCATGACTTTTTTCATGACTCAAAGGGCCCAGCACCGTGTGGGG
The DNA here is from genome assembly GCA_016177925.1 of Planctomycetota bacterium. GTDB lineage: Bacteria > Planctomycetota > Planctomycetia > Gemmatales > Gemmataceae > JACOUH01. The sequence goes on along the minus strand of JACOUH010000027.1, from coordinate 14,478 downwards.
CCTCGCCCCTCCTCCCTGCCGCAGCTCCTTTAGAACAACCCTACGATCGGTCCGCCCTGTTCGACCAGCCGGCGCGGCCGGTTCAGCGTATCGCGGTACTCCGTTGCCACGTCGAGTCCCAGGGCGTAATGGATCGTGGCGATCAGTTCGTAAGGATGCACCGGGTGCTTCTGCGGATAGGCCCCGTTGCGGTCCGACGCCCCGTAGACCTGTCCGCCGCGGACGCCGCCGCCCGCCAGCAGCGCGGTGTAACACGATGGCCAGTGGTCGCGTCCGCCCGGGCCGACGTTGTTCGTCGTTGGGGCGCCGATCTTCGGCGAACGCCCGAACTCGCCCACCGCGACGACGAGCGTCTTCTCCAGTAGGCCGCGCTGGGCCAGGTCCTCCAGGAGCGCCGACGCCGCCCGATCAAACACCGGGCAGCGCCAGTTCTTCAGCATCGGGAAGTTGTTGCGGTGCGTGTCCCAGGAGCCATCGGGGCCGGGCGCCGGTTCCGTGTCGGAGCCGGCCGGCCAGGTGACCTGCACGAAACGCGTCCCCGCCTCGATCAGCCGCCGCGCCAGCAAGCACGACTGGCCGAAGCGCGTCAGGCCATAGCGTTCGCGCTGCTTCTGCCCCTCGTCCTCCAGGCGAAACGCCTTCCGCGCTTTTGCCGAGGCGATCAGCGATAACGCCTCTCCGTAATAGCCATCGAACGCTTTCGGCCCGAGCCCGGGCCGCGCCGCCAGGGACGCGCGGAGATCGATCCGCGCCTGCAGGCGGCCGAGGGTCGTGTCGGGCGGCAGGGTGAACGCCTCGGCGCGGATCGGCCCCGTCGGGTCGTCGTAGAACGGGAACGGATCGTAGGTGCCACCCAGGAGCCCCGCGCCCTGGCCGACGCCACTGACGGCTCCCTCCCGCACCGGGAAGCAAAGCGCGGCATAGCTGAGCGAGCCCCGCTCGGCGGGACGATAGCGGGCGATGACACTGCCGAACGACGGCAGGTCCTCGCGCGACGGCGGCACGGCCAGGCCCGTCGGCGTGAAGTTGTTCGGGTCGTGAGCGGTCAGCAGCATGTAGATGGACGCGCCGTGGTTCGACAGCCCCTTCGGCTTGACTCCCAGCGAGCGGACCAGGGCGAAATGTCGGGCCTGACGCGCCAGCATCGGCAGCACCTCGCAGAGTTGCATGCCCGGAGCCGTCGTGGCAATGGGCTTGAACTCGCCGCGGATGTCGACCGGCGCGTCGGGCTTGGGGTCCCAGGTGTCGAGGTGGCTGGGCGAGCCTTGCAAATACAGGAAGATGACGGATTCCGCCCTGCTCTTCGCGGGACCTGCCTGGGCCTGACGCTGCAGGAAGTCCGGCAGGCCCAATCCAGCGAGGCCAACGGAGCCGACCGTCAGCAGCTCACGCCGCGAGATCATTCCCCGGATGGAAAGCATGCTCTTCAACCTCCCTGGACGGGCACGGTTTGGCCGACTTCGTCTTGATTGTCCCCGGACAGCCTCGGAGAAGCAAGCCCCGGACCGGTGGAAGGTCCGCGCGCCGCCGGGTCGAAGGGACCGTTCCGGAAACGGGTCCGACCACGTTCCTGTAGTTCCTTGTGTTGTCCGGATGATCGGCGTTAGAATCAAGCCAGTCGGCGACCCCTTCCGCGCTGCCGCGGCAAGGGCGACGTTTCGTTTCTCGGAGGCAGGACTCGGCATGACGGCTCCCCGCCTGGATCGGCGTGAGTTGCTGTGGCAGGCCGGCGGCGGGCTGGGCGGCATCGCTTTGGCGTACTTGCTCGGCCACGACGGCTTGCTGGCGGCGGCCGCGCGGAAGGGGCGGGCGGACCTCAACGGCGGGCTGCACCATCGGGCCAAAGCCAAACGCGTCGTGCAGCTGTTCATGTCGGGGGCCGCCAGCCAGGTGGACACCTTCGACTACAAGCCCGAGCTGATAAAGCGTCATGGGCAGCCGTTCGATCCCGGCGGCAAGGTCGAGCTGTTCCAGAGTTCGCCCGGGGCGGTCATGAGGAGCCCGTGGAAGTGGCGGCAGCATGGCCGCTGCGGCAAGTGGGTCAGCGACCTGGTGCCGCACCTGGCGGGCTGCGTCGATGACATCGCCTTTCTGCCGGCGATGGTATCGAAGTCGAACGTCCACGGGCCGGCGACGTTCATGCAGAACACCGGCTTCGTCCTGCCCGGCTTCCCGAGCATGGGTGCGTGGGTCAGCTACGGCCTGGGCAGCCTCAACCGCAACCTGCCGACGTTCGTCGTCCTGCCGGACGCGCGCGGCTTCGCCCCAAACGGCCCGGCCAACTGGAGCGCCGCTTTCTTGCCGGCGGCGCACCAGGGCACGATGGTACGGGCCGGCAGCAAGAACCCGATCTTCGACCTCTTTCCACCGGAAAACGTCCCGATCAGCCGCGCGAGCGAGGCCGATGGGTTGGCGCTGTTGCAGAAGATGAACCGGGCCCACCAGGTATCGCGCCCCGGCGACTCGCGGCTGGAGGCGCGGATCGAGTCCTACGAACTGGCGGCCCGGCTGCAGCTGAGCGCCCCGGAGGTGCTCGACATCTCGAAGGAGAGCGCCACGACACGAAAACTCTACGGACTCGACGACAAGCAGACGGAGGACTTCGGCCGCAACTGCCTGGTGGCGCGGCGGCTGCTCGAACGCGAGGTGCGTTTCGTGCAGGTCTGGAGTGGGGCGGACAACGGCTTCCCGCGCCGTAACTGGGATTCGCACGAGGACCTCCCGCGCGACCACGGCGACATGGGCCGCAGCATGGACCGGCCCGCCGCGGCCCTGATTAAGGACCTCAAGGCGCGGGGGCTGCTCGACGACACGATCGTCCTGTGGACAACGGAATTCGGGCGGATGCCGTGCAGCCAGGGCGGCAAGGGCCGCGACCACAACCCGTTCACGTTCACGTCCTGGCTGGCCGGCGGCGGCATCAAGGGCGGCGTGACCTACGGCGAGAGCGACGAGTGGTCTTACAAGGCGGCGAAGCATCCGACCTACTGTTACGACCTGCACGCGACCGTGCTGCACTTGCTCGGCATCAACCACGAGAAGTTGACGTTCCGCCACAACGGCATCGATCGCCGTCTGACCGATGTCCACGGCCACGTCATCAAGGAGGTCCTCGCCTGAGCCTAAATAGCTACCTGCAAAAGGGAAAGTGAAGTATCGGAGGGTGGCATGCTTTCGCGGCCCTGTGCGGCCGGTTCGCTGCCCCCGACAGCGTGGGCCGCGAAAGCATGGCACACCCACAAGCACTTTCCCTCTTGCGTGGAGGTATTTAGTCAGCCTGGGAGGGGTTCGGCCCCCAGAAACGATGAACGATGAATGATGAATGATGAACAAAAGATAAGACGAGTCTTTCTTCCGTTCATCGTTCATCGTTCATCGTTTCCCAACTTTAACCACGAGCGGGTCATGAGCCAGAAACACTCCGCGCGGGAGGCAAGGCAGATCAGCCGTCGCGGCCTATTGCAGGTCGGGAGTCTGGGCTACCTGGGGCTCAATCTCGCCGGCTTCTTCCGTGCCGAGATGGCCAGGGGAGCCGAATCGCCCCGTCCACGCCCCAAGACACGCCTGAAGTCGTGCATCCTCATTTTTTGCGACGGCGGTCCGAGCCACCTGGACACCTTTGACATGAAGCCCGATGCGCCCGCCGCGATCCGCAGCGAGTTCCGGCCGATTGCGACCAGCGTGCCCGGCCAGTTCGTCTGCGAACATTTGCCGAGGACCGCGCGCGTGATGCACCACCTCACGGTCATCCGCAGCATGTGGCATCGCATGCGCGGCCACCGCTCGGGGGTCACCAATACCCTGTGCGGCCTCCCCCCGCCCGCGGGCGACGTCTGCGACATCCCCCTGGAGCGACAGCAACTGCCGTCCTATGGGTCCCGGCTCGCCTACGCGATGAAGGAGCAGACGCGCAGTCTGCCGCACGTGATGCTGCCCTACCCGGCACGGGACGGCGGTTTTGTCTTGCCCGGTCAGACGGCCGGCTTCCTGGGCGCCGCCTACCAGCCGTTTCGAGTCGAGCAGGACCCGAACGCGCCCGATTTTGGAATGCCGACCTTGAACTTGCCGGCCGAAGTGACCCCAGACCGCCTGGACCATCGCGAGTCGCTCTTGGGGTTGATCGACGCTCAGCAGCGCGGCCTGGCCGCGCTGGAGTCCGGCGGGCGCATGACGACCTGTCAACGGCGGGCCTTCCGCATGCTCGGTGCCGGCGCGGTGCGCCGGGCTTTTGAGCTGACGCGGGAAGCCTCCAAGACACGCGATCGATATGGGCGCAACATTGCGGGGCAGAGCGTGCTCCTGGCCCGCCGCCTGGTGGAAGCCGGTGTGCGGTTCGTGACCGTGAATATCGGGTCTCAGGAAAACGAATGGTACTGGGACGATCACAAGAACGTGTTCAGCGGACACAAGAAGCGGCTGATGCCCTTCGATACAGCCTTTTCGGCCTTGATCGAAGACCTGGAGGTGCGGGGACTGCTCGATTCCACGCTAGCGATCAGCCTGGGCGAATTCGGCCGCACGCCGAAGATCAACAAGGACGTCGGCCGCGACCACTGGCCCGATTGTTACTGCGCGGTGCTGGCCGGGGGAGGGGTGAAGGCGGGCCACTCCTATGGGGCCAGCGATAAGATCGGGGCGCATCCTGTGACCGATGCGGTGGGCCCGGCGGACCTGGCGGCGACGTTGTTCTGGCGTTTCGGCCTCGATCCTGCGACGGAGATGATCGACGCCACGGGCCGACCGTACAAACTGGCCGAGGGGACTCCCATCAAGGAACTCTTCCCCGGGCTGACGTGAAATGACCCGCCGTTGCTGGCTGATGACCGCGACAGCGCAGCTCCCGCCGGAGAAAGCCATGACGCGACGACCCGTCCGCTACACGCTGGCCTCTGTCCTGATCCTGGCGGTGACATCGCTGGGAGAGGCTCCGGGGCAGCCGCCGCTGGTGGCGAGTGAGCGGCAGCACTGGGCCTTCCGTACCCTGGCACCGCTGACGGTGCCGCGGGTGCGGCAGGCGGAGCAAGTGCGGACGCCGATCGACGCCTTTGTACTTTCCAAGCTGGAGGAGCGGGGCCTGGGCTTCGCGCCCGAGGCTGATCGCGTCACCCTGGCGCGGCGGGCCTGCCTGGACCTGCTGGGTGTGCCGCCTTCGCCTGAGCTGGTGGATGCGTTCCTGGCCGACGATCGTCCCGGGGCGTACGAGCGCCTGATCGAGCGGCTGTTGGCCTCGCTGCAGTACGGCGAGCGCTGGGGGCGGCACTGGCTCGACGTGGCCGGCTTCTCCGAAATCACCGAGGGTGATGAGCACCCCACGGTCTACAGGGCCCGTGAAGAGTTCTGGCGTTACCGCGATTATGTCATCGGGTCGTTCAATGCGGACAAGCCGTATGACCGCTTCCTGACGGAGCAGTTAGCCGGCGACGCGCTGGTCGATTGGCGGCACGCGCCGCGCTTCACGCCGGAGATCAAGGAACTGCTCACGGCGACCGGGTTCCTGCGCACCGCGGCCGACTTCACCACGTCGCAAAACTTCCCTTTTGAGCGCTATGAGGTCCTCCACGGCACGATCCAAACCGTTACGAGCGGCCTCCTGGGCCTGACGGTGGCCTGCGCCCGCTGCCACAACCACAAGTTCGATCCCATCCCGCAGCGCGACTATTATCGGCTGATGGCGCTGCTGACGCCCTCCTACAACCTCGACAACTGGACGCAGGCGAACCTGCGCTTCGTGCCGGATATCTCTCCGGCCGAGCAGCAGGAGATCGACCGCGGCAACGCCGAGATCGACCGGCAGGTGCGGGCGCTGAAGGAGGAGGAAGCCAGGCTGCGCCGTGCCTACGAGGCGCGCCTGCGCGAGAGGAAACTGCGGTCCCTGCCGGAGTCGATCCGCGCCGACACGCGGGCGGCGCTTGAGACTCCTCAGAATAAGCGCGATGCGGTGCAGGCATACCTGGCCGCGAAGCTCGGCCCTCAACTCCAGGTCAGCACGGACGAGGTGACCAGGGCGTTGAGCGCGGACGACCGCAACCGGATCGCCGACCTGGGCAAACGACGCGCGGACGCGGAGCGGCGGCGGCGGTCGCCCGGCAAGATTCAGGCGCTCTTCGAGGTGGGCAAGGCGCCGACAACCTATCTGCTGAAGCGGGGCAATCACTTGACTCCGGGGCCGGCCGTTGAACCCGGTTTCCTGGCCGTCCTGGGGGATGCCGACCTCCCCCCGGCCACGAAGCCCCAGGAGCGGCGACTGGCCTTTGCGCGCTGGCTGACGCGCCCCGACACGCCCGCCAGCGCCCTCGTCGCTCGGGTGCTGGTCAACCGCGTCTGGATCCATCATTTCGGGCGCGGGATCGTCACGACGGCGGGCAACTTCGGCCACACGGGCGCGGCGCCGACGCACCCCGAACTGCTCGACGGGCTGGCCGCCGAGTTCATCCGCAGCGGCTGGAAAATCAAGGCGTTGCACAAGCTGATCATGACCTCAACGGTCTACCGCCAGGCATCGCACCGCTCCGGGGCAGCGGCAGAGCAGGCCAGGGCCGTCCGTGCCGAGGCGATCGATCCGGACAACCTGCTGTTGTGGCAGATGCCACTGCGACGATTGGACGCGGAGGCGATTCGCGACGCGATCCTGGCGGCCAGCGGGGCGCTCGATCCCTCGGCAGGCGGTCCTTCGGTCCCGCTGGATGCCCGGCCCGACGGCTCGATCGTCGTGGATGAGAAGCACTTGCCAAGGCCGACGGCCAAGTGGCGGCGGAGCATCTACCTGTTCGCCCGCCGCAACTATCATCTCACGCTGTTGAGCACCTTCGACGCACCGCTGATGACGACCAACTGCACCCAGCGGACACAGTCGGTGGTGCCGTTGCAGGCGTTGACCATGCTGAACAACGCCTTTGTCTGGGAGCAGGCCGGGTTGATGGCCCAGCGGGTGACGCGAGCGCTTCCGGACGCTCCCGTCCCGCGTCAGGTCGAGCTGGCATTCCGCCTGACGCTGGCGCGGTGGCCGACGCCCGCTCAGACCGCCGCCTGCGAGGCGCTGCTGGTCAAACAAACCGAGTGGTTTGCCAAGGCGGATCCCAAGAGCACCCGCGCCCAAGCGCCACACAAGGCGCTGGCCAACCTCTGCCGGATGCTGTTCAACACCAACGAGTTCCTCTATATCCATTAGCGGTCCACGCGGCAGGGCTGAAAAGTCGGGACGCGAGGGTGGCTTCTGGAGGAAGCTGTGTGTGTGGGCTTTGCAACAGAACGCCAAAAGGCGTTCAGTTTTCTTGCAAGTCAGGAGGCAGACCATGAGTAGCAAGCTGCCTCTCAACCTCGACGACTTGCTGCGCCAGCGGACGGTTGAGGGTGATCGGATCGAGTACAAGGCGGGATGGAACCCCGACGCCATCATCAAGACGCTGTGCGCCTTCGCCAACGACTTCGAGAATCTGGGCGGTGGCTACGTCGTCATCGGGCAAGACTGTGACGCCAACGGGCAGCCTGTCTTTCCTCCGGTTGGCCTGCACGCTCATCAACTCGACAAGATTCAGCAAGAACTGCTGACGTATGGCAATCAACTACAGCCCACCTACTTCCCGATCCTGAGCGTCGAGCAGTACGAAGGACGGAACTTGATCGTGCTTTGGGCTCCCGGTGGGCAGAATCGCCCGTACAAGGCTCCCCGGGCCGTCACTGCCAAGACGAAGGAGTACCATTACTACATCCGCCGCTACGCCAGCACGGTCGAGGTCAAGGCCAATAGCGAGGACGAACAGGAACTCTTGAGGCTGACGGCGACGGTCCCGTTCGATGATCGCCAGTGCCACAAAGCGGATCTGTCCGACCTGCGGTTGCCGCTCATCCAAGCGTACTTGAAGGAAGTCGGCAGCGACCTATACCGCGATTCGGCCAAGATGCCATTCGTCGAACTGGCGCGGCAGATGAACATCGCCGAAGGGGGCGATGAAAACATCAAGCCGCGAAACGTTGGCCTCCTATTCTTCCACGAGGAGCCGAAGAAGTTTCTCCCCGGTGCGCAGATCGACGTGGTGATCTTTCCGAAGGGGCCGGGAGGCGGCGAACTCATCGAGAAGAGCTTTGTCGGGCCGATCCACGAGCAAGTCCGCGCTGCTTTGCGGTATCTTCAGAACAACGTCATCCGCGAGAAGGTCGTGAAGCAAAAGGACCGCCCCGAGGCGACTCGGGTCTTCAACTACCCATTCCCTGCCGTGGAAGAAGGGCTGGTCAATGCCGTTTACCACCGCAGCTACGAGCAACGGGAGCCAGTGGAGGTGCGCGTTAACCCCGAGGGGATCGAGATCGTCAGCTACCCCGGTCCCGACGCCTCGATCCGTATCGATGCCCTGAACGGGGAGAGGATCGTGGCTCGGCGCTATCGGAATCGCCGGATCGGGGAATTTCTGAAGGAACTGGACCTGACAGAAGGACGTTGCACTGGCATCCCCACGATGCGCGAGGCGATGGCCGAGAACGGCTCGCCGCTGCCCAAGTTCTCGACGGACGAGGGGCGGACCTACTTCCTCGTGGAGTTGCCTGTCCACCCGAAGATGCCGGGCCTCGGGCAGGCGCATGATAAGGCACATGATGAGGCACATGATGAACGGCTGACCGAAACTGCGACGCACATTCTTGTTGCTTTGGCCTCTGGACCACGCAGTCGGGCGGAAATGATCGAAGCCCTTGGCATCAAATCGAGTCGTAGTGGACATTTCCTACGAGCGGTGGAGCAGGTTCGTCGATTGGGATTGGTGGAATTGACCATCCCCGATAAGCCGCAGAGCAAGAACCAAAAGTTGCGAATCACTGAAACTGGTCGGGGATGGCTTGCCGCACACGGCGACGAAAAGGCACAGAAGGGGAAGTAGCACGATGGCAAACCTCGCTCAGAGAACCGTGGCCCGGAATTCGTGCGAACTTGCAAGATCCATCGATTGCAATGCTGTGTGTGTGTGCGCCGCGCAATGCAATCCATTAAGCCATTGAGCCAATGAGACTTATGACCAGGGTTCGTTGCAGGGGTTTCGCCGCGGGGGTTCCGCTCGTTTGAGCCATGCCGTCCACGGAAGCGCGGGAGGTGAACTCTATGTCCTGGTTCAACATGTCCGCAATCGACTTGTCCTCGCTCATCTCCCGGCGCGCGCTGCTGAAGCGTTCCGGCTTGGGATTCGGCTCTCTGGCCGCCGCCTACCTACTTCACAGCGAAGGCCACGCCGCCCCAGCGACCGGAGGGCGGCTGGCCGGCATCAACCTGCGACCCAAGCCACCTCACTTCCCGCCCCAGGCCCGCGCCATTATCCAGTTGATGCAAGCCGGCGGCCCCAGCCAGGTGGACCTGTTTGACCCCAAGCCCGAACTCCAAAGGCGGGGCGGCCGGCCGATCCCGCTGAGCATCGAGAAACCCCCGGGAGTAGGGAACGCCCCGACTCTCCTGGCCAGCCCCTTCAAGTTCCACAAGCGCGGCCGGTGCGGGATGGAACTCTCCGAGCTTCTGCCTCAGCTGGGCACGATCGCCGACGACATCACGCTCGTCCGTTCGATGCACACCGGGAATAACAACCACCCCGAGGCGATGATCCAACTGACCACGGGGAAGATCTTCCCGGGCCGCCCGACCCTGGGGGCGTGGATCAGCTATGCCCTGGGCACCGAGAACCAGAACTTGCCCGCCTACGTCGTGCTCCGCGACCCGGCGGGCTATAGCGTTAACGGCAAGCTCCCCTGGTCGAACGGCTGGCTGCCGGCGTTATTCCAAGGGGTGGAGTTCAACTCGGTCGGCGCGCCGGTGCTCGACCTCGAACCGCCGCTGGCGCAACCGCGCCAGGTGGAACGGACGAATCTCGACTTGCTGGCGCGGCTCAACGACGAGCACCGCCGCAAGTATCCCCGCAACACCGAGCTGGAGGCGCGGATTCGCAATTACGAGCTGGCCGCGCGGATGCAGTTGCACGCCGGGGAAGTGCTGGACCTTACGAAGGAGTCGAAGGCAACGCGCAAGCTCTACGGCCTGGACAATCCGTTGACAGCGGGCTACGGCACGCGCTGTCTGATGGCGCGGCGGCTGGTAGAGGCGGGCGTCCGCTTCGTGCAGGTCTTCGAGCCGGCCAAGGCGTCCTGGGACGCCCACACCGACATCAAGGGTGAAATGGAAATCAGTTGTGCGACGACGGATGGTCCCGTGGCCGGGTTGGTCCGCGACCTGAAGGCGCGGGGGCTGCTCGACGAGACGATCGTCCTGTGGACGGGCGAGTTTGGCCGCCTGCCGACCACGCAGAAAGCGACCGAGGCCCAAAAGGCTTCGGGCCGCGACCACAACCGCCACGCCTTCAGCCTCTGGCTGGCCGGGGGCGGCTTCAAGGCCGGCTACGTCCATGGCGCCACCGACGACTTCGGCTACGCGGCGGTGACGGACAGGGTGAGCGTTCCCGACCTGCACGCCCTGCTGCTGCACCAACTCGGACTCGATCATACGCAGGTGACTTACCTGTACCACGGCCGCGACGAAACCCCCACGGATGCCCCGGTGACCGGCGCCCATGTCATCCCGGCGTTGCTTCAGAAACCACCGCGCGGTGTGTAACAACTATGGCGTCAAGGTAGGTGGACCTCAATCTTCCCCTCCTTGCGCAACCGAGCCAGGATGTTGAGACGCATGTCGTCAAGGTAGATCTCCTTCACTTCCTCCTTGATCTTGCTGAAGTCCGAGGGCTGGCCTGCTTTGCGTTCCGTCACCTTGATCAGGTGCATGCCGAAGTCGGTCTGCACCACCCCGCTGATCTCGCCGGGCTTCAGGGCGAAGGCGGCGCGAGCGAAGTTCTCGTCGACGACAAACTTGCGCGGAAAGGTGCCGACGTCGCCGCCGGTCGGCGCTGTCGGACACTGCGAGTAGGCCTTGGCCGCCGCGGCGAAGTCGAACTTGCCGCTGACAATCTGATTGCGCAAGTCGAGCAACTTCGCGCGGGCGGCGCTCTTCTCGTTCTCGGGGGCGCCCGGCCCGACGCGCAGGACGATGTGACTGGCACGGACCGTCACGCGATCGAAGAGATCGCGATACTCGTTGTAGTAGTGCTGCAGTTCGGCGTCGCTGACGTGCTTGCTAGCGTAGGCGGCCCAGCGGAGGTAGAGGATGAGGTTGGCCCGGATCTGCGCCTCGGTTTGATGGCTCTCGCGGCAGAACTCCGCCAGGGTCTGTTTGTTCTTCTTCAGCCCGGCCTCCAGTTCGGCCATCTTGCGGCTGACCTCGCCGGGGTTGGCCGGCCCGACGTGCTTGCGCAGGAACTGGTCGAGCAGCAGTTCGTCGATCACCGTGGCGAGGGCCTCGCGCTGCAACTCGCGCCGCTGCGCCGCAGGCAGTTCGACCGGCAACGGCCCGGAGAACTTCAGCACCGACTCGAGCTGCGCGAAGGTGACGACCTCGCCGTTGACCGTCGCCGCCGCCTTGTTCGGCGCGGGCGGGTTCGCCCGCGCCCCACTGCCGGCCAGCATGCCCCAGGCCACGGCACCAGTCAGGCAGCGCCGGACGTACCGCATCCACTTGCTCCGCTTCATCCGTCTCCCTCCTGTCCCCTGTGGAGTTGAAGTGATGCAGCGGCTTATAGCGTGGCAGCGGCGGCACGGGGAGAGCAGTTTTCTCGTCAGGCGGCCTTGTGAGTGGCCCCGTGCTCGTGAGGCGCGGCGGCCGCCGGCCGGGACTGCGGTGCGCGGGCGTGCTCCTTGTGGGCGACGAAGTTCTCGCGGTAGGCTCGCGCCAGGTCGGGATAATGCTTCAGCACGAGCAGGTTCTCCGCGTTCTCGTGCTCGGCCTGGTTGGTGAAGTTGAAACTGCCGGTGATGACCGTGTGGCCGTCGATGACCATGACCTTGTTGTGAGCAATGGCGTGATGCGGGTCGATCAGCGGCGTCAGTCCCTGCGCGAGGAAGAAGGGCAGATCGGTGTGGGTCTCGTTCTCGTTGCTGTGGTCCAGTACGATCTCGACGCGGGCCCCGCGCAGCTTGGCGTCGACCAGCGCCTGGGCAATCGGCTGCGACGTGAATGAGTAGGCCAGGACGAGCACCTCGTGCCGCGCCCGCTTCAGCTCGGCGACGACCACGTCGGTACATCCCCCCTTCGGCGAGAAGTGGACGGCGTGCGCCGCCGGCGCCCGCAGCAGACGTTCAATCGAGCGGGCCACGAACAGAAGTGTCCAGGCGCCGGTCGCCCCCGTCGCGAGCAAGAGCCAGTCCATGCCAGACCTCCTTGTCCCGGGCGGGGCGGGAGCATACCGCGGACGTGGCCTCAAGGCAAGACCAGGCACCCCTCCCGTTCTTGGCGAGCGGGGGGTGTCAACCCCCCGGTAGAGGACCGGGGTCGGGCACAGAACCGGGGGGTTCACACCCCCCGCTCGCCAATCACGCCACGCGATGAAACTGCTCTGGAACAAAACGGACCGCCTCGTATGATGCGACCCCTTTGTTGCGCCCGGGCGGGCCGGGCCGTTCCAGGTAGGACCGTCCCATGATCTCCTGGTTGAAGAATCAATCACTTCGCCGGCTCCTTTTGGTGGTCGCCGTCGTCGCCCTGGTGGTGCTGACCGCCGTCGCCTGGCTGATCGACCCGGACAACCGCGAGCGCCTCCGGCAGGCATTCCACCAGCAGAACTCGCAGGCCCAGGCCGATCCCATGCCGCAGCCGGCCCCTGCCGACAAGAATGCCGGCAACTCCGACGCGGAGCGGATCACCCGTCTGCACCGGCTCATCGAGGTCGACGAGAAGCAACTCGCCTACGCCAAGCAGCGCCTGGCCGCTCCCGACAGCGAGTACAAGCGTGCCGAAACGGGATTCCGCGAGATCGACGGGCGGCTGGCGAGCAAGCTGTGGGAGGTGAAGAAGCTCCGGCAGGCCGGCAAGACGGCGGAGGCCGATGCCCTCGACAAGAGCCTGGAGCCTTTGAAGAAACAGCGCAACGAGGCCCGTGATCGCTTCGACCTGGCCTTCCAGGCGCGCAAGACACTGCAGGAGCGGGTTTCCACCCTGCCGGCCAAGATCGAGCGCGAGAAGAAGGCCCTCGAGAAGCTCGAGGGCCCCCACGCTCACGACCACGGCAGCGAGGAATCGTCCCAGCTCAAGGAGCCAGCTGTCCCGTCCGAACCCCGCAAGGAAAACGCTGCCACTGCGGGCGAACCGGGCAAGGCGCCGAAGACGGCCGCTGCCGTCTCGCCCGCAGGCAAGCCGCCGGCGAATCCGGCCTCGGAGGAGCGGGCCGAAGCGGTGCGGACGAACAAAAAACTGAAGCAGGCAACCGAGCGGGCAAGCAAGACGGCAGATGCGGCCCGCACGGCCCGTGAGCGCGTCGAAACCCTGAGCGCCTGGCTTGATAGCCTACGTCTTCAGATCCTCCAGGAACAACAGCTCCTGGACATTGCCCGCAAAACGGCCGCCGCGGCCCGGCAGCGGAAGGGCGGCCTGGAGCAGGAGTTGCAACAGCGTACCGTTGCGGGTGCCCCAGCGACGGAGCTGGCCGAGTTGCGCAAGAAGATCGACGACGAGGGCGCCCTGATCGAGCAGTCGGATGCCGACGCGCTCAGCGGCGCCGATACGCTGATCGAGCACCAGGCCTCGCTGGACCGCGGCCAGAGCAAGCGGGCTGAAGCGGAGAAGGAGGCGGAGAAGGCGGAGAAGGAGGCGGAGAGAGCAGAGAAGAAGGTCGCGGAACTCCAGAATCCGTTCACGCCGCACAACGTCCTGCAGTGGTTCCTCGACCACGGCCCACGGCTCTTGGTCATCTTGCTGGGCATGCTGGTCCTGCACCGGCTGGTGAGCCTGTCGAGCCGGCGTATCGTCCGGCTGATGACGCACAGCAACCGCAAGGCAGAGCGCCTCGACGAGGAAGACCGCGCCGAGACGCTGGTCGGCGTCTTCCGCAACACGGCCTCGCTCCTGATCCTCGGTGGCGGCGTGCTGATGCTGCTCGACGAGGTCGGCATCCCGGTCGTCCCGCTGATGGGCGGGGCGGCGGTCTTCGGCCTGGCGGTCGCCTTCGGCGCCCAGAACCTCATCAAGGATTACTTCTCCGGCTTCATGGTCCTGCTCGAAGACCAGTACGCGGTCAATGACGTCATCCGCATCGGCCCCATCGAGGGCAAGGTGGAGAGGATTTCTCTGCGAATCACGGTACTCCGCGATGTGACGGGCGTGGTCCACTTCATCCCGCACGGGACGATCACGACGGTGAGCAACCTGACGCACGGTTTCTCGCGGGCGTTCTTCGAGATTGGCATCGCTTACAAGGAGGACGCGGACCGGGTGATGGCCTTGCTCGAGGAGTTGGCTCGCGACCTGCGGGCCGATCCGGAATTCGGGCCGCTGATCCTGGAGGATTCGGAGATGCTGGGCGTCGACGCCCTGGGCGAGTCGTCGGTGCTGATCAAGTTCTACCTCGACACGAAACCGCTCAAGCAGGGGACGGTCCGGCGTGAGTTGCTCCGCCGGATCAAGCG
>JACOUH010000224.1 GCA_016177925.1 Planctomycetota bacterium | reverse complement strand
TGGGGTTCTTGGTGCTGGTCGACGCCCACAGCAGCCGTTGCGGCATCGCCTTCCGGGCGGCGAGGGCCTTCCAGCGGTCGGAGCCGTACAGCTCGCGGTAGCGGGCGTAGGCGATCTTGGCGTTGGCGATGGCGATCTTGCCGACCAGGCTCTTGAGCTTGTCGCGCTTGGCGGAGTTCTTCTCGTTGTCGAGCAGCTGGTTGGGGCCGGCAATCTTGTCGTCGATGAGCGAGTCGATGCGGCTGATGAAGAAGCTGGCCACGCTGGCGACCTTGCTGACGTCGCCGCCCTTCTTGGCGTACTCCTCGAGGCCGGCCATGTAGGCCTCGGCGACCTTCTCGTAGGCATCGGTGGAGAACAGCAGCGTGACGTTGACGCTGATGCCCTCGCTGATGGCCGTCTTGATGGCGGGCACGCCGGCCGGCGTGGCGGGGATCTTGATCAGAACGTTCTCGCGGCCGATCGCCTTGTGCAGGCGGCGGGCCTCCTTGATGGTGCCCTCGCTGTCGTTGGCGAGGTACGGCGAGACCTCGAAGCTGACGTAGCCGTCGATGCGGTTGGTCCGCACGTAGACGGGATAGAGGACGTCGCAGGCCATCTGAATGTCTTCGATGGCGAGCTTCTCGTAGATGTCCATGGCGGTGCCGCCGCCCTGGGCGACGAGGGCCTTGATGGGCTGATCGTAGTCGGGGCTGCCGGTGATGGCCTTGGTGAAGATGGCCGGGTTGGAGGTGACGCCAAGGAGGCCTTCCTCGTTGACCATCTTGGCGAGGTCGCCGGAGGTGATCAGACCGCGACGAATGTTATCGTACCAGATGCTCTGTCCGTACTTCTGAACCTCGATGACATGGTTCGCCATGATGTCTCCTCTTGCTCGCCGCCGGCCGGTGCGGGCCTGGCGTCAGGGGTCAATCCTCGGGTCGAACACGTTCGGACGGTTGGGCGCACGTTCTCGGACTTGCGGCGGACACGGCGTGCGCGTGCCTCCTCGGAACGGTTGGTTTGGCTTATACCACAACGGCGAGGGGCCGCAAGAAAAAAACTCGTGATTTTCGGCAAAGATTGCTCAGCTCTCTCAGATTGACAGGGACCTGTCCGGCCGTGGGGCAGGCTTCCAGCCTGCCAGGAACAAGGCAGGCTGGAAGCCTGCCCCACGGCAGATCACTTCCCGAGGGCGTCGAGCAACGCCCGGAACTTCTTCTGGACGTCCGCCTGAGCGGGCAGCGGCCCGTCGACGCCGGAGGGGCTCTCCGAGCCGTGCGGGAAGGCGAGGGCCTTGAGTAAGTCCTCGAGGGCCTCGAGGTCGGCGGGCTTCTTCGCTCCGGGGTCCTTCTGCACCTTCTGCTGATACGCGAGGATGTCGCCGCGTTTGAGGGCAGCGACGGCGTACGCCAGCTGCGTTGCCTGCTCCCAGGTCGGCGGCACGCCCTTGACGCTCGACGCAATCGACTTCAGCAGTTGGGCCGAGTCGTACTTCGTCGTCGCCAGCTTGTCGAGCCAGTCCTTGTGACGGTCGACGAGGTTCCCGGCCTCGCTCTTGACCGTCTGCACGCGGGGGAACGGCTGGGCCATCGCCTTGGCCAGGGCCTCGTAGGACTTGGCCATCTCATCGGACGGGGGAGGCCCGCCCAGCGCCTCGCTCAACTCCGGGAGCAGCGTGCCGTACCAGGGGTCGTAGGGCAGCGACCCGACGGGGCGGTGGTTCTTCTGCTGGCGCGACTTCCATTGCTGGTCGAGGTCGCCATGGCAGGCGAAGCAGCTATACTCGGCGAACTCGGGCCAGCGCATCGTCTCCTTCGCCTTCAACGCCTGCTCGCCGCGGTAGCGGAGCAGTTCCAGCGAGGTCTTGGCCGAGGCGACGCGGCCGATCGCCCAGACCTTGGCCTCGTAGGCACCCGGATCGCGCTTCTTGTTCTTCAGGGCTTCATTCCAGTGGGGCGGCATGTTGGCGCGAAAGATCGACAGCTCGAAGTTGAGGCGTGGGTGGCCGGCGGCCATCAGGTCGTGATGGACGTCGCGGGTCGGTAGCCCCTTGGTGTCGTCGAGCGGAGCGCCGACGTGGCAGCCGGCGCAAACTTCCGCCTGCACGCGCAGGTTACTGAGGTCGGTGAAGCCGTACTCCGCCTTTTCCGAGGGGGACAGCTTTTCGCGCCACTTGCCGGGGACGGTGTGATCGGTCAGCCACGGCTTGGGGCCGCGCGCCGGCCCGTGACAGGCCTCGCACCCTACGCCGTCGCTGCGCAGGGCGACCACCTCTTTGGGGGCCTTCTCAGGGGCGAACTGCGGGACCGTGTGGCAGGCGAGGCAACGCTCGTCCTCTCGCGCGTCCTTGATGCCGAGGTTCTCGGCCATGCGCTTCCCCCGGTCCTGACCGAGCACCTGGTAGGCCCGGGCGTGCTTGTCGTACAGGAGCGTGTGCGTGTACTCGTTGCGCTGGGCGATCTCGTCCTTGAGCGGCTCGATCCCGCCGTGACAGGCCCGTGCCGAGCAGGAGGGAGTGCCGGCGAATCCCATGCGGCCGCTGTCCGGCGCGTACCCCGGCGGCGCCCGATCGGGTGCGGCGCCGCGCAGCGCCCAGCCGGCCGCGACGGCGACGGCGACGGCGAGAGCGATACTGCCGATCCTCAAACGAGCATTCATGGGACCTCCTGCTCAGACGCGCGGGACCGTGTGCCTTATCATTATCGTCTCGGTGCCGCGAAAGCAAGGAAATCGTGCAGGCAATCGAAAAGTGAAGCAGGTCCCGACAGCCGGGCGCTTTCCCGGTTGAACGTGTTCTTTTGTTGCCGAGGGCTGGCCAGCAACGCTTCAGGCGAACTCCTCCTCGCCCTCTTCCGGCTCGGCGAGCCAGCCAGTGCTCAACTCGCCGCGACGGCTCGCCTGCCAGAGTTGTCCCGTCTTCACGTCCAGGCACGTCAACCAGCCGTCGCCGTAGACCCAGGTGTCGAGACAGACCGCATGGCCCAGGTTGCGCGGCAGCCCGCTGCGCTGCTTGGTGTGGCCGCACACCATCACCTTGCCCGAGCAGTGCGGCCGCGTCTCGAAGAGCGGCTCCCAGTGCAGCAGGTACAGCGGCTGTTCTTCCAGGGGTAAGTCCGGATCGACGTTGGCATGGACGAAGAAGTGGGTGTCGATCTCGTACCAGTCAACGCAGAACTCCTCGAGAAACTTCCAGTGCTCATCCGGGATGAGATCGAACTTGCCATCGGCGAAAAGGTCGCCGTAGGAGGCGAGCGTCCAGTTGCCGCCGCAGAAGATCCACTCTTTCAGCATGTCGGAACGGCCGCGGGCTTCAAGCATCATGAAATCGTGATTGCCGCGTAGGGCGACGAGCTGGCCGCACTCGCGCAGTTTTAGGAGGAACTCGATCACGCCGCGCGAGTCAGGGCCGCGGTCGACATAATCGCCCAGGGTGATGACCTGGTCGTCCGGCCGTAGCGGGATCGCCTCCAGCAGCCGCTTCAGGACGTCGGCGTAACCGTGGATGTCGCCGATGGCAAGGTAACGCATGAAATTCCTCCGGACATCGGCGGACCCGTGGCCAGGTCACAATCACGAAGAAGAATTAGCCACAGATGAACACAGATCAACACAGATGGAAAAACCGGATGGAATGAAGGTAGGGAGGAAAAGAACTCGAGAACAGGAGCCTCTGCCTTCTTGCCTGGGTTCTTTTGTCTTCCTCTGCCTTTCTTCATCCGTGTTCATCTGTGTTCATCTGTGGCTAATTCTTCTCCCGCTCGCACAGCGCCTTTGCAAGCCGGGCCGCGAGACGGGCGTTGGCCACGATCAGCGCCCGGTTGGCTCGCGACGTCCTGCCCCCTGTCACCTCCGCCAGGCGAGCCAGCAGGAAGGGCGTCACGTCCTTGCCGCGCACTCCCGCCCGCGCTGCCCGCCGCTCAGCCTCGCGCAGCGCCGCTTCCCATTCCTCCGGGTCGAGCGCCACGTCGGTCGCAACCGGCTGCGCCAGCACGGTCCCCGCTCCGCCCAATTCCCAGTGCGCGGACAGCAGATCCGCTGCCTCCTCCGGCGTGTCGACGCGGGCGTGTACCGGCTCGCCACTGCCACACAGGTAGAACGCGGGGAACTCGCTTGTCCCATATCCGACTACAGGGACCCCCAAGGTTTCCAGAAGCTCCAGCGTTCGCGGCAGATCGAGGATACTCTTCGCTCCGGCGCAGACCACCGCGACCGGCGTGCGGGCCAGTTCCGGCAGGTCGGCAGAGACATCGCCGGTTTCCACGGCGCCGCGGTGGACGCCACCGATGCCGCCAGTGGCGAACACGCGGATGCCAACCCGATGGGCGAGATGCATCGTCGCCGCCACCGTCGTTGCAGCCGTGAGGCTGCGGGTGATCGCAAAGGCCAGGTCGCGGCAGCTCGCCTTGAGGACGACGTTCCCGCCGCGTGCGAGGATCTCCTGCTGCGAGGCGCTCAGGCCGACCGTCGGCGTGCCTTCCCAGACGGCGATCGTCGCAGGGACGGCTCCTTCCTCGCGAACCACGGCCTCCGCCTCCGCCACCGTCTCATGATTGAGCGGCCACGGCAGGCCGTGCGCGATCAGCGTTGACTCCAGCGCTACGACTGGCCGCCGTGCAAGGAGGGCGTCCGACACTTCGGGAGCGAGGTCGATGCGTACGGACGTCATCGGGTCAGGGCCTCGTAGTTGATGGGACGGTCCTTGTCGAGCCGCGGCAGGTTGAGCGGCACCGTCTCGGGATACTTTTGCGCAGCGCCGGTGTTGAACACGACCACTTCATCCTTGGGGTCGACCCGTCCGGCGGACCGCAGCAGTTCCAGGCAATCGAAGCAGACCGCCGTCTCCGGACAGATGGCGACGCCCTCGGTCCGGGCCACGCGCTGCATCCACTCGACGATGCGAGCCTCCCGGCCGGCCAGCGCCAGCCCGCCGGACTCGCGGATGGCGTCGAGCATCATGAAATCGCCGACGGCCGACGGCACCCGCAGCCCGCTGGCGATCGTGTGAGCATTCGGGAACGCCTCGGCGAAGCGCTCGCCGGCCTCGAAGGCTCGCACGATCGGGGCGCAGCCGTCGCTCTGGCAACTTACCAAGCGAGGGAGGCGGTCCACCTTCAGCCAGCCGAGCCGGCGCAGCTCGTGAAACGCCTTCCCCATTCCGATCAGCCCTGTCCCGCCTCCCGTCGGATAGAGGATGACGTCCGGCAGGCGCCAGCCGAACTGCTCGGCCAGCTCCAGCCCCATCGTCTTCTTGCCCTCCAGGCGATACGGTTCCTTGAGCGTCGAGAAGTCGAACCAGCCTACCCTGGCACCGCCCTCGCGGACGATACGGCCGCAGTCGGTGATCAGCCCATTGACGAGAAAGACACGAGCCCCGCACAGGTGGGCTTCGATCTGGTTGATCCGCGGTGTGTCCTCGGGCATGAAGACGAACACTTCCATGCCGGCGCGGGCGGCGTAGGCAGCGAGAGCGCCGCCGGCGTTCCCTGCGGTCGGGATGGCAAGGCGGCGCAGCCCGAAGTGACGGGCCATGCTCACCGCGGTCGTCATGCCGCGACTTTTGAAACTGCCCGTCGGCAGCTGCGACTCGTCCTTGATGAAGAGGTGGTCCAGCCCGAACTCCTGCCCCAGCCGCTGGCAGGGCAGGAGTGGCGTCATGCCCTCGCCGAGGGTGACCGGCTCCTCGTCGAGCGGCAGCGGCAGCAATTCCCGATAACGCCACAACGAGGGCGGCCGCGCTGCAAAGTCCTCGGGGCGCACGGCAGCACGGGCTCGGTCGAGGTCGTAGCGAACCCACAGCGGCCGCCCCTGGTGGACGGTGTGGAGTTGGCCGGCGGGGAAAACCGTACCGTCGAGGGCACTCTCCAGGTGGCTGACAAAATGGTTCATCAAGGACGCTGACTCCGCGAGACCGACACGGGCCGGGCCCGGAGCCGGCCTCCCATTTCCAGGATACCGCGCGATAGCGCGGCGGGCAGGCCATGGGAAAAAAGAAGCCCGCGGCACGAGCAGGGACGGGCCCATCCCCTGCTCGCGCCGCGGGCCGGCGGAGGTCGGACGTTCAACTCACTGGTCCTCCCACCACTCCTTCCAGTCCTCGGCCGTCTCGTGCTCCTGCCCGGTCATGTCGCGCAGGGCCGCGTCGGCGGTCCGAGCGGTCAGTGGGTCGGAGTCTGCCAGCAGGCCGATCAGCTCAGGGACCAGCTCCTTCTTCTCCTTGCGCTGACAGGCCTGGACGGCGGCCCGGCGGACCTCAGGGTCCTCGTCGGCAAGCTTGTCGCGCAGCGTCTTCGCCGTCATGCGGCTGAGGCGCTCGACCAGCACCGCGCGGGCCTTCTCCTGGAAGGGGCCTTTCAGACTCGGGATGGCGTTCGCCAGGGCGAGCGTATATTCCACCCCCTTGCCGTCGCGTAGCCGGGTCAGCAGCTGCTCGCGGAGAGGACTGACGGCTCGCAGCAGCTGGGCGGTCAACCGCGCCGCCTCGACGTCCTGCTCCGCCCCCGGGTACAGCTTCACCCACTCCGCCGTCGACTTGCCCGCATCCTTGCCGGTCAGCTCGCGCAGGGCGAACAGCACGGCGTCGCGCTGCGGATAAGTGTCACGAGCGGCGAATTCCTGGCGCAGCCGCTCCGCCTCGGCCGTCGGGATGCGGTGCGCCCGCACCAGGTAGTCGAAACGCACGCTCAGCGGACGCAGCGGCAGCGGCCGGGAAACCAGCAGCTGCACGGAAAAGTCCTGACGCAGATAGGTAATGTCGCCCCTGACCAGCACGGGGATCGCTCCCGAGGTGAAGGTCAGGCCCGTCTGCGGCACCGTCACCGGGATCTGACCGAAGATGGGCACCGTCACCGGAATCCGGCGGCGGGTGACGACCGTCTGCGTGACGGCGACCGGGGGCGTGCCACCGCCCGGCTGCCGGGCCGGAATGCTACGGGTGGTGACGAAGAGCGAGGCGGCGGCCGCGCCGTAGTCGTGGCAACCGGACTGGGCGGCGACGCGCTGGGCAGTGAGCTGGATCTGCTTCAGGACCGACGAAGGGATGGACACCGGACGGGGTCGCCCCTGCGGATCTTTCACGGTCCGGGTCCGCGATTGGACCTGCGTAACGACCCTCGGCCCGGCCGGCCGCGGGAGTTGCGGGACCGTCGCCTGCGCCGGCACAGTGGTCGTGCTCGCCAGGGTGAACGGCAACGCTACCAGCGGGTCGATGCCGATCACCGGCTCGTTGCCGCCCAGGCTCGGCGGATGGCAGAGCAGGCAGTTGGTGAAGTGATTGGCGCGGACCAGTTCCTGGACGACGGTGTGCCGGGTGTTCAAGGTCAGCGGGGCCCGCGGGTCTGGCCGATTGAGCATCACCACCAACTCGGGCACGGACGCCTTGTCGTCCAGGGCGACGAGGGCCTCGGCGGCATGGTCGGCCGCGGGCGCCCACGGGTAGCGCAGCGCCTTGAGCAGCACCGGGCGATAGTCCTGGCGGTCACGCTTCTTCAGGGCATTGACGGCACTCTGCCGCACCTCCGGCGCCAGGTCGAAGACTGCTCGCCGCGCCAGGGCGACGGTCGCTTCAGGGCCGGGGATGTCCGCCAGCAGGTCGACCAGCATCTGACGCAGCGGTTCGTCCTCGTGCATCAACAGTTGCATGAGCGAGGGGATCGCCTGCTTACGCAGCCATTCCGGCTTCTTGCCCCGGCGTGTCTCGCGGCGGAGCGTGTCTTCCAGCACGGCGGGCTTTGGCCGCTTGCCGTCCAGGCCGACGGGCGTAATGCGGGTCAGGTACACCCGCAGTTTGCGCGACAGCCCGTCGAGGTCGTTGGCCGTGGTGACGCGCAACTGGCAATTGGGACCGTTCTGGAAGGGCATGCCGGCAAGATCGGGCCGCACCTGCAAGAGCGGGGTCGGGTCGGTCTGGCGCGGCAGTCCCTCGAACTGCAGGGACTGAGCGCTGTAAGTCAGGAACGCGTTGAAGACGGTCAGGCCCTCTGTCCCCAGGCCGACTTCTGGCGCCCAGGCGAGTTTGCCGCGCAGCTCTTCCTGGCTGCGCGGCTGGGGTCGGGCGCCCTTCGTCTTTACCGGGGCGGGCAGCACTTTCTCGGCGGGCTGTTCGACCTCACCACCCTTCGAGGGTGGCTCCGAGGGCGGTCGCTCCGGAAGATCGAGCCGGCGCGAGGTCAGCGACGCGACGTGGGTTTGCTCGGCAGGACGATCCGACTTCCGGGTCGCTGGCCCTTCCGTCTTCCGTAGGGCAGGCGGCTCGCCTGCCTCTGCTGCGGATGGCAAGCGAGCCGCCTCCCCTTCGAGCCGATCCTCTTCCTCGGCGGGCGAGGACATCCAGGCGCGGGCGGCGAAGAAGCCCGTCGCGCCGAGCAACGCCAGGACGGCCACGGCTCCCACAGCAAGCCGCGGTGAGAACCTTCGTCGGGCCGGCATGGGCACGGGTTTGACCGCAGGCGGTTCCGCCAAACAGACGGGTGCCGGGGGCGGAGCGATCGGAGCCACGGACACGGAGCCAAGGGGCGGGGCGGGGACAGGAGGCAATGCAGAGGTGATTTGCTGGACCGGTCCGGGCGCCGGACGCGGGACGTCGCGCTCCGAGGCGGAGGGTACGAGCATCTCGCTCCGGCAGGCCGGACAGATAGTGGGGGCCCCCGCCTGCGAGACGCTCGCGGAGAGGTCGCTACGACAGAGCCGACAGCGAAAGAGAATCAGCATGAATCCACCCCGGAGAACAGGGGTCACGACAGAAAACCGGCTTCCTCCTGCCGGTTGCACGGAAAAGAGTGGGTATGAGGATAAATCCAGGAATGACGGCCTGTCAAGGGGCCGGTACTCCGGATTCTCATTTTTGAGGGGGAGGAAAGAACAGGAAGTGTTCGTCCGGGCACTCCGAGCGTTGGGGGCATCGGTCGAGGGAGTGTGTCAGCCGGTTCACGGAGAAAGAGCGGCCGGCTGCTCACCGCGGGTTTCCGGTTCGCTGCAGCACTGCCGGACCGCCAGCAGCAGTTCGTCTGTCTCGATGGGCTTATGCAGGAAGCGGGCCGCCTCCAGGGTCGACGTCTGCTCTTCTCCTTCGTTGACGCCTGACAGGACGACGACCGGGATGGCGGACAGCTCGGGGTCGCGCTTCAGTTCTTCCCTCAAGGTCCAGCCGTCCATGACCGGCATGCGCAGATCGAGGAGAATCAGGTCCGGCCGGCTGGACGTGCGCAGCCGCTCGATCGCCTCCGCGCCGTTGGCGGCGGTCGACACCATGTAACCGTTCTCGCCCAGGATGAGGCTCATCAGTTCCCGGGCCCGGAAGCAGTCCTCCACAATGAGGATGCGTTTGTGCGGCAAATGATGGGTCGAGAGCATATCCCCTCTCCTGGGCCGAATTCCCTTTGCAGGCTCATCAGATGCTCAACGCAAGTAGCGTGCCATCGCAGGACGACCGGCCGGATGAACCCGGGTCGAGACGGCTCGCCGCGGTCAGCCTGCGGCATGGCCGGACTCCTGCTCGTCTAGGGCGCGGAAGAGGTCGTCGGCCACTTCGACCAGGGCCGTCTCCGGCAGGTCCCCTTCGACGCCGGCGGTCACGCGGCGGAGGATCTCGACGGCGGCCTGGTGCTTGTCGGCTTCGGGAAGGGCATCGAAGGTGTCCAGGAGCTGACGGACAGCGGCGGTCATCGTGGGCCTCCGAAGAAACAAGAGTTGTCACTGTTATTCTAGCGCGGCCCCGGATCAGCTCGACGACGAAGTTCAGCAGCGGGCCGGCCGGGGAGACCTCAAGCCTCGAAAAGTCGTCATGCCGGCCCCGTCTGCTGCAACGGCTTTTCGGCGTCTGGGTCACACGCTCGCCGGATCGACCACCACAATACCTGGACCAAATCCTGCCAATCGAGCGAAGTGCGAGACGTTGAATGTCAGCACGTGTGTTACCGCATGAACATGGCAGACGGCAACGAGGAGGGCGTCATGGACCTGCTTGCCGATAACACTCAGCGCCCCCACCAGGGCCTTCCATGCCGGGTAGATGTCCGGCGTCTCCGCCAGCAGAGGGAACCTCGCCTCGAATGTCGCTGCCAGTGCCTCCGTGTCCGCGGTCGAAAGTCCCAGACCGTTGACGGCCACCGGGCGGGTGGCGACGTTGCGGAACTCGACCATGACCTGCGGCGTGACGTGCAGCACTTCGCCGCGCCGGTGCAATTCCAGCACCGCCCGGGCGGCCACGGTGTGCTGCATGTCCTTCACGTTCGCCAGGCGGCCCAGGATAGTGGTATCGATCAGGTAGGCCATTAATCGTACAGCCCTTCACTGCCCAGGGCCGAGTCGGGAAGGGACACGCCACAGTCCCGCGCCGCCTCGAGCAGACCCCTCTCCCACTCATCCCGCGGCTGGAGCGACGAGGCAATGCCCAGGAAACGCTCGCGTAGGGCATTGAGCGCTAACACCTCGGGGGCAACGCCCCGATGGCTGGCCGCCTCGTTCAAGGCAGCCTCCAGTTCCGGCCCCAGAGTGATTACCATTGTCGTCTCCTTCTGCGTCAGGGCTTTGCCTCTGTACCCTTTGGCGCTGTAGCATCTTTTGCAGTAGCATCTCCCTTCGTGGACGCGGGTGTAGGCGTAGGTATTGGCGTAATCTGCGTAGAAGTTGTCTCAGCCTTAAACGCTGCCGAGTAACGCTCGTATCCCTCGTTCAGCTCTTTGTAGAGATCGTCATACGTCATGCAGATCACAGGGTGGGAGTTGACAATGACATTGTGTGTTCTCCACCGCAGCCTTCGTATATCGTCGGCATCTAAACCTTCATTCCGGCCAATCAGCAGAAGCCCCACGAAGTCGATATGCCCGTAGCCGAAGTTCCTGTGAAACCTGTCGGTTTTCTTGAAATCATCAAGATGGCAAAACCAGTCTACAATCTGACTGAACCCGTGTTCAAAGCGTTTTGACCACTCTTTCGTCGATTTCTTGCCGACCCTTTCAAGCACTGAATCAGGGTCGCCGTTTTCAAGTTCCACGAAACAGAACTGCTTCTCCCGATTGCCGAGGACGATGTCTGCTCCGTAATCTCCCATGATCTGGAATTCGTAGGCGACCTGCTTGGCGACACCGATATTCCCGAACGTCGTCCCGATGTGGGCGGTGAGATGGAGAGATGCCTTGAATAACTCGTGAATCTCCCGCTCGCCGAGAATCTTCTTCGAGTTCAGGAGAGCACGGAATTGATCCAGCTCCTTTTTGAACTGAACGTAGTTGAACGCGACCTCCGTGAAGTCTTTTGACATCACGATCCTCCTGTGGAAACGCCGCCAAAGGAGAGGATCGTATCCTTCGTCGCGAGGTCGATCACGGTGACGGTTTTGCTCTGCAGGTCCACGGTGTAGAAAATGCGGACTTCGGTGCTCGTGCGGAACATATACATGGACTGTCCCTGCACGTTCAGCATGACAGACTGCGATCTAACAAAAGCGTCCTCTTCCCAGTTTCGGAGATAATCAAACCAGGTGTGGACCCTTTCCCGATCATCACGGCTGAGAGTGTTAAGAGCGGTCTTGACCCGCTCCGACAACATGACTTGCATCTTTTCACTCCGTGCGCTTGTATGAGATGGGAAAATAGGAAAATGGTGTCAGTTCATTTTTCGACTTGCCCGATGCCTGAAAAATGAACGGACCCCTTTTTCCCCTTTTTCCCTAGCGGTTAGGCACTACTTCTTACGCCCAAGGCCCTTTGCCTTGATCTTCGCATCAAGGGACTGGATCTCGATTTTCAGCGTGTTCGGATTGATTGAATTGAGCCCCGCAATCCTCTCGAAGGCGTACGCCTGCATGGCGCGCTGGGTTGGCAAGCCCACGAATTCGGGGTCATTGATCAGTTCCCGCAAGGCATTCAGAACCTCCTGACTGCGCCGCTCCTCCTCTTCGACTTCTTTCGATTCAGCCAACTCGCGCTCTTGCAGCACCTTCTCGATCACACGCTGGCGCAGCTCGGAGAACCTTTGCCACCACGGCTGGTGCAGGACGTACTCCAGCGTCGTGTTGGGCAGATGTACTGCGAGCCTGAACCCGCACTCGCGGCCCACATACGCCTTGAACTCGTTCAGAGAGGGCTCTACTCCGCGCAAATCGACGCTGAGTCCCGCATCGGCGTGCAGGGCTCGTCTCCGCGCAGCCACGTAGCTTACTCTGGGATGCCCCTCTTCGTAAAGAAAGTCTGACTCCTGCAAAACTCGGGTTGCGATGAACACGCAGCGGACGCTCAGCGCCTTGGCCGACTGGATGAATGCGTCCAAGTCCCCGAGAAAAGCGAGGCCCCGCACGCTCGGGCGCTCGATATCGCCCTCCACAGGGATCGGATACAGGTCCGCCGAAGTGAGGGATTGCATCAGTTCAGGGAGAGTCATGTCTTGGCACCTCCACTACGGCCCTCCCGGGCCTAACAGCGCATTCCGTAAACGAGCATCTACCTATCGCGGTCCCTCCGCAACCTATCCCCAGCTTGTCTACCTATCATGGTGCCCTTTACGCTGTTCCGTCAAGGACAATCCGGGGCTCCTGCGCCTTCGCCAACCTGTTGCCCTGAGCTGAGGCACCCGCCGAACGAAAACGGGCGACCGGGAAACCACGTCTCCCGCCCGCCCGTTGCGTTGTGCCTTGATGCCGTCGAAGGCTCGGCTTGTCAATGGTTGAAGAGGAACTGCCCCTTCGTCGTCGTCACCGACAGGCGGAACTTGCTGACGTTGTGCTTCTCGCCGTGGTGCTGATACAGGGCGAACGTGAGCGTCGCCCCGCCGGGGTTGCCGAGCGGCGCGACCATCACCTCGAAGACCGCCGTGTGCGGCCGGCTGACCTGCGGCACGATCGCCCAGCCCGTCGCTGGATTGTTATCAATGACATTCTGGATCGGGAATCCATCCTGCGAGAAGGTCGCTTGCGGCCGGTGCAGGGTGACGCGCTGCTCGGGGGCAGTCGCCTTGTCGGCCGGCTTGGCACGCACGGTTAACTCGTGCAGGACGAAGTTGCCGTTGCCCGCGCGCCCCGGGCCCTTCGCTGGCAAGCTCTTGTCCGTCAGCACCTCCAGGCGGATACCTGTGATGCCTTGCAGCTTCGTCGTTGTCGTGATCGTGTAAAGCTCCTTCGCCGGGATCGGACCGCTCGCCAGGATCGAGCCGTCTTTCTGCTTCGCCAACACCGTCCCGGCCTTCGACTTCAGAGTGGCCGCGTCAAGGACGGTCCAGACGGGCGTGGTCTTGAGGCCCTGTTCCCACGCTTGCTGCTTGGCCGGCAGCGTCTTCTCGTAGGCGTCGAAAGCCGCCTTGCGGCGGTTGTACTCCACCACCAGCCGGGCGTGATCGGCCGCCGACTCCCTCAGCGCCTCCAGGCCGACCTCGACGTCCTTTTTCGTTGGCGGACGGTTCAGGATCGACAGATAGATCTCCTCAATGAGCTTCCGGTCGTCCTTGATCTCGGCGGTCAGCTTGTTGATGCGGTTGCCGGGGTCCTTGAGCGCTTCGCCGACGGTCGGCCCGTTGACAAGGTTGAGCACCGGCCCAAGCATCATACCGCCAGAGCGCTCGCACTCGCAGGCACTCTCACGCGGCGGCTTGCCGAACGCCTTGAGGAACTCGCCCGGCAGCTCAACGTTCGAGTCGAGTAGCTGCGCCGCCCGCGCCCCCGGGGGAAGACCGGGCAGCCGCGCCACCGATCCCGTCGCCCGGTGGATGGCATCGTAGAGCACCTCCGCCGGCAGCCGGCGGGCCAGCGCGTGCGAGTAGTTGATCTCGTCGTCGGCGTTCCACCGGTTCGTCGTGATCGACAGCTGGTAGACGCGCGACTTGCAAATGATCCGCATCAGCTCGCGCATGTTGAAGCCGCCCTTGACGAACGCGTCGGTTAGCCGATCGAGCAACTTCGGATTGCTCGGCGGGTTGCCGGCGCGGATGTCGTCGATCGGCTCGATGAGCCCGGCCCCCAGCAGGTAGCTCCAGATGCGGTTGACGTAGCTCTTCGCGAAGTACGGGTTGTCCTTCGACGTCAGCCAGTGCGCCAGCTGCTCGCGGCGCGAGGCGGTCGGCGGAGCGAGGTCCTTGTGCGTGAAGGGGAACTGCGGGGGCGTCACCTGGCCGGTACGATCATGGTTGATGTCGCCGCTCTTCTGGTCGGAGATGATCTCGACGGCCGGCTTGGCGCCCTCGACGTCGGTGCCGCCGATACGGGGCAGGTTCTTGAACTTCGAGTCCTCAACGCGGCTGACCTGCGCGAAGTACGCCGACAGGTGATAGTACTGGTCCTGGGTCCAGCGCTCGAAGGGATGGTCGTGGCACTTGTTGCAGTTGAAGCGCACCGCCAGGAACAGTTGCGTCGTGTTTTCCATGACGTCCTGCGGCGTGCGCAAGACCTTGTAGTAGGCGGCGGGCGGGTTGGTCATCGTCGAACCAGATGCCGTCAGGATGGTGTGGACAAACTTGTCATACGGCGTGTTCTTCTCGATCGCCTCGCGGATGTACTTGCGCAGGGCCTCGGCCCCCTTTTCGCCGAGGAACTTGCGGTTGACCTGTAACAAATCGGCCCACTTGTTCGTCCAGTGTTCGACGAAGTCGGGACCGCCGATTAACTTGTCGATCAGTTCCTCGCGCTTGACCTTCGTGTCGCGCTTGTCGGCGATGAACTTGCGCACCTCGTCGGCGGAGGGCGGCAGCCCGATCAGGTCGAGGTGGACGCGGCGGACAAACTCGGCATCACTGCACAGGTCGCTGGGCAGCACCTTGACCTGGCGCAGTTTCTCGTAGACAAGGCTGTCGATGTAGCTGTGCTCGGGCGCCGGCTTCCACGCGTAGCCGGAGCGATCGCCCATGACGACCAGCGTGGTCGCGGCGTAGCTGCCCTCGAAGCGGGCCATCAGGGCCAGTTCGCCGCGGCGGACCGCGGTGACCAGGCCCGCCTTATCACCGGTCGCCACCTCGGTGTTGCTGCTCTCGACGAAGGCCTCGACGGTGACATCGCGGACGACGCCGTTGCTGTAGGTGGCCAGGACGGCAACCTGCTGCTTCATGCCGGGCAGCGGGATGGTCGGGTTCTTCGGCAGCACATCGATGCTCTTGACGCGCGGGCTGTCGAGATCGAGCTTGACGCCCTCGGCAATCCACAGGCGGAGCAACTCGTAGGCAGGGTCGCCGGGCTTCATGAAGGCGCCGCCGACGTGCGGCACGGCACCGGACGGCTTGAGCAGCATCAGGCTCATCTCAGGGGCGGCGCGGTTGAAGCGGCGGCCCTCGAGGTCGTCGGTCAGGGCGAGGTGATCGAAGGCCGGATCGTAGCCACGCAGCGACAGCTTGAAGCCGTTCTTGCCCTTCTGAGCGCCGTGGCAGGTGCCGGCATTGCAGCCGAGCTTCGACATGGCCGGCATCACGTCACGGACAAAACTGACCGGGTATTTGTCCTTCTGTCCGCCCACCTTCACCACCACGCTGACCGACTGCCCGTCGAGGCGGAAACGCAGTTGGCCGGCGCCGTCGGCGACGGGCCGCACCAAGCCGGCCGGCGACACCTGGACGATGTCCGGCGCCTCGACCTTGACCATGCGCGTGACGTCGACCTTGTCGCCGGTCGAGAGCTGGCCGGTGAGGATCACCTGGGCGTAGTCGAATGGATTCTTCAGGGTGACGGCCGGCGGAGTGGCCTCGATGCGGACGACCTTGGCACCGGGGGGGAGCTTCTCGTCCTGGGCCACAGCGGCGCCCGTGAACAGCGCGATTGTTATTGCCAGGGCCGCCGCGACGTGCCGGCAGAAGGCTCGGGGATGATCCTGCATGATGCGCACCTGCGTATGGAGGCGATACGGTCTGGATACCAGTTGCAATCACGGGCGAGCGGGGGGTGTGAACCCCCCGGTGAAGTCGTACCGGGGGGTTCACACCCCCCGCTCGCCCAGGCGGGCGGGGTTACTTTTTCGCGCTGGAAGAGCCGGGCGGGGCGACCGGGACACCGACGAACTCCTTGAGCAGCTTGCCGGTCTGGGCGTCGTTCAAGCGGACGACGCCATCGAAGCCGGCGCTGGCGACGACCTTGCCGTCGGGCCGGAACGCCACGGCGTAGACGCCTCCCTTCTGCCCCTCGAAGGTGCAGACGCGCTGGCCGGTGCCGGCCTGGTAGACGCGCGCCTCGCCCTTGCCGTCGGCGCTGCTGCCGGCGGCGAAGCGCTCGCCATCGGGGCTGAAGGCGACGGCCCAGAGACGGCCGGGCATCGGCTCGTACTCGCGGACCTTATTGGCGTCGTCGCCGATGATGCGTTTCTTCTCGCGGTGCATCTTGTACAACCGCGGCGTGCCGTCGGAACCGCCGATGAGCAGTTCGTCGTAGACCCTCTCGCGCGTGACGTCGCCGACTTCCAGGGCGGTCTGGCCCGAATCCGGTTTCACGACCACCTTCTTGCGCTCCTTGAGCGCCTCGCGTGAAAAGGCGGTGTCGAGCACCCAGTCGTTGTGCGCCCCCTGGAAGAGCACCTGCTTGCCGCTCGACGCCTCGATGGCCCGCAGCGTGTTGTCGGCACAGCCAAAGGCGATCTTCGTGCCGTCGGGCGACCAGTTGGCTCCGTAGAGGGTGTCGCCCGTCGCGGTGATCGACAGCTTCAGCCGTCGCTTGGCGACGTCCCATATCTGAATTTCACCGAAGCGGCCGGGCGAGCCGCCGGCGACGGCGAGCGACTTGCCATCGGGACTGAAGGCGATCGACTGCACGCGCTCCGACAGGCCGATCAGGCGGGCGACCAGCGCCGAGCCATCGGGCTTGAACAGGAGCACCTCGTGATAGCCGGAGACGGCGCTTAGCGAGCCGTCCGGGGAGAACCGGACGGCGGTGAGGACTGGCGGCAGCGTGTAGACGGGCGGGTGGTCGGCATCAATGCGGACGCGGGCGCTGGCGGGGGTGTCGTCGACGGCGCCCTGGGCGATCCACTTGCTGATGAGGGCAACCTCATGGGCCGTCAGCGATGGCTTGTTCTTGGGCATGGCGGGGGGCTTGCCGTCCTTGCCACTGATCTGGGCGACCACATGGCTGGCATCGGGCTTGCCGGGGACAACGCCGGGCTCATCGCTGTCGCCTTTTTTGAGCAGTTCCTCGCGGCTGGTCATGATGTAGCTGCCGCCGGCCTTGGCGGGCTGATGGCAGCCCATGCAGTGTTGCTGGAAGAGCGGCAGGACATCGCGGGCGTAGCTGACCTTGTCGGGGACCGGGGCGGGCGCCTCGGCGCGGGAGAGCGCCGGGCAGAGGACAACCAGCGCCAGGGCGGCGCGGAGGGATCGTAGCAACAGCATGAGAGAACCTCGCGGGTCAGACCGTCCACGGATAATCGGGCGGGTCGACTGATTGTCCATCCAGCGTACCAACAACATCCACCCCGTCAAAAAGAAATCATCGGGCAGGCAGGAGAAAAGCGGCTCGCGCCGGGCAGCGGGCAGCACGGAAGGCGGGTCATTCAGGGGCGAAAGAGGTTAAGGATTATTATGCGGGAACAGCGAACGGATTGCAAGGAGTTGCTCCGCAGGGCGAGACTTTTGCCCGACGGGAATCCGTGACCTATCGTTGAGGGGGCGACAGAATGTTGCGCCCCTTCTCGATCCCCTGAACAAGGTGTCCCCATGCAGGCGACGCTCCCCGAAACCCTTCTCGAACCCACCCCCGAGCCCGACACGTGCGAAGTCTCCGTGGTCATGCCGTGCCTCAACGAGGCACGGACGGTCGGCGTTTGCGTCGCCAAGGCGAAGCGCTGCCTCGAACTGCTCGGCGTCCGCGGCGAGGTGATCGTCGCGGACAACGGCAGCAAGGATGGCTCGCAGGACCTTGCCCGCGCCGCCGGCGCCCGCGTCGTCCCCGCCGAGCGACGCGGCTACGGGGCAGCGCTGCAAGCCGGTATCGCCGCGGCGCGCGGCCGCTTCGTCATCATGGGCGATGCCGATGACTCCTACGACTTCAGCGAGTTGGGGCCGTTCATCGACCGTCTTCGCGCCGGTGACGAACTGGTCATGGGCAACCGCTTCAAGGGCGGCATCCGGCCCGGTGCCATGCCGTGGCTGCACCGCTATGTCGGCAACCCGATCCTGACGGGGATCTTAAATCTCTTCTTCCGCAGCCCGATCCGCGATGCCCACTGCGGCCTGCGCGGCTTCCGCAAGGAGGCCTACCAGCGCCTCGGCCTGACCACGCCCGGCATGGAGTTCGCCAGCGAGATGGTGGTCAAGGCGTGCCTGCACAAGCAGAAGATCAGCGAGGTGCCGATCGTCCTGCATCGCGACGGCCGCGACCGCCCGTCCCACTTGCGCAGTTTCCGCGACGGCTGGCGGCACCTGCGTTTCCTGCTACTAATGTGCCCGGCGTGGCTGTTCCGCGTGCCGTCGGTGTGTCTCGTTGGCTTGGGGCTGGCCCTAATGGTCCTGCTGACGGCCGGCCCGGTCGGTGTCGGCTCGGTGGTGCTCGATGTCCACACGATGCTGCTGGGCTCGTTGTGGGTGATCCTCGGCCATCAGACGCTCTGGCTATGGACGTTCGCCCAAACATACGCCTGGCGAACTGGGCTGCTGCCCCCGGATCGTTTCGCGCCGCGCTTCCACCGCTGGTTCACGCTGGAGCGGGGCCTCATCAGCGGAGGGCTGCTGCTCCTGCTGGGACTGGGTGTGAACCTCTGGCTGGTGCGCGAGTGGGTGGTACAGGACCTCGGCCCGCTCAACGTCCAGCACACGCTGCGGCTGGCATTGTGGGGCTTCACGACGATGGTGATCGGCGCCCAGGTCATCTTCGGCAGCTTCTTCCTCGCCGTGCTCGGTATGTCCGCTTCGCAGACCGACAGGGTGGCCCGGTGAACCAACTCGAACAGCTTAGCCCGATGCGCCAGCGAGGCTCGACGTGTTCCTCGCTCGCGCTTCGGGCTAAGCTGCCGAACCTCCTCACGCTGTTCTTTCTGCTGCTGCTCCTCGCGATTTACGCGCGGCCGTTTGCCGACCTCGACTTCACCTGGCAGGTCCGCACCGGCGGCGAGGTCGTCCAGAGCGGCAAACTTCGCGTTGAAGACTCCTTCACGTACACCATTGCCGGCAAGCAGTTGCCCGACTTCGAGTGGCTCTACGAGGTCTTTCTCTGGGCCGTCTGGAGCGTCGCGGGCTATGGCGGGCTGCACTTGCTCAAGACACTGTGCGTGCTGACTCCCCTGCTCCTTGTCGGTTGGCGGTTGCGCCGTGAGGGCGTCGGCTGGCACGCGGTCGTCGCGTCGCTGGTCGTCGCGATCCTGGTGCTGATCCCGACATGGAACCTGCGGCCGTTCTACTGCACGACCATCGGCCTGCTGCTGCTATCGGGCTGGCTGCACGACCATTGCACCGGCCGCCGCGCGCTGTCGTGGGAAGTGCCGCTATTGATGCTCGCCTGGGCGAACGCGCATCCCGGCGTCATCACCGGACAGGGACTGCTGGCCGGCGCGATCGCCTGGGAGTGGTTCAACCGCTGGCTGGGTCTCAACCCGCCCCTGGACCGGGCGGCCTGCTGGCGGCTGACCCTCGTCGGCGGACTCGGCCTGCTCGCCTCGCTGA
Source organism: Planctomycetota bacterium (assembly GCA_016177925.1). Classification (GTDB taxonomy): domain Bacteria; phylum Planctomycetota; class Planctomycetia; order Gemmatales; family Gemmataceae; genus JACOUH01. Next base: position 1,023 of record JACOUH010000224.1, on the reverse strand, counting down.
TCTGTCCCGGACCTCTCGAACGCCTGCACTACACCTTCAATCCGGACCTCGCTCATCCGATCATGCGCGGCTTCGTCGAGATGCAGCCACTGTACCGCTTCGCCCTGGCGCCACCCTATCTCGCTGGCCTGACCTACGTTGTCGCGACGCTGGTCGTGCTGACGCTGGTGCGACGGTTCCGGGCGTATCGGCTGTGGGAGGTCGCCCTGCTGGCGGGGCTGGCACTGCTGGCGAATTTCGCCTTGCGAAGCTTGCAGGACTGGCTGCTCGTCATGCTTGCCGTTGGCGTACCGCACCTCACCGCCCTGTACCGCGACGCCGTGATGGCGAACTTCAGGGCGCGCAGCCGGTCCGGAATGTTGCACGGACTCTTTCTCACCGAGCGCACGGCGAAGCACGTGCTGACCGCACCGGCCTTCCGCTTCCAGCGATCGTGGGTAGGGGCTCTGCTCGTGCTCCTCTCCGTCTTCTCGTTGACGCCGGCGTTGGCCAGTCTCGTGCCGCGCAGACACGGTGTCGACTGGCCTGTTGGCGCGGTCGATTACATCGAGGCGCACGACTTGCGCGGGCGGTTCTTCGGCAATGCCAACCACGGTGCCTACCTCGTCTGGCGACGTGGCCCGGACAGGGCCCTCTGCTACGTCGACACGCGTGGCTTCTTCTTCCCGCCGCACCTTCTCGAAGATTCCCTGTTCGTGCCGCAACTCGGCGAAGACTGGCGGAACCGGCTACGGCGCGTCCTCGACCTCGGGACCGATTACTTCCTGCTCGAGACGCGGGGCGAGCCCGGCGCCTTGTGGCGGGCACTGGAGGGCCACGTCGAGCCGCTCTACCGCGACACCGATACCGTCCTGCTCCGCGCCGACCAAATGCGCTCCTGGCTGGAACCCGAGAAAAAAGACCAATGATGGATGCTGGCGAAGTGCGGAGGCGTCGGCCCTGGTCTTCAGCCCCGAAGGGGCGGCCGTCAATAGCCAGGGGCGTGAGCCCCTGGTCTTCAGCCCCGAAGGGGCGGCCGTCAAT
>JACOUH010000223.1 GCA_016177925.1 Planctomycetota bacterium | reverse complement strand
GGGGGGTTGACACCCCCCGCTCGCCACCAGCGAGCTTCGTCTTGTTTTTTTCGTGGCCGGCTTTTACTGTGCTGGCCGTTCGTGGTCGCCCGCCGACCACCGTCCCGATCATCCGGAACACCGCCCGCTTTTTGCACATGCCGGTCGAAGGATTCGGCCGGTCTTCCCCCTGAACTCGAGCAAGGATGCGAGATATGGCCCGGGATGGCCTCTCCCCCCTTCTCTGTGCGGGGCTGCTGCTCGGCGCCCTGGGCCCTCTGGCTACGGCCGGCGACAGCCCTACCGAGTACGCCCGCGTGCTGGCTGTGCAGGCCGCCCTGCACCAGGGCCGCGAGTCCATGCGCGCGGACAAGTACGAGTGGGCCGTGAAGGTCCTCGAAAGCCAGATCGCTCACATCGACGGCAGTGGCGAGTACCTGATGGCCCTGCGCGACGCCTACCGCGGTGCGATCAAGAATCTGCGCCTGGTCAACCGTCCGACCGAGGCGGCCCTGGCCGAGGTCTACGTCCGCCGGCTGGCCATCCTCGAGAACGGCGCGCCCCTCGACAAGGAAGAGAAGACGACCACCCGCCCCGCTTCTGCCCCGCCGCCTGCCCCGATCACCGGTTCGGCCCCGCCCCTGAAGGTGCGGGCCAAGATCGACACGCCCCCACGCGAGGCGCCTGCCCGCGGCGAGACAGTCCGCGACCCGTTCGACCAGAGCAACCAGCGGCGCCTCGGCGAGGCCCGCGCCCTGATCGACCGCGCCAACGCAGAGTTCCGCGGCGAGCGCTATGAGAAGGCGGGCGAGCTGTACGCCCTGGCCCACCAGGCGGTGCCCGACGTCACCCGCGAGGCGAGTGAGCGCTGGGCCTACTGCCGGCTGCACGCCGTCGTGCTCCGCCTCAACCAGCGCGAACATCCGCCGTCGAAGAGTGAGCTAGACGGCCTCGAGCAGGAAGTCCGCACCGCGGCGAGCATGACGCCCAAGCTGAAGGGCTTCGGCGAGAAGCTGCTGGCGACCATCCTGGCGCGGCGCACGCCCGACGCCGCCCCGGCAACTCCCGTCCCCGTGCAGGCACCCGAGACGCCCGCGATCGAAGTTCGCCACGGGCAGGCGCCGGGGACAGGCTGGGCCGTCGCCGAGACGGCCAACTTCCGCATCTTCCACAATCAGGACCAGAAATACGCAGAGATGGTGGCGAAGGTCGCCGAGACGACGCGGTCGGCGATGCAGCGAAAGTGGTTCGGCAAGGTGAGCGAGGACTGGAACCCGCGCTGCGACATCTACCTCTACCCCAACGCGGAGGCTTACAACAACCAGGCACCGGAGGCGCGACCGAACACGCCGGCCAACACGACGGTCGCCCGCAAGGGCAGTACGATCCTGTCGCGCCGCATCGACCTCCACGTCGACAATCCGAACCTGCTCAGTAACGTGCTGCCGCACGAGACGACACATGCTGTACTGGCTGGCCGCTTTGGACCGTTCGATCTCCCACGCTGGGCTGACGAGGGGATCGCCGTGTTGAGCGAGCCACCGGAGAGCCCGGCCCGCTGGTTGCGCATCGCGCCGCAGTTCCGCCAGGCCGGGCAGACCTTCAGTGCCCAGCAGCTCATGCAGCTACGCTCGGAGAGCCGTGGCGACTGGCCGGAGGCGTCCCTGATCAGCGCCTTCTACGCCCACAGCGTCGCGCTGGTGGACTTCCTGTGCAAGCAGAAGGGACCGCAGGTCTTCGCCCAGTTCCTTAGCGACAGCCTGCGGATTGGGGACGAGGCGGCGCTGAAGAAACACTACGAGTTCCAGGGTTTTCAGGACCTGGATGCGCGCTGGCGGGCGGAAGTGTTCGGCGAGACAGGGTCGGGCTACGCCCAGCGGTGAGAACCGCTCAGGCCAGGATTCTGGTGACGACGTTACCGCTGACGTCGGTGAGTCGGAAGTCACGGCCCTGGAAGCGGAACGTCAGCCGCTTGTGGTCGATGCCCAGCAGGTGCAGCATCGTCGCGTGCAGGTCGTGAACAGTGACGATGTCCTCAACGGCGTTGTAGCCCAACTCATCGGTCGCCCCGTGGGTGATGCCGCCCTTGATGCCGCCGCCTGCCAGCCACATCGAAAGGGCCTTCATGTGGTGGTCGCGGCCGTTGCCCTGCGCCATCGGCGTGCGGCCGAACTCGCCGCCCCAGACGACCAGCGTCGAATCGAGCATGCCGCGCTGCTTCAGGTCCTTCACCAGTGCGGCGGTGCCCTGGTCGACCTCTTTGGCCGTTGCCGCAATGTTCGCCTTGATCCCGCCGTGGTGGTCCCAGCCGCGGTGGTAGAGTTGGATAAAGCGCACGCCGCGTTCGGCCAGCCGCCGCGCCAGCAAGCAATTCGACGCGAATGAGCCATCGCCGCCACGCGTGCCGTACATGTCGAGGATGCGATTCGGCTCGTCGGACAGGTCGAGCAGCCCCGGCACGCTCGTCTGCATGCGAAAGGCCAGTTCGTACTGCTGAATGCGCGTGGTGATCTCCGGGTCGTCGGTGACGCCTTCCCTCATCTGGTTGAGTTGCTGCACGGCGCTGACGACGTCGCGCTGGCGCTGCCCGTCGACTCCCCTGGGCCGGCCGACGTACAATACCGGATCTCCCTTGGAGCGGAACTCGACCCCCTGGAATTGACCGGGCAGGAATCCACTGTGCCACTGCCGCGACGCGATCGGCTGTCCCTGGCCGAAGCCGCCCAGCGACGTCAGCACGACGAAGCCGGGCAGGCTGTCGGTCTCGGCGCCGAGCCCGTAGAGCAGCCACGAGCCCATGCTCGGCCGTCCCGAGATGGTGGTGCCGGTGTTCAGGAAGGTGTGGGCCGGGTCGTGATTGATCGCCTCCGTCTTCATCGCGCGAAGGATGCACAGGTCGTCGGCGACCGTGCCGATGTGCGGGAAGATCTCGCAGATTTCCTGGCCCGACTTGCCGAACTTCTTGAACGGATGCTGTGGCGCGAAGCAGGTCAACTTCGCCCCTTGCAGCTGGGCGATCGGCTGACCCTTGGTGTACGACTCGGGCATGGGCTGGCCGTGCATCTGCGCCAGCTTCGGCTTGTAGTCGAGCGTCTCCAGGTGCGACGGCCCGCCGGCCATCGTCAGGAAGATGACGCGCTTGACGCGCTGCATGGAGTGCAGCGGTCGGACGACGCCGGTCCAGCGCGGCACCTCGACCTTGCCCCCCTGCGGCGCCCCGCGCAGCAGGCCCGGGTCGAGCAGCGAGCACAGGGCCACCGAGCCAAGGCTGACGCCGGTCTGTTTCAGGAAGGTCCGCCGCTGCAACAGTCGAATCGGTTCGGCCGGATTCATGGCACGCTCATTCCCAAAAGAATTGGCCACAGATGAACACAGATGAACACAGATAAGAAAGGCAGATGAAGAGAGGAAAGCCAGGTAGGAAGGCAGAAGCTTCTCTGTCCGGGCACCTTTTTTCGTCTGCCTTATCTTCTGTATCTGTCTTTCTTATCTGTGTTCATCTGTGTTCATCTGTGGCCAATTCTTCTTCAGTTTCGGGTGATCGTTTCGTGGAGGTTGAGCAGGACGCGGGCGACCGAGGTCCACGCCGCCAGTTCGCTCACGTCGAGGTCCTTCGGCACCGGGAAGTCGCCGATCTTCATCAACTCGGCAGCGCCCGCCCGGTCCTTGCGATACTGCTCCAGGTGCTGCACCACGAGTCCCTGCAGTAACTTCAGCTCGGTGGGCTGGGGTGATCGCTGCAACACCTGGCGGAACGCGAAGCGGAGGCGGGCGTCGGCGTCCTTGCCGCTGTGGCGGACGATGCGCTCCGCCAGCACACGAGCCGCCTCGACGTAGACCGGGTCGTTGAGCAGCACCAGTGCCTGCTGCGGCGTGTTCGAGCGCGGCCGCTCGACCACGCACTCCTCGCGGCTGGGGGCGTCGAAGGCGACCAGGCTCGGGTGCAGGAAAGTCCGGCACCAGTACGTGTAGACGCCGCGACGGTACAACTCCTCGCCGGAGTCCTTCTGCCACTCGCGTATCGGGAAGTTGAGATGCGCCCAGTAGCCGGCGGGCTGATACGGCTTGACGCTGCGTCCGCCGATCTTATGCACCAGCAGCCCGCTGACGGCCAGAGCATTGTCGCGCACCATCTCGGCGTCGAGCCGGAATCGCCCCTGCCGCGCCAGCCACTGGTTGTACGGATCGGCCTGTTTCAGCTTCTCGCTCGCCTTCGAGGTCTGTCGATACGTCTCCGACAGCACCATCAGCTTGACGAGGTGTTTGACGTCCCAGCCCGACTCGCGGAACTCGATGGCGAGCCAGTCGAGCAGATCGGGGTGCGTCGGCCAGGCGCCCTGCGAGCCGTAGTCGTCCAGCGGCTTGACGATGCCCTGTCCGAAGAACAGCTTCCACAATCGGTTAACGAAGACGCGCGCCACCACCGGGTTGTCCGGCGACACCATCCACTTCGCCAGGTCGAGGCGGTCTGCCCGCCGGCCCTTGACGCCTAGCGGGAGCAGCGACGCCGGCGTGTTCGGCTCGACGATCTCCCCCGCGTCGTCCAGCCAGTTGCCGCGGCGCAGGATGCGGATTGTTCGCGGCGGGCCGGCCATCGAGATCTCCGTCTGTGGCTCCGCCTTGACGACGTCGTCCTTGCGCTTCTCCAGCACGGCGAGCTGCCGGCGCTGTGGCTCGAGCTGAGGAGCAATGGACCGGAAATATCTCGTTAATGTCTGCTTCTGCTGCGGCGTCCGCTTCGATGTCTCGACGCCCAGCGCCTGCGCGACCTCCGCCAGCAGCGCGTTCTTTCCCGACAGCGCCGGCTTCGCGGCCGACGTCAGCGACAGGCGGAAGCGGCCGATATTGTGCTGGGTGTACTGGGACTCGTGCCGCAGGCGCACGACCAGGACCGTCCCTGGCCCACCCGGCAGCGGGCGATCGAAGGCGAATACGGCCATGCGGTCGCCGCGCTTGGCGTGTCCGTCGACCGCCCAGCCTGTCTTCGGATCGGCATCGATGGCGTGGACCACGGGGAACCCCGGTTGCTCATAGTCGGCGGCGGCCGAGACGATCTTGACGGGCTGCGGCTTCGCCCCGTCCTTCGCCGCGCTGACCTCGAAGCGCGTCAGCACGAAGTTGCCATTGCCGCGGGCGAGTCCCGGGTTGCCGAAGCTCGGATGCGACAGGGCCTCCAGGCGGATGCCGGTGAGCTGCTTCTGGTCGGTGCGAAGCGTGACCGTGTAGACGTCCTGCGCCGGGTTCTTGCCGGTCGAGAGCACGGAATGGTCGGGTTGGATCGCCAGCGTCGCCTTGCCGGACGAAGCCAGTTTCTCGGGCTTGAGGATGATCCAGTCGTCCCGCGCGTCTTTCCGCCGCGCCTTGGCCTCCTGTTCCCAGCGCGCCTGGGCGTTGTCCAGTTCGGGCAACGGCCTGTCGAGCTGAGCTCGCAGGGACGCCAGTTCGCTGTCGATTTTACGGATCTCGTTTTCCTGTTCCGGCGTCGGCAGGCGGACCATCGGCTGCTCGCCGACGGCGACGTCCTTGATGTCGGCGAAGAAGGCGGCGAAGCTGTAGAAGTCCTTCTGCGTGAGCGGGTCGAACTTGTGGTCGTGGCACTCGCAGCAGCCCATCGTGTAGCCCAGGAAAATGCTCGCCGTGTTGCGGACCCGGTCGGCGGAATACTTGGCGAGATACTCCTTCGGCTGGGCGCCGCCCTCACGCGTTGTCATCAGCAGGCGATTGAAGCCCGACGCGATCTTCTGCTCGTTGGTGGGGTTCGGGAGCAGGTCGCCGGCGAGTTGCTCGGTGACGAAGCGGTCGAACGGTTTGTTGTTGTTGAAGGCGTCGATGACGTAGTCGCGGTACGGGGCAATCTCGCGGTGGTTGTCGCCATGGATGCCGTTCGTGTCCGCGAAGCGCACCACGTCGAGCCAGTAGATTGCCATGCGTTCGCCGTAGTGCTTCGACGCCAGCAGCCGGTCGACGTAGGTTGCGCAGGCCTGCGGGGAGGCGTCTTTCACGAAGGCTTCGACCTGTTCTGGGGACGGCGGCAGGCCAACGAGGTCGAACGAGAGCCGACGGGCGAGGGTGCGGCGGTCCGCTTCCGGTGACGGTGCCAGCCCTCTCATTTCCATCCGCCAGCGCACGAAGGCATCGATCACGTTGCGCGGTTGCTCACCCTCGGCCACCTTCGGCACGGGGCGGTGCTGCGGCGGGATCAGCGACCAGTGTTTCTCGTACTTCGCCCCCTGCTCGATCCACTGACGGATGAGCTCGACCTGCTGTGCCGTCAGATGCTTGCCGGTCTTGGCCGGCGGCATGCGTCCGCTCTTATCGCTCCGCGTGATCCGCTTGAACAGCTCGCTGGTGTCGGGCTTGCCCTTGACGAGGGCGGAGTAACCGCCACGGTCGGCGAAGGCGTCTGACTCGGAGTCGAGGCGCAGGTCGGCCTTGCGTTGGTTCTTGTCGGGGCCGTGACAGGCGAAGCAGTTGTCCGACAGGATCGGCCGGATGTGCCGGTTGAACTCGATGAGATGCTTCTTGACTTCCTGTCCGTGAAGGCGGGCGCCGCCCAGGCCGAGGGGACTCAACGAAACCAGTCCGGCCAGGACCGGGCACAGCCAGTCGCGCTCTCTCATTATCACTTCTCCAGCAACGGTGTTCGCTCGCGGCGCAGGCGGGATGGAAGGCTGACCACGCGGCGGGAGTCTCGTATTAGCCTACCGGCAGCGGGCAGTGATCGCAAGCCCCTGCTCGGACAGAAAATCCTCCCCGCGCGGGAGCTAGAGCACTGTGTCAAGAACCCCTCCCCCCGCCCCCCTCCCCGAAGCGGAGAGGGGGAGAAAGCCTCTGCTCCCCCTCTCCTTGCAGGGGAGGGGGGTTGGGGGGAGGGGTTCTTGAAACAGCCTCGAATCGGACGGAGGACGGGAAAACCCGGACTTTCTCCTGATTGATTCAAGAAAATCCCTTCATGTTTCGATAACCTCTCTGCACTCTTCGCCAGCTTGCGTATCCCGCCAACGGCTGTAACGTCAACCCCCGTAAGGTCGCAAGGAGATCCCGTCGCATGTTCTCGTTTTTCCGTCAGACCTTTTGTCAGTGGGCACGCAGCGGCACCAGGACGGGCGCACAGGCCCCTCCTGTGCGCCGACTGGAGTGCGAAGCCCTCGAGGACCGTACCCTTCTCTCACTTTCCGGCACAGCCTTGCTCGTCAATAGCACGACGCTCCACCCGCAGAACCAGCCCGCCGTGGCCACCTCTCCGATCGGCCGCTCGGTCGTTGTCTGGACCGAGAACAAGACCAGCACGGACCGAGACATCAAGGCGCAGCTCTACGACTTCGCCGGCCACAAGGTCGGCAAGGAACTCACCATCACGGGCACCCGCAACAACGAGTACAACCCCGTCGTGGCAATGGACGGCAAGGGCAACTTCGTCGTCGTCTGGACCATCGACTTCTACGCCTCGGACAAGGACCTCTGGGGCGCCCGCTTCCGCTCGGACGGCACCCGTATCGGCAGCCCGTTCGAGGTCGCCTGGTCGCCGCACGCCGAGTACGACCCCAGCATCGCGATGGCGGGCAACGGGGCGTTCGTCGTCAGCTACACGCAGGTCTTCTCCGGGAGCGACACCGACGTCTACGCCCGCCTGTTCCGGGCCGACAACACCCTGGTCCGCACCATCACTCTGTCGGACAGCACCCGGCCGGAGGGGCAGACGAGCGTGGCCATGACCCCCGACGGCCGATTCGACGTCGCCTACAACGACAAGGACAACATCGTCCTGCAGCGCTTTAACAAGTACGGCACGCGCCTCGCCACCGAGGTGATCGCCAACTCGTCGCGCCTGGAGCGGGCCCCCGACGTGGCGATGGACAACAACGGCAATGCCGTCGTCGCCTGGCAGGTGTCCTCCGGCACCGACTGGAACATCCAGGCCCGCCGCGTCAGCAGCACCGGGACGCTCGGTTCCGTCCTCAACCTCGCGGCGACCGCGGCCCTGGAGACCGCCCCCTCCGTCGCGCTCGACCCCACCGACGGCAAGTTCGTCCTTGCCTACCAGGCCGATACCAGCTCGACAAAGAGCGTCAAGGTCACCGAGGTTTCCGCCAGCAACAGTATTGTGCGGACGTCGCTCTTCGGGACCGGCGTGACCGACACTTCGGTCTGTGTCAACGCCAATCACTCTTACCTGGTCGTCGCCAGTTCAATCGGGCGAACGACGCTCGATGCGGACGGCGGCGTCTTCGCCAAACTCGGCCAGCTGTAAGCGCGGCTACGAGGAGGCGCTGCGGTAACTCTGCAGCGCCCGGCGAAAGAGCTTGCGGCTCAGCCACAACAGCAGCAGTGTCGCCAGGAAGGTGACGCTGACGAAGCGCCACTGGACCACCTGGAGCAGCGTTCGCGCCGGCACGTAGACTACCAGCAGCACCGGCACGATGAAGCTGAAAAACCAGCCCAGCGGCGAGGCCAGCTTCCCCGCGAAAATCTCGCGCGGGTAACGCATCAACGTCGTGAACAGCCACCACAGCTCGAATAGGCTCTGGTTACGCACCAGCCAGACCGACGTTGACATGAGCATGACCAGGAAACTGTAGGCCATCGCCACGCCGCACAAGAACAGCACCAAGAACAGGGCTGCCCAGCCCAGGTCGAAGTGCCAGCCGTCCAGCTGGTGCAGGCCAGTGACGGCCACGCCGACGCCGAGCAAGACATTCGGCAGCGTCGACCACTCGATGCGGCGGCAGGTGACGAGGAACTGTTCGTCGATCGGCTTGAGCAGGTACAGGTCGAGGTTCCCGGTGCGGATCAGCTCGGCGAACTCGCTGCAATTTTCAAGAAAGAAGGTCTCGATGATCCCTTCCAGGGCATAGTAGCAGCCAAGGAAGCAGAGGAAGCGGGCCTGCGTCCAGTCCTCGATGCTGCTGGTCTGGCGGAAGACAGAGTGATAGAAGACGAGCAGCAGGCTCAGCCAGACGATCTCGACGATGACCTTGGCGAGGAAGTTGGCGCGAAAGGCCAGCTCGCTGAGCAGCCCGAAGCGAGCGAACGCCCGTAGCAGCCGCAGATAGCGACCGACGCCCCCGCCCGTCTGCGTGGACACATCTCCTTCGCTCATTGCGAACCCCTGTTCTGCTGCAAGGTGCTTCTCACCCTCGCCGGGGTTATAGTATGAGGTGGTTGTTCTTCCGCTTGCGGCTTTGCACCGGATGCAGAGCCGCAAGCGGCGAACCACTCAACCACTCGGGGGGGAGAACCATTGATGGAAGGCCGAAGTCCACTGAGCACGCCCTGTTCCGGTCCGCCGAGTCGGCGAGCGTTCCTGCGTCTTGGGCTGGCCGGGCTGGGCGGCCTCACCTGGCCGGAGTTGCTGCGCCGTCGTGCGGAGGCGGCGCCAACCCGACCGCGCCAGGATGGCTCAGCCCTCCTCGTCGTCTGGCTGCACGGCGGTGCCAGCCACCTTGAGACGTACGACCCCAAGCCGCTGGCCCCCTCCGAGTACCGCGGTCCCTACCGCCCCATCGCCACGCGCGTCCCCGGCATGCAGGTCTCGGAACTCCTGCCCCGGCACGCCCGGGTCGCCCATCGGTTCACCCTGCTCCGCTCGCTGGCCCACACCGGCCCGTGCCACGACAGCGGCCCACAGCAGCTCTTTACCTCGTTCCCGATCACCGTCAACCGCTCCAAGCCCGACCACCCCGACCTGTTCGCCATCATGGACCAGCTCCGTGCGGACCCGTCCCGGGCGCTGCCGAACAACATCGGCGTTCCCCCCATCCCCTACCTCGGGGCCGCTTACCTGGGCCCAGCCCACGAGGCGTTTGCCGTCCACGGCGACCCCAACGATCCGCACTTCGAGGTCCCCAATATCGGCCTCAAGGATCGCGAGCACGTCGCTCGCCTGGACGGCCGGATGCGTCTGCGGCAGAGCCTGGACCAGTTGAGCCGCCAGGCCGACCAGCTTGGGAAGCGAGGCGCCTTCGACGCCTTCCAGGGCCAGGCCTGGAACGTCTTGACCGGCCCGAAAGGCCGGCAGGCGTTCGACCTGGGCCGGGAGCCCGACCGGGTGCGCGAACGTTACGGGCGGAACACCTGGGGCCAGCGCTGCCTGCTGGCCCGCCGGCTGGTCGAGGCGGGCGTCGAACTGGTGGCCACCACCCTGGCCGGCCCGCTGTGCGGTCGCGTCCAGAACTGGGACGATCATGCGGTCAATCACCATGTCTTCGACGCCATGAAGTACCGGGCGCCCTTCTTCGACCAGGCGGTCGCCGCCCTGGTCGAGGACCTGCACGAGCGCGGCCTGGACAAGAAGGTGCTGCTGGTGGTCGGCGGCGACTTCGGCCGGACGCCACGGATCTCCTATGCGGCCAGTACCGGCGGCGGAGTGGGCAGCGGCGCCACCGGCGTGGTGCAGCCCGGCCGCGACCACTGGCCGCACGCCATGTCCTTCCTGTTCAGCGGCGGCGGCATCGCCGAAGGGCAGGTGATCGGGTCGACGGACAAGCGCGGCGAACGTCCGGCGGACCGGCGCGTCGGGGTCGGCGACTTCCTGGCGACGCTCTACCGGCACCTGGGTATCGACGCCGAGCACACCACCATCCGCGACCCTGCCGGGCGGCCGGTCCCGCTGCTGCAACAGAGCGGGATGCCGATCCGCGAACTGATCGCAGCCGGCTAGAGCGGTTTGCATTTGCTCGTAGCACAGGCGTCTCGCCTGTGCGCTGTCGCGGTTCGGCACCGGCGAGACGCCTGTGCTACGGCCGACTGCAAAACGCTCGTAGCACAGGCGTCTCGCCTGTGCGCTGTCACGGTTCGGCACCGGCGAGACGCCTGTGCTACGGCCGACTGCAAAACGCTCTAACCGAAAGGGCGTCGAGACGGAGACTTTCCCATGACCAGACTCTCCCGCCGCGTTTTTCTTGCCTCCGCAGCCGCAGCTGGCGGCCTGGTGCAGGCCGCGGACACGCCCCGGCGCAAATACAAGTACATCGACATTCACACGCACCTGGGCACGTTCTACTGGGGCAAGGAACTGACCGTCGACGGGCTGCTGAAGCTGATGGACCGGGACGGCATCGAAAAAGCAGTGGTGCTGCCGCTGGTGTCGCCCGAGTCGAGCCCGTATCCGCAGACGACCGAGGCGGCCCTCGCCGCATACAAGGCCCATCCCGACCGGATCATCCCCTTCTGCTGCGTCGATCCGCGCGTCACCACCAACCGGCCGGAGCGTTACGGTCACGTCGGCGGCCTGCATGGGATCAAGGAGATCCTCAAACGCTACCAGGACGCCGGGGCGCGCGGCCTGGGCGAGCACAAGGTCGGGCTGCCGTTCGACCACAAGCTAATGATGCTGCTCTACGAGGCGTGCCAGGACCTGTACCTGCCGATCCTGTTCCACCTCGACGACATCCGCAGCTTCGACACAGCCGGGCTGCCGCGGCTGGAGAATGCCCTCAAGGCGTTCCCGAAGCTGCCGTTCATCGGCCACGCAGCTGGCTTCTGGGCGTCCATCTCCGGTGACGCCACGGACGCCGACTTCGGCCGCTATCCCAAGGTTCCGACGCCGGTCGCTCCCCGCGGCGCCCTCGACCGGCTGATGGAGAAGTATTCCAATCTCTACGGCGACCTGTCGGAACCCGGCGGGTACTGCGCCATCGCCCGCGATCCGAAGTTCGGCCGTGCCTTCATCATCCGCCGCGCCGACCGGCTGCTGTTCGGCACCGACTTCCTGATGGCCGACCAGAAGGTGCCGCAGTTTGAACTGCTCGACTCCCTCAAGCTGCCGGACGACGTCCAGCAGAAGGTCTACCGCGGCAACGCCATCCGCCTCCTGAAGCTCAATCGCTCCACGCAAGGGGGCGGAAGCCGTTGACACGGACCTGCTCGGGCTGGTATTCTCGCAACCTTCCCAAACTACCCGACTTGCGCCCGGAGGGCGGGAGCCTGCCCCGGCGGGTGCGGTGTGCGAGGAGGGAAGGCGATGCTGGACTTCTTTACCCGGCTCTTGGACCCCGCGGGGTTCACGCCGCGGCGGCAGTGAGGGGGATGGGGAGAGGGGCTAGTCTGGCTCCACAACACCTCCGACCTGGCCATCTGGCTGGCGTACATGGCCATCCCGGCCGTGTTGATCTACTTCGTCCGGCGCCGGCGGGACGTGCCCTTCCCGTGGATGTTCTGGATGTTCGGGGCCTTCATCGTCGGCTGCGGCCTTACTCACCTCATGGAGGTGGTCACCTTCCGCACGCCGGTCTACCGGCTGTCGGGGCTGGTCAAGCTCGGCACGGCAGTCGTCTCCTGGGCGACCGTTGTGGGCCTCGTGCCCCTGGTCCCCAGGGCCCTGGCCTTGCGCAGTCCCGAGGAACTGGAGCGGGAGGTCCGCGAGCGGCAGAAGGCAGAGGAGGCGCTGCAGGGGGCGCATGACAAGCTGGAGGAGCGGGTGCGGGAGCGCTCCGCCGAGCTGGCCCTGGCGAATGAGGCGCTCTTCGCCGAGGTCCAGGAGCGGCGGCGGGCCGAGGAGGAACTGCGGCTGGCGCGCGACCAGCTGGAGGTCCGAGTCCAGGAGCGGACGCTGCAGCTGGCCCAGGCCAACGCCGCTCTGCAGGAGGAGGTCGCCGAGCGCAAGCGGGCGGAAGAGCGCTTGCGAGAGAGCGAGGAGCGGACGCGCCTGATGGTTGAGACCGCCCACGAGGCGTTCGTCACGATGGATGCCGACGGCGTTATTACCACCTGGAATGCCCAGGCGGAGGCCACCTTCGGCTGGCCGCGCAGCGAAGCCATCGGCCGACAATTGGCCGAAACCGTCATCCCGCCGCAACACCGGGAGGCGCACTACCAGGGGTTGGCACGGTTTTTGGCCACGGGCGAGGGGCCGGTGCTGAACCGGCGCATCGAGCTCACCGCCCTGCATCATGACGGGCACGAGTTCCCCGTCGAACTGACCATCTCTCCCCTTCGCAGAGGCGATACCTATCTCTTCAACGCTTGCGTGCATGACATCAGCGAGCGGAAGCAGGCCGAGACGAGGCTGGGGAGCTTCGCCGCCGACCTGGAGCGGAGCAACCAGGAGCTGCAGAACTTCGCCTCGGTCGCCTCGCACGACCTGCAGGAGCCCCTGCGGAAGATCCAGGCGTTCGGCGACCGGCTCCAGGCCCAGTGCCGCGAGGCGCTGAGCGAGGAGGGGCGCGACTCCCTGGCCCGGATGCAGGCTGCCGCCGGCCGCATGCGCACCCTCATCGACGACCTGCTGACGCTGTCGCGGGTGACGAGCCGGGGCCGGCCCTTCGTGCGCGTCGACCTGGCCGCAGTCGCCCGCGAAGTCGTGTCGGACCTGGAGGGCCGCCTGGCGCAGACGGGCGGGCGCGTCGAGGTGGGCGGGCTGCCGGCCCTGGACGCCGACCCCACCCAGATGCGCCAGCTGTTGCAGAACCTTATCGGCAACGCCCTCAAGTTCCACCGCCCGGGCGAGCCGCCCGTCGTCCGGGTCCGGGGCGAGGTCCTCCGCGAACCGCCCCGGGGGGCCGGCGACGCCCGCCGCGGCGGCCCGCTGTGCCGGCTTGCCGTTGAGGACAACGGCATCGGCTTCGAGGAGAAGCAAAAGGAGCGCATCTTCGAGGTGTTCCAGCGCCTGCACGGCCGCTCCGCCTACGAGGGGACGGGCATCGGCCTGGCCATCTGCAAGAAGATCGTCCAGCGGCACGGCGGGACCATCACCGCCACCAGTACCCCGGGCCAGGGGGCGACCTTCGTCGTCACCCTGCCCCTCCAGCAACCCTGACGGAAAGAGGAAACCATGACGATCCTGCACAGGCCGGCCATCATCCTCATGGCCGACGACGACCCGGACGACCGCGAGTTGACCAAGAAGGCGTTCGAGCAGGCCCACCTGGCCAACGACCTCCGCTTCGTCTGCGACGGCGAGGAGCTGATGGACTATCTCAGGAGGCGCGGCAAGTACCAGGAGCCGGCCAGCGCGCCGTTCCCGGCCGTGATCCTGCTCGACCTGAACATGCCGAAGAAGGACGGCCGTGAGGCCCTCCAGGAGATCCGGGCCGACCCCGCGCTGCGGCAGATCCGCATCGTTGTGCTGACCACCTCGCGGGCGACGGAGGACGTCCACCGGGCCTACGACATCAGCGCTACCTCGTACATCGCCAAGCCGGGGCGGTTCGCCGACCTGGTCGAGGTCGTCAAGACCCTGGGGAAATACTGGCTGGAGATCGTGGAACTTTCCCACAAGGAGGGGGTTTGACGTGGACGGCTCGACCGTCAAGGTGCTGCTGGTCGAAGACGACGAGGACGACTATGTCCTGGTCCGGGACCTGCTCGCGGAGACCGAGGGGGCAGCCCACGTGCTGGACTGGGTGTCCAGTTATGATGCGGGGCTGGAGGCGATCCGCCGCCAGGGGTACGACGTCTGCCTGCTCGACTACCGCCTGGGCAGGGACACGGGCCTGGACCTGCTGCGCGAGGCGGTCGCGGCCGGCTGCAAGGCGCCTCTGATCCTCTTGACCGGCCAGGGGGACCGGGACGTGGACCTGGCGGCCATGCGCGGCGGTGCCGCCGACTTCCTGCCCAAGGACCGCCTCACGCCCGACCTGCTGGAACGGTCGATCCGCTACGCCATCGAGCGCAGGCGCACGGAGGAGGCGCTGCGGCAGGCGCAGAAAATGGAAGCGGTGGGGCGACTGGCGGGCGGCATCGCCCACGACTTCAATAACATGATGACCGTGGTCTGCGGCTTCAGCGAGACCCTGCTCGACCAGCTTCCGCCGGACGCCCCGGTGCGGGAGCTGGTCGAGGAGATCCGCAAGGCCGGGGAGCGCTGCGCTGCCCTGACGCGCCAGTTGTTGGCCTTCAGCCGCAAGCAGCTGTTCGCCCTCCGCGCGCTGGACCTCAACGCCGTCCTGGCCGGCATGGAGAACATGCTCCGGCCGCTGTTGGGCGAGGACATCGACTTGGTCCTGGCGCTCGATCCTGCCCTGGGGCGGGTCCGCGGCGACCCGGCCCAGCTGGAGCAGGTCATTCTGAACCTGTGCGCCAACGCTCGCGACGCCATGCCGCGCGGCGGCCGGTTGGCCCTCGCCACGGCCAACGTCGAGCTGAGCGAGGAAGACGCCCAGCGCCCTCGCGAGGTCCGGCCCGGTCCCTACATCCTTCTGGAGGTGGTTGACACGGGCTGCGGGATGGACGCGGTGAACCTTACCCACGTGTTCGAGCCCTTCTTCACAACCAAGGGGGTGGGCGAGGGAACGGGGCTGGGGCTGGCGACCGTCTATGGCATCGTCAAGCAGTCCGGCGGCTCCATCCGTGCCCAGAGCGAGCCGGGCCGGGGCACCACCTTCCGGGTCTACCTGCCGCGCTACGAGGAGGACGTCTCGGCCGCCGCTGTACCCGCGGCCCCGCCGGCCGTCGCGCCCGCGCCGGGCGGCCGGGAGACGGTCCTGGTGGTGGAGGACGAGGAGGCGGTGCGGGGGCTGGTCCGGCACATCCTTCAGCGCGCGGGCTATGCCGTGCTGGAGGCGCAGGACGGGGCGGAGGCCCTCGGGGTCTGCGGGCAACACGGAGGTCCGATCGACCTGTTGCTGACCGACCTGGTCATGCCCCGCATGGGCGGTGCCGAGTTGGTCGCCCGGCTTGGCCCGCTGCGGCCGGAGGTACGCGTGCTGTACCTGTCGGCGTACACGGAGGAGGTCCTGGCCCGGTGGGGCATCCATGAGGCCCGGGCCGCGTTCCTGCAAAAGCCTTTCACTCCGGACGCCCTGACCTGCAAGGTGCGCGAGGTCTTGGACCAGGGGGTCAGGGGTCAGGGGTCAGGAGTCAGGGAAGAGGGCCTCCGGCTGATTCCTGATCCCTGACCCCTGACCCCTGACCCCTGATTCCTGGTCGCACCGGAGCCAACGGCCATGACCTTCGATCCGTATCGACCCGCTTTCGACCGCGACGGTTTCGTCATCGTCCCGCAGATGCTGGGGCCAGGCGAGTTCGCCGAGCTGTGCGCCAACCTCGACCGCTACATTCGCGAGGTCGTCCCGGCGCTGCCCGACCGCGCCGCCTTCTACGTGGACAAATCCCGTCCGGAAACACTCAAACAGATGCAGTACATGGGCGGTGATCCCTACTTCCGCGACTACGCGAAGCATCCGACGTGGGTCGCCCTGGCCGAGGCGCTGCTCGGCGAGGAGGCGCAGGGGCAGGAGCCGGAGTGGTTCAACAAGCCGCCCGGGACACAGAGCCCAACTCCGCCGCACCAGGACAATTACTACTTCAACCTGAAGCCGCCGAGCGTCCTGACGATCTGGATGGCCCTCGACCCCGTCGACGAGGAAAACGGCTGCCTGCGCTACGTCGCCGGCTCGCACCGGCGCGGCATCCGGCCCCACGACCGATCCAACATTCTTGGCTTCTCGCAGGGCGTCACCGACTACGGCCCCGATGACGAGGCCCGCGAGGTGAAAATCTGCCTTCAGCCCGGCGATGTCGCCGTCCATCATGGCGAGACCATCCATCGCGCCGACCCCAACCGCTCCGCGACGCGGAACCGCCGCGCCTTCGCGATGGTCTTCAAGGGGGTCAGTTGTCGCCGCGACGAGGAGGCCTTCGCCCGCTACCAGGCCGCCGTCAAGGCGCAACACGAGATGATGGGGCTGAAAACATGACTGCACTGCCACCGCTGGAACGCACCGACCTCGACCGCCGCATCTGGGACGACGAGCTGGAGGACTTCGTCCCGCGCCGCGTCTTCGATGTCCACACCCACGTCTACCGCTGGGCCTTCAACAACGACCCGAATAAGGAGACGAGTGCCCTGGGCGCCCTGCTCGGCACGACCTTCGCCGAGGCGACGTGGGAGTTCGCCGACGCCTGCGACCGGCTGCTGATGCCCGGCCGCGCGGTGCATCGGCTGGCGTTCCCGTTCCCCTTCCCGCACCCGTGCGACTTCGAGGCCTCGAACGCCTACCTCGCCGCGGAGGTGCGCAAGGACCCGCAGTCCGCCGGGCTGATGCTCGTCGAGCCGGCGATGCCCGCTGACCACCTCGACGAGCAGGTGGAGCGGTACGGGTTCCTCGGCTTCAAGCCGTATCGCTTTTACGCGGCCTCCGGCGATGCGGTCAACTGTGGCATCACGGACTTCATGCCCGAGCATCAGATCGCGGTGGCCGATCGCGGTGGCCTGCTGATTATGATGCACCTGTCCAAGCGCGACGCCATCGCCGACCCCGACAACCTCCGCGACCTGCTTCGCCTCTGCGAGAAGTACCCGGGCGCTCGCTGGATTCTCGCTCACTGTGCCCGCAGTTACTCGTCGTGGGCGATCGAGAAGGCGGCGAAGCAACTGCGTGGCCTGCCGAACGTCTGGTACGACACCTCCTCGGTGTGCGAGTCAGACGCGATGGACGCGCTGTACACGGCCGTGGGCACCGACCGGGTGATGTACGGCAGCGACGACATCCCGGTCGGCGTGTTGCGCGGCAAGTACATCGCCTTCGGCTGCGCCTGGGCGTACCTGTCGGAAACGAACCATGAGCTGAATCTGTCGCACTGCGATCCGCGGATGACGTTCACGCGCTACGAGCAGTTGCGGGCCATGCGGCGGGCCGCGCGACGGCTGGGCATGACGAGGCAGCAGAACGAGGCCCTGTTTCACGACACGGCCATGCGACTGATCGAATCCGTGCGCCGCTCGTTGGCAAGAATTCCGGGCGAGCCGGGAGCGTGAGCGACCGGAGGCGCCCCCTCCGGTCGCTCACGCTCCCGGCTCGCCAAACGGCCCGGAAAAAGTGCCAGCGAGCCCGCGCGATCGAGACGAATGGTCCAGACCCGGACTACCGGGAACCGGGAACGGGGAGCCTCCCTCCGGCGGAAGGCTTTTCGACCGTCATCGGCGATGGGCGCCCCTCAGCACGGGCACCCCAGAAGTGGCCGCACGGAACAAGCACGCGCTCTTCCCCAACGAAGGAGGGCCGGCTATCCTGGAAGTAAGCGTGCCAGCGTGGATCATGGCAATCCTCTACGCCGACCCCATCACTGCCGGCTTGGCACGTAGCGGTGAGATCCGGTTCGAGCCTGAAAGCGGGTTGAGTGAGCTGCGGGCCGAATGGCACAATCTCACGAAACGGGTAATCCCCTTGTGACTGCCAACAACCCCATCACCGACCTTCTTGGTGCCCCGCTCGGTCCAGACTGGACCGTGGAGGGGCTCGCGGAGCAGGTGCTCGGCGCCATCGCCGCCCAGTGCTCAGAAGAAGCGCAAGAATTCAGTCTCGACGCAGACGCTATCACGGATCGCCAATCACGCCGCCTCCTCAGGCCCCTCCTCGCGTGCCTTGCCACCAAGTCGGCAGCCGAGACTGGCACGCCTGCCAACCTGTACGGCGGCCACTTCTCCTTCAAGCGACCAGGGCCCCAAGGACCGGTGTGGATTCTCGGCCAGTTCGAGAACCGACCAGGAAGCGTGCGCGGCACCTGGCGCCGGTCCAGCTCACCGCCCGAGGGTCCCGAAGCAAGGCCAGGACAGCCCGCCGCGCTTACCGACGCCGCTTCGCGGGGCGATCCTTCGCCGAACACGGACCCCTCGCGGCTCGATTACCCTTGACATCGAAGCGCGGTCGGGTTCTGCTCATGGGATCGTGATAGGCTGACTGGCGCTGGGAATAGGCAGACCGGCAGCCAGCAGAGGCTGACCGGCACGAGCCATAGCGAGACCGGCGCCAGTCTGCCGACTCACCAGTTCGGCCACAATGCCCGCACTCGCCGCGAACAGATTTTGAGCCACACCGAGGCAGGGCACCACCCTGAACCGCCATGTCGAACTGTCCCACTTGCGGCGAACGCGAATTGGCCCCTGGCCTGTGCCTGCGCTGCGAAAACCCGGATCATCCCGGGTCGCCGCGGCTGGTCACTCGTGCCTTCGGACTGGCGCTGATGGGCTTGGGCTGGCCGATGGCTGTCCTGGCCGGATGCGGATTGATCCTGTTCTTCCGCAAAGGCCCCCACTTCTCTGAGGCCCCGCTGTTGTGGATCGGCGCCTTTGTGATCGGCGGGATTGGCATGGCGCTGCAGGGCGCGGGGCGGAAGATGTTCGCCGCCCGGGCTGTCGAGCAGATTCGGGGCGACACGCGGCCGCCGACCCTGCTGCTGCGCTCCTTTGCGGACGATGAGATGATCGTGCCCGGCCAGAGCCCCCTGAAGGGCGGCATATACATGGCGCCGCTGGGCGGCATGGACGAAACGCTTGAACAACAGACCGCCCGCGTGTTCTCGGCGGTCGGACCGGTCATTGCCATCGGCCGGCCGGGTGAGCGCTTGCCGCCGCTGGGCTTTGGCCGGATGTGGGTTCGACACGACCGCTGGAAGCAGGTCGTGCAGCGCCTGCTGGCGGAGTGCCAGCGGGTGATCATGTTCCTGGGCGACCTCAAGGGCCGCGACGGGCTGGAATGGGAAGTCGATCAGGTCTTTACGCATTGCCGCCCGGAACAGGTCATCCTCATTGTCCCGCCCGTCGGCGAAACGGGGGTTCAATCACGGTGGCGGAAGTATCGCGAACGCCTGGGCGAGCGATTGCCGGACTACCTGCCGAACGCGGCTGCGGTCACATTCGGCGAAGGCTGGCACGCCGAGGTCCTGTTCGCAACGCGGGGGTTGGCGCACGGCCGGGATGACTTCACGTATGAGAAAGTGCTCAAGGATGCCCTGAGGCGGTCGGAGCTACGAATCGGACTGAGCCGGGCGATGGAGGACGAGAACACCCGGATGGGCCGACCGCGCGATGATCGGCCGTCCCAATCCGGCGAACCGGCGCGGCCGCCGGGCCTAGGCTTTCCAATTTCAGAATGTCCACAATGCGAGATGAGAGTGCTACCGATGGCCGATGGAGTATGTCCATCGTGCCGCAAACACCGGTGGGAGCCGCTGAACTAGAAGGATAAAAGGGCCGCGGATGAAATTAGAGATAAACACGGTCGCATAATTCGCTATAGCAGACCGGGCCGGCATGGCGGCGTTCCAGGGTGCTACGTCTCTCCGGTCGGCCCGGCTGCTGAGTTGTGTCATTCGGCATCGCGGAGGGGAAAATGTCACTCACGTGCCCGCGCTGCAACTTGGTCAGCCCGCCGTCCGCGGAGAGATGTGATTGTGGATATGTTTTCCGCAAGAAGGCGGCTGTACGATGCTGTTTATGCCGCGCCCCGATCGACCTGGATGACGAGGAATCGTACTCCCGCGCCAACCTGGAGTACATGTGTCGAACATGCGTTCTTCAGCCGTCGCCTGGCCGCGCCGCGCCGGCGGACCGGCAGCGCGCGGAAGTCTCGCCCACCGATATCCGTCGAACCGTCGAGAAACTGCATGCTGACCGGGAAGGATGGAAAAAACTGACCGGTGGCGCGATTGGGCTCTTCTTCGCCATCAGTCTTGCCATCCTGGGCTCAGCGAGTGGCGGCGTTGTCGGATCCGGCGGCCCCCTTGTCGCCATCGTGGTCGGAGTGATCGGGCTCTCTTCGTGTATCTGGTGGCTCCGTCAATACGGAGGTGATCTTCCTGATCCAGGAACGCCCCCCTACGGGGGCATGGGGTCTGGAATCGCACTTCTGGCGTTCATTTGGGGGCTCGTGATCGTTGCTGGAGTTATCGTGGCCTTTCGGTGACGCCAAGAGGAACGTGTGTTGATGCAGAAGTGATTGGCCCCTGTGATTCTGGCCTGCGTGGATGCCGCCGCGGGCCGACGTGATCAGCTCCCTGAAGGCTGTGTGTCGCTGACAAGGAGAGCAGGGAAAAGGGGACATTCATCATTTTGAAAGGGGACATTCATCGAAGAAACCGAATAGGTGAATGTCCCCTTGTTGACTCGCAGCGTTCACGAACGCCGATCCAGGAGGGAAAAGGGAGGGAAAAGGGGACATTCAAGATTTCAAGCCGAGCCATTTTATGGCCTTGAATGTCAATAGATAGACCGTCTCTGTAGAAGATTGTTCTCTTCCTTCAACCGTTCCAACCGGAACCTCTGGACTCACGCCGACCGTGCATGCTTGGGTGTGCCATGCTTTCGCGGCCCGCGCCCCCGCGGCAGCGACCCTTCCGCGGGAGGCCGCGAATGCATGCCACCCGCCGGACCCCAAGATCGGAGACCTTCTGCCATGATTCCGGCGACCCAGCGTGAGGCGTTGGCCGTGTTGGCCGAGGTGTGCGAGTTGTCCCCGGACGTGCGGCTCGGTCAGTTGTTCGCCCACCTGGGGTTCCTCGGCGAGGACCAGACCGGGCGGTCCCTCTGGGACATCGATGACGAGCAGCTGCTGGCCGTTCTCTACCACCATGGGGTGGGTGGCCGAAGCAATGGCTTCGCTGCTCTTCGCGATTGACTTTGCCGGCGCACCCTGGTGATGATGAGACTGTTCTGGCCCCAGGCGAGTTGATCGTCCTGTCCCTCACCCAACGCGGGAATCACCATGTTCAACCTCCCCTCCGTGCAGAAGGCGATCCAGGACCTCGGCCTCGACGGCTGGCTCTTGTACGACTTCCGCGGCCTCAACGTGCTGGCGCGGCGCGTCCTCGGCCTCAACCCCGAACACATCCTGTCGCGGCGCTGGTTCTACTTCATCCCCGCCAAGGGCGAGCCGCGCAAGCTCGTCCATCGCATCGAGCCCGGCGCCCTCGACGCCTACCCCGGCAGCAAGCAGAGCTACCTGCGCTGGCAGGAACTCGAGGCCGGTGTCGCCGACCTCGTCAAGGGAGCGAAACGCGTCGCGATGGAGTACGTCCCCCGCAACGCCAACCCCTACGTGTCCCGCGTCGACGCCGGCACCGTCGAGTTGGTCCGTGCCTGCGGCGTCGAGGTGGTGCCGTCGGGCGACCTCGTCCAGTTCTTCGAGGCCTGCTGGGACGACGAGCAAGAGAAAACGCACTTCGACGCGGCGGTCCACACTCGCTCCGCCTACGACGTCGCCTTCCAGTTCATTGCCGGCCGCACTCGCGGCGGCGGCTCGGTGAAGGAGAGTGAGGTGATCCGCTGCATCCTCGATCACTTCGAGCGCAACGGCCTGGAGACGGACCACCCGCCCATCGTCGCCGTGGGCCCGCACAGCGGCGACCCCCACTATGCCACCACGCCCGAGAGCGACACGCCCATCCGCGAGGGCGACTTCGTCCTCATCGATCTGTGGGCGAAGCTGAAGCGGCCCCGCGCTGTCTACAGCGACCTGACCCGCGTCGCCTTCGCCGGCAAGCAGGTACCGCCGCGCTACGAGGAGATCTTCCAGATCGTGCGGCGGGCCCGCGACGCCGGCATCGACTGCGTCAAGGGCGCCTTCGCCGTGAAGAAGCCTTTGCAGGGCTGGCAAGTGGACGATGCGACGCGACGTGTCATCGACGAGGCGGGCTACGGGCCGTACTTCTGTCACCGCACCGGCCACTCGATCGGACAGGAGACGCACGGCAATGGCGCCAACATGGACAACCTCGAAACGCGCGAGGAGCGGCGCGTCCTGCCGCGCACCTGCTTCTCGATCGAGCCGGGCATCTATCTGCCGGAGTTCGGCGTGCGCAGCGAGGTCAACGTCTACATCGACGCCAGGGGGACAGTCCACGTCACCGGCGGCGATCCGCAGATGAGCGTGACCCCGCTGCTGGCTTCGTGAAGCTCTGTCGCCGGATCGAAGACGCCAGGAGCCCGGACGTGTAACAGGCTGTTGAAAAAGCAAGGATTCTTCATAAGCTGAAGGGGCGGGCTGTTTTGTGCAAAAAGAACATACGAACACCAGGACAAGGATTCTGTCATGCGTCAAGCCTACCCCAGCGATCTCACGGATGCTCAATGGA
>JACOUH010000222.1 GCA_016177925.1 Planctomycetota bacterium | reverse complement strand
ATCTGCCGGGTCCCCCGCGTGGGCCGCAAGGACCAAGTAGCCAAGCACCGCCGGGACGACGCTCCCCGGCGTGACGAGCAGGATTCCGGGACTGTGGTGTCCAGCCTGGAGGTGCTGGGCCAGGTGACCGAGCAGCGTCTTCTTGTCAAGGGAGACGAGCAGCCGGCCCTCGCACTCCGCCCACACGAGCAGGTCGGGATCGCTCGTGCCGAGGGGCAGGTCCGGCGGATCGCCGACGCGGGTTGCGTCAAGGACATGGGCCCCTTGAAGGTTGTGCTGCTGGATCGCCTGCCACAGGGCGCCGCGCAGATTCTCGTCCAGCACGTAACGGAGTGTCACGGCAGCGACCCCAGGCCCTTCTCCTGCCAACGCCGCTGGAGTTCTTCCCGGCTGGGTCCCTGGCGCAGGCTCTTCGACTGCTGCTCCAATTCTTCCCGATACGCCGTCGCGTAGGCGTCTACCTCGGGCCGGTTCTCCAGATAGAACGCGAGCACCTTGTAGACGTGAGCCAGCGACAGCGACGGAAATTCGGCGTGAATCTGTTCCGCCGAGTGCCCCTCTTGGTAGGAGCGCACCACGCTGTACAAGCCGACACGATGTCCCATCAGGCGAACTTCTCCGTCCGCATCCTGAGTCAGGAAGTCAGGGAGGATCATGGCGCGGTCTCCGGTTTTAGGGCAAATCTCTTCCATGATTGTACCGCGCCGCGCACCCGGCCGCTGGGGCGGTCACTTCTTGTCGCGAACCTGCTCGAACAGGTACGTCCCCTTCTTGTTGGACGTCACGATATCGAGCAGCCCATCGCCGTTGAAGTCTGTCACGACGAACTGCGTGCCGATACCGGAGTCGTTGTCGATCTCGTGCGGCGTGAACGTGATCGTGCCATCCCTGCCCTTCTTCGCCTCGAACCAGTAGAGCATGGGCGGCTTGTCCGAGCCGGGCTCGCCGCGACCGTGCGACCACCAGCGCTTGCCCGTGACCATGTCTTTCAGGCCGTCGCCGTTGATGTCGACGAAGTGCAGCGCGTGCGTCTCGGACAGGAGGTCCTTGAACAGCGTCCGGCGCTGGAGCAGCGTCGCGTTGCCGCCGCCGGGCCGCTGGAAGTCGGCCCAGATGCCGTACTTGTGCGCCGAGCTGCTCAGGATGTCGACTCTGCCGTCGCCGTCGAGGTCGACGGCGAACATGTCGGCGCAAGCCTGGCCGTAGACAAAGTCTTCCTTCTTGGACTCGATGAAGCGGAACGGGTGGAACTTCCACGGTTTGTCCTCGACCTTCTCCGGCTGCTCCCACCAGCCGTCGGTGCAGATCACGTCGAGGCGGCCGTCGCCGTTCATATCGCCGATGCCCAGGCCATGCGAGAACCGGAACGATCCGGGGGCGGGCTTGCCCGGCTTGCCCGGCTCGCTGATCGGGTGAACCTCCCACGGTTGCGTCGGGTCCTTGCCGGGAGACAGCCAGACCATCTGGCCCTCGTTGGCGTCGCCCTTGCCGATGGGCTGCACGCCCATGACGAGGACGCGCGGACGGTTGCGGAACAGGTGGACGTACTGCGGCGTCTCGTTGCAGGCGTTGTCGTACAGGACGTGCTCCTTCCAGTGCCCCGGCTTGTTCTTGGGGTTCTCGTACCAGTGACAGACCTTGCCGGGGAAGCGGATCACGATCAGGTCCTGCCAGCCGTCGCCATTGATGTCGTCGGTCCAGCAGCAAAAGCTCTCGCTGTAGCCACCCAGGCCGTTGCCGTAGTCGCGGGCCGGCTTGCGGATCTCGTGCATCTTCCAGTCGGGGGCCTCGTACCAGACCTCGCCGAGCAAGATGTCCATCTTGCCGTCCTTGTTGACGTCGGCGACGGCCACCCCTTCGGAGCGGAATGTCTTGTCGATGACCGTCTTCTTCCAGCGGATCGGGCCGGCCGCGGCCTCGTCCTTGCCGGCGGCGGCGGGCACACAGAGAATTAGCGCAGGGAGCAGCGATGCCGTGGTCAGGCACAGTCGCGTTCGCATGGGAAGACCTCGTTGCGGGCGGGGATCGGGGGACGCCTGCCGCCGGGCCGGCCGATCCGGCCGCGGCGGCGCGCCGGGAGTGAAGGTAGATTATCGGACTAGCAGCGGGCGGATGCAACGGGCCGGAGGACAGGTTTTTCTTGAGCAATTCCGGCACGGGGTCGACGACCGGCGGGCACAGGGATCGTACAACCGCTGCGTGCGCTCCGTTTACCCGCGGACGCGACGAATGCGCACATCCCCCGCACATCTGACTTTGCTCCGGGAGCGTCCGATGAACTAAAATAATGGTGGGGCTCGATTGGCGAAAGCAGTCGGCCCCGAGCGCCGGCACGGACATCCAGCAAGAGGGTTTCCCATGAGCAAAGACCTGATGGACCTCGTCCTGCCTCGGATGGCTCGCCGTCTTGATCGCCAGCTGCGCCGCTACCGGGCGGGGGAGCTGAACGACGACCAGTTCACGCACAAGTTCGAGTGCCTGCTGCAACAGCAGTACAACTGGCTCGCCAAGAAGGGAATCCCCGAGGTGGAGGCGGCCCTGGCCATCCACGGCGCGGTTTTGGTGCTCAGCGGGCCGGGGCTTCGCGCCGAGGCCGCCGAGCAAGGAGTACCGCTCGAAGTGGTCGAGTATCGGGCCACCCGCGCCGCTGCTGCCGATGTCGCTGAAAACTACGGGATCAGCGAGGCCCGCGCGACCCATCGCATCGCTCGCATCGTGGCAGAGTACGCGGAGTGAGGCAAGGGATCGGATAAACGAAAAGGCCCAGGCATCTGCCTGGGCCTTCTTGTTGCGCCGGGGGCCCTCACTTGGAGGCGGCGTTGAATTCCTTGACCAGGTTCTCGAGGTTCTTGCGGCTGTACGTGAGGCGGTTATTGTCCTCGTAGTCGATGCGCACCACCTCCCACTTGTCCTTGTCGCTCGTGTCAATCACGACGACGGGCTTGGCCGTGTACTTGGTGAACCCGGTGGCGCCCTTGTAACCGATCTCGAGGCGCAGTTCGGTGCGGCCGGGCTTGGTCTCCTTGAACTTGTAGTCCTGGAGCGTGAAATCCTTCGTCGTCGGGCGAGCCTTCTTGACGATGGCGATGCCGACCCGCTTGGCGAAGTCCTTGTCGCTGTCGCCGCGCTTGTTGAAGTTGGGGACGTCATCGCCGCGGGCGGCGGGGACCACCAGGACCGCCGCGCACAGGAGGGCCACGCCCTTGAACATGTTCTTCATCGCTTCAACACCTCCCAACACGAAAAACGAGTTCCTTCCGACACCCACGCTCACAGCAAGGCAAACGCTGCGCGTCCAGGGAACATCAGTCCACCGATCCCCCAGGAAGCGGGATCAGCGTCCGCCTCCCCCATTCTTAGGGGGGTCACTCACTCGCCGTTGAACTTTTTGATGAGGGCCTCGATGTTCTTGCGGCTGTAGCTGACAACGTTCGTGCTGTTGTCGTCGTAGTCGATGCGAAGGACCTCCCACGATTCCCTGTCGTGGGCGTCGATATGGACGACCATGTTGGCGGTGTAGTCGCGGTTGCTGACGCGGCCCTTGAAACGGCCCTTGATGTGCAGTTCCTTGCGACCGGGCTTGGGGTCCTTGTACTCGAAACTTACCAGCGCCGGGTCCTTCGCCGAGGGACGGGCCGCCTTGATGATGGGCACGCAGACCTGGGAGACCCATTTCCTCTCCAGGTCGCCACGCTTTTTGAAGTTGGGCACGTCGTCGGCACGGACGGAAGGGCAGCACAGCGCCGCGCCGCAGAGAAGGGCCACGCCGAGCGTCTTCGTAATCGTCATCGTCGATACTCCCGGGCTGGGGGCTCCTCCCTCAAGGGCTCGTGAAGCCCCTCTATCACTTTATCGAGGGCTCGGGGGACGCCTCAACCTTTTTCCCAAGTTCTCTCCGGTGCAGGGGACCGAGTGGGGAAGAAGTGCGGGCCGGGCAAGCTCGTCGGCCGTCCCCTGTCGTGCCGGTCCCCACCCGGCGTAAAATGTTCACGGATCGTCTCGCAGTGACGCGACACGGATCAGGAAGCGGGCAGACATGCTGGAATCGTTTTGCATCGACCTGGAGGGCCTGCCGGCTACCGAGGACTTCGGCCGGCGGCTGGGCGCACTGCTCTTTCCCAGGGCGGTCGTCGGGCTGATCGGCCCGCTCGGTGCGGGCAAGACACACCTCGTCCGCGCCATCGCCGAGGGGCTCGGCCTCCGCAACGGCGCTGTAAGCAGCCCGACGTTCGTGCTCATCCAGGAATACGAGGCCCGGCTGCCGATCTACCACTTCGACGCCTACCGGCTGCGGAGCGAGGGCGAGTTCTTCGACCTCGGCGCCCACGAGTATTTCGACGGGGACGGCGTCTGCCTGGTCGAGTGGGCCGACCGCGTGCCGGGCTGCCTGCCGCGCGAACGCCTGAGCGTTCGCCTGGAGATCACCGGCGAAACGTCACGCCGGGCGATCGTCGAGGCGGTCGGGCCGCGCTACGAGGCGATCGTCCGCGGATTGCGAGAGGCCCACCCGGCCGAGGGCGCCGCCGGGTAGGGGAACAAAACGAAGTACCGCGCCCAGGGCTCGGGCCCAGCGGTTTCTCTCTTCCCTCTGCCGCGCTGGCGCCGCACAATGGCGGGGACGATCCCCGCCCCTCGCACGGAGCCGCTCACGGAGGCACACGCCATGAGAACCTTCCTCGCCAGTCTGTCCGCTTGCCTGTTCCTCACCCCCGCCGCCGCGGCGCAACTGCCGCAGGAACTGAAGGGACACAAAGACCTCGTCCACGGCGTCGCCTTCAGCGCCGACGGCAAACAGATCGCCACCGCCGGCTTCGACAATGACGTCAAACTCTGGTCCTTCCCCGCCGGCAAGGAGGTCCGTACCCTGGCCGGCCATACCAAGCCGGTCTATTCGGTTGCCTTCACCCCTGATGGCAAGACGCTCGCCTCCGGCAGCGATGACAAAACGATCCGACTCTGGAATGTCGCCGATGGGAAGCTGCAGCGCGAGCTGAAGGGGCACGGCAACATTGTCGACGTGGTGACCTTCAGCCCCGATGGCAAGACGCTCGCCTCGGCCGGCGCCGACAAGACGGTGAAGCTGTGGAACGTCGCCGACGGCAAGGAGCAAAAGACGATCAACGCCCACGCCGGCACGGTCTTCGGCCTCGCCTTCAGCCGCGACGGCAAGCAGCTGGCCACGGCCGGCGGCGACAAGCTCGTCAAGGTCTGGGAGGTTGCCTCGGGCAAGGAGTTGAAGAGCCTCAAGGGCCACGACGATGCCGTGCTCGCTGTGCTGTTCGCGCCCGGCGACAAGGAGGTCGTCTCGGCAAGCATGGACCGCACCGTGCGCGTCTGGGACGTGGCCTCGGGCGCCGAGAAGCGGAAGATGGGGCCGACGATGGACGATCCATTCGGCCTGGCCCTGTCGCCCGACGGCAAGACGGTCGCGGCGAGCGGCTACGGCGGGCAGCTGCACGTCTGGAACCTCGCCGACGGCAAGGCGATCCTGACGAAGAAGCTGCGGTCATTCGGCGGCTTCTGCATCGCCTTCACGCCCGATGGCAAGGCCGTCGTGACCGGCCACGCCGACCACGCCTGCTACTTTACCCCTCTCACTCCATGACGACCGAGCAACGAGAAAGAGCGATATGAACGCGAGCCACCTCAAGGGCCAGACGATCGCCTTCGCGGCCTCGGGCGGCCTGGACAGCTGCACCATCACGCGCTGGCTGACGGAACTGGGCGTCCGGGTCGTCGCCTTCACCGCGGACATGGCCCAGCCCGACGAGCCCGACTTCGACGCCGTCCGCGTCCGCATGCTGGCGTCCGGGGCGGTCGACTTCGTGTCGGTCCCTCTCCGCGACGCCATCGCCGAAGCGGGGCTGGAGATCATCCAGGCCCAGGCCTGCTACGAGGGCCGCTACTGGAACACGACCGGCATCGGCCGCCACGTCATCGTCAGCGGCATGCTTCCCGAGATGCGCAAACGCGGCATCCGCACCCTCAGCCACGGGGCGACCGGCCGCGGCAACGACCAGGTTCGCTTCCAGCTCGTCACCAACATGCTCGCCCCCGACTTCCAGGTCTACGCTCCGTGGCGCGACCCGGAGTTCCTCAGCCGTTTCCGCGGTCGCAGCGAGATGATCGACTACTGCCTGGAGCGCAAGCTGCCGATAAAAGCTACCCGCGATGCTCCTTACTCGACCGATGCCAACCTGCTCGGCCTGACGCACGAGGCCGGCAGGCTCGAGTCGCTGCACACGCCGCCGACGTTCATCACGCCCGGCATGGGCGTCCACGCTGCCAACGCGCCGAACGAGCCGGAGAAGGTGACGGTCCGCTTCGAGAAGGGCCGCCCGGTGTCGATCAACGGCGAAAAGGTTGACGCCTACGGGGCCATCGCGCTGGCAAATCATCTCGGCGGGCGGCACGGGGTCGGCATCGCGACGCACCTCGTCGAAAACCGCTTCGTCGGCGTCAAGTCGCGCGGTGTCTACGAGGCGCCCGGCATGGAGCTGCTCGGCACCTGCTACGCCTACCTGCTGCAACTCGTCCTCGACCGCCGGTCGCGCGAGTTGTTCGATCACCTATCGGGCTTTCTCGCCCGGCAAGTCTACCAGGGCTATGGCTACGACCTTGCGTCGCGTGTGGCGAAGGAGGCAGTGCGTCAGATCGCTCAACTCGTGACGGGGACGATCACGGTGGCGCTGTACAAGGGGAGTGTGACCTTCGCGTCGGCGTCGGAGGTGCCGCACTCGCTGTACTCGGAGGAGAACGCCTCGATGGAGGCGACCGGCGAGTTCGATCACGCCGACTCGGAGGGCTTCCTGCGAGTGCTGTCGGTCAGCGCTCGCGCCCTCGCCGCAGCTGGCCAGGTTCGGCCCTCGTAGGCTCAGAACGGATGCTGGATTCCGAGCCAGAATTGCACGGGACTGTCGGCATTCACCGTCTTCGCCACGTCGAATCGCAGAGTGGACCGCTCCACGAAGCCGAAGATCGCAACGTCCATCCGCAGGCCGGCGCCGAGGGCGTGGGCGACCGGACCGGGGGAGTGGCCGCGCGTGTAAGCGTCGCCCATGTCATAGAACAGCGCCCCATAGAGGTTGCGCGCCCCGAAGACGTGATCGCACACGTCCCAGTGGACCTCTCGCGC
Source organism: Planctomycetota bacterium (assembly GCA_016177925.1). Classification (GTDB taxonomy): domain Bacteria; phylum Planctomycetota; class Planctomycetia; order Gemmatales; family Gemmataceae; genus JACOUH01. The sequence goes on along the minus strand of JACOUH010000222.1, from coordinate 34,793 downwards.
CAGCGGTACGCGCCACTCGGCGCTCGCCACCCACACCAGGCTGCCCTGCCGTTCAGCCTGGTCGAAGCCACGGAACAGGCTGCCGCCACCGAGCGGGAAGTACTCCACCTCGTCGGGCAATCCGCCGGCACCATAGGCCCGCAAAGCCAGCCGCGTGTCCGCCAGCCAGCACAGCGCCGGGGCCGCCCACTCGCCCAGCGGGCCCTTGTTGGTGGCCAGTCCGGTCAGGTCCGGGAACCCCTTCACGATCGACAACTGTCCCGTCGCCTGATGCGCCGCGCGATGGCTCCGCTCCTTCAGGGCGGGTGGACCGTTCTCGAATTCCACCGTCCCGCCCTCGTAGGTCAGGTCGAGTTGAAAGCCGCCCGCCGGGTCCCAGTACGGCGTCAGGTAATTGAGATGATAATGGAGCCCGCCGGTGCCGAGACTGTCGAAGCGACGTCCGCTCCGTAGCGGATGGCGGTCCAGCGGCAGGAAGTTGTCCTGGTAAGTGGCGAAGCCCTCGACGTACTCCATCGGCGGCAGGTACAGGCTCGAGCCGTACTGCTTGACGTAACGCCCGAAGACCGAGCCGCGGAACGCCGTGTCGCGGCCGGTCTGGAAGCCGACCAGGCGCTCCTCGACGTGGAAGCCGAATTGCGTCTTCGGCAGCGGCCAGTGGTCGAGCAGACCATCGGCGCCGACGACGACGTCGCGGTAGTCGGTGCGGTACGCGGCGTAGACGCCGCCGCTGAACTCCTGCGTGCGGTACAGCCCTGCGCGCACGCCGGCCAGCGTCGAGCGCGTGTACCACGGATCGGCATAGGCCTGACGGTTGACCCACGGCCCGCAGATGACGTTCCAGCGGTCAAAGGCATTGGTCAGGTCGGTCTCCTCCAGGAACGTGTACAAGGGCGTCAGGCGCGTGCGGACTGGCTTCTTCCAGTAATTGTTCGCCGGGTCCTTGTCGACGAGGATTTGATCGGGGTCGACCGTGATCTGCTTGGGTTTGTGAGGCAGCTCTACCTCGACGCGAATCCGGTCCTCGCCCTCGCATTCCACCACGGCGCCAATATCAGGCAACTCGACCCGCGCCGCCTGGGGTATAATGGGGATACGCAGACAATACTCATCGTCCTTGTCCAGGGCGATGCCGAGCACCGTCTGCTCGGTACATTCGCCCTTCTGGCGCAGCAGGATGGTCGCCTTGCAGGGCGACTCGTCCTCCTGCTTCGCCCCGGCGTCGTGGGTGATCTTGACCTTGTCGACGCACCAGTCGCACAGGCCGGGGCCGTGCAGCCAGTCGCGGAAGAAGGCCTCCCACGACTGCCCGGTGTACTGCTCCAACTCGCGCTGGAAGTCGGCCACGCGGATGATCCGATAGCGATAGCGCTGATAGACGATGCGAATGAAGTCGAGGAAGGCCACCTCGCCGAGGCGCTCCTCGATCATGCCGACGATGCGCGCGCCCTTGTCGTAGCAGAGGCTGAACAGGTTGACGAGGTGGCCGAACTTGGGGATATCCTGCACGACCGGCCCGTTCTCGCCGCGGCCAATGGTGCCAAGCAGCCCGTAATTGCGGTAATCCTGACGGCGGATATTCGGCAGCCACTCCAGCCCGCGCGGGAAGTGCAAGAGGTCGTTGTTCTTGCCGTACTTCTCGTTCAGGAAGCGGTGGCTGAAGTAGGTCGCCAGCGCCTCGTCCATCCAGGTCTCGCAGTAGCCGTTGGTGCCGACGAGATTGTACCACCACTGATGACAGGTCTCGTGCGCCACCAGGTACTCGACGTAGCAGCTCGCCAGTTTCGGCATGCCGAAGACGCGCTCGTCGATCATGATCAGCGTCGAGCACTCGTTGCCGTTCCAGCCGAAGAACGCCTCGGTGATGGTGAAGTCGGGATACGGATACGGACCGAACCAGCGGCTGTAGACGGGGATCACCTCGCAGGCAATGCGGACCATTTCCCGGGCGTAATGTTCGTGTTCGGGGAACGCCAGGACGCGGACGTTGACCGGCGGCAGACCGTGGCCGATTGGTGTCTGCCCGGTGAACTCGTGATAACGGGCGCTGCACAGCAGGGCGAAGTCACGGACGCCGATGGCGGTGATCGACACCTGGCGGAAGCCGCCCGGCAGTTGGCGTTCGCCGGTGACGGCCCCCGTGCAGGCGAGTTTCTGGTCGGTGGGCAGGGTGACGAGGGCGTCGTAGATGCCGGCCTCGTTGAAGAACGGCTGATGCCACGGTACGAACGCCGTCGGGTGCCAGCCCTCTTCATCGTAGACAGCCAGCACGGGCAGCCAGTTGCTCAGGATGGTGACGCCCTGCCACTGCCCCCAGCGGCCCATGCGCTGCGGCAGGTGAAAAGTGTGCTCGAGGACGACGGTGATTGTCTCGCCGGACGCAACGGGGCGAGGTAGCGCGACGATGAGGTCGGTGCTGGTATCGCCGCCGTAGTGGAAGGCGAGATCCGCGCGACCCGCTCGCGCGGGTGCCCCGGCGCCGGACGGGGCGGAGAGGCGGACATGGTCAACCTGGAGGGCCTCGCCCTGCGTGTCGAGGGCCTCGCCGGGATTCATGCGCAGGATTTCGAGCGTCTTGGCGAAGAAGCCGACCTGCTTGTCGGGCACCTTGTAGTGCGAGTGCGCGTTGAAGACCAGTTCGGTGGCGGGGCGTTGGTGGCGGTTGGTCCAGGTGACTTGCTGTCGCGTGTGAGCAGTATGGTGGACGGGGTCGAGCCGGATTTCGAGGTCATAGCGCGGCAACCAGGAGGGCACGCCGCTGGCCCTCGCCGGCCCAGCGCCGAGTAGGAGGATCAGCAGGGTCAGCAGGATTCCGTTCCGGGTGGACGTCATGGGGGGTTCCTTGGCCGTACTGGCATTGGGGCCGGTCAAGGTCGATACGGCATCATGTCGAGATCATCGGACGGCCGTCCCGACCGTCATCAAGCTGTCACGTCAAGGGAGGAGATCTGGGAGGCGGGGCGGACGGCTTGTAGCGGATGCGACGATCGCTCACGCTTGCCGTCACCGCCTCCATTCTACGCGGCAAGACAAGGGGGCACGAGGCGAGCGGGGCCAGTGATGGCCCCGGTCCGTTTCGTTGACCGGGGCCATCACTGGCCCCGCTCGCCCAGACGCTACGACCGCCCGCAACACGCCCTAGCCGCGGTTGGCGCCGAACTTCCGGCGCACGTCGTCGAGGACTTCCTTCGCCTTCGCGGAGAGTTCATCCTTCTTGGGCGAATTGAGCTGCTCCCAGGTCAGGTTGTGGACGGCGAGGGTCCGGTACTCGTTGTACAGAACGACGACCACGTCTGCCTTTTCGTCGAGCGGCCACTTGGCGAGTTTCTTCGGCGTGTCCAGGGCGAGGACGATGTGCTTGACCCCACCCGCCTTGAAGAGGTCCTCGATCTTCTTCGACAACCTGTCGCGCTGATCGTCCTCGCGGGCCACGTCCTTGAGGGTGCTGCTCAGGAAGACAGCGAAGCTGGCCAGGCGCGTGTTGGGATTCTTGTCGATCAGGTTGTCGAGCTTCCCGAGCAGCGGCTGCAAGCCTTCCTTGTCCTCGACGCCGCGGACGACGACCATCACCACCGGGTTGAGGCCGAACTCCGAAACGAGGCAGTGATAGTTGCCTTTCTTCTTGCCCGTGACGTTGTAGACGTGGAAGGGGCCCGGGATGTCGCTGCCCGGCTTGGGGAAAGCCGGAGGCGAGTCGTCCTGCCCCAGCGCGACGGCGCCCAGGACCAGCACACTCAACAGGGAGCGAAACATCGACGGGACCTCCTTCGCAGCAGCAAGCGGCCCGCTTGCTCATTCCTTTTCAGGATGGCGACGGCGGCGCGCGCTGTCAAGGGGAGCGCAGGCCCAGACGATGGCCGCACGGAGCGTGCCAACGGAGCGAACGGGACAATCGGCAGAAAAGACCGGGCGGCGCGAGTCAGGCCCGCGCCGCCCGGGGATGAGTCAGGCGATCAGCGCTTGCCGGACGTCTTGGCGGGGACCGGCTCGCAGCAGCCCCAGCAGAGCGGCGTGTTGTTGACGAACCAGCAGCAGTGACAGCCGGCGCTGAGCATCGCGTTGAGGCAGTCACAGTACGACTGGATCATCGAGCAGCACTTGGCGTCGCCGCTGGTGCAGGTGAAGCAGACGCCCTGCGGGGTCATCTCCCACTTGCAGGTGCCCATCGTGTAGTTGTAGGTGCAGACCGTGACGCCGTTGTACGTGCAGCAGCAGCAGCACAGCCCGCCGGCGAGAACACTGCAGAGGTTCTGCAGGGTGCTGCAGGCGAGCTGGTCGTCGCAGGTGCAGGACACCTTCATCCCGTCCTGGCAGCGCTCGACCTTGAAGGTGCAGCGCGGCACCATCTGGTAGCTGACGCCCGCCGGCATCACGCCCGGCGAGACCACGCCGGGCACGCCCATCCCGGGCACTGCCATCCCCGTCCGTTCCATCAGTGTGCTGGACATCCTCGAACTCCTTTCCCGGTTTCCTTGCGCCCTGGTCCTCCAGGAAGAAACTCAGCAGAGAGGTGATCCCGGAGGCCCGTCCCTCGGACCTTCCCCGGTTGAGGGGGGATTATAAACAGGGAGGCATGCGGATTGCAACGATTTTACCCAAAAGAGGCGAACCTTTTTGACCAGGTAGGAGACGACTGCGGTCGCGGTCCGGGCGAAGCGGATCGATAACAGAAGAGAGCGGACGACCCGCTGTCGCGGGAGGGCACCGAGCTGGCGCAGGTGCCCCGGGTGCAGGGCTCCGCTGCACGATTGAGGGAAACGTCATGGATCGCCATCGCATGCGTGGGGAGGGCGATTACGCCACCCTGCCGCAGCCCGCCGCACCGCAGCTTCCGCTCGGCGCCTTTATCCTTTGCCCGGTTCCATACGGCAACCCACTCGAGTTGTTCTGGCAGCAGGAACTGTATCGGTGGGCGCTGGCCCAGGCCCAGGCCGTCGTTCGCCCGTCGTTGCCCGAACGCGACCTGCTCGGCGTGTGGAACTGAGACCCGTTCGTAGGGACAGCCGGCTCGGCTGTCCCTACGACCGATCCGCCGACGGCTCGGGCGGCGGCAATGGACCGGGATCGGTCGTCTCCTGATTGGCGGCGTCCCCGCGGAGCGTGTCGTCGGTCGTCTCCGGGAGCGCTTCGGGCAGCGGGGACGCCGGGTCGAACTGGACCTCGAAGACAAGCGGGCCGACCTCGACGCGATCGCCGTGGGAGAGATTGCACTCCTCCACGATGCGGACGCCATTGACGAGCGTGCCGTTGCGGCTGCCCAGGTCGCGCAGTGAGACGGCCTCGGGAGTGACCCGCAGTAGGCAGTGCTGCCGGCTGACCCATTCACTGTTGGGACGGACGTGGCATTCAGCGCCGCGGCCAAAGAGATACTCGCCACGGTTGAAAAGGAGTTGCTGTCCTTGAGGCTTTCCCTGGACGAGGCATAGTCGGATAGCCATAGGCGGTTTCCTGCTCGCTGCTGCCCCTCCGGCCAGTTCCGTGGGACGTCGTGCGGTCTGGCCGGATCGGGCTTGATCGACACTTCCTTGTAGATCTTCCCTGATCCTCGTATTGTGCGCTATCCTTTCTCCCTGGGCAACCGAAAACCGTTCCGCTAACAAATTGAGGACCGGCGATTCGTGTTGACTTTCTCCCGCCCGGATGCTCGCCTCGTCCCCGCTTGGGACCTACCATGATTGCATCCGCCGTGCCTGACTCGTTCCGAAGTTGCTGCAAGGAGATGCTCGATGGCAAAAGAACACTATATCGACGCCCACGTCCACGTCTGGACTCCCGACACCGCCCACTACCCGCTCGCGCCCGGTTACAAGAAGGCGGACATGCAGCCGCCGTCGTTCACGCCGGAGGAGCTGTTCAAGCACGCCAAACCGGTGGGCGTCACGCGCATCAACCTGATCCAAATGTCTTACTACGGTTTTGACAACAGCTACATGACCGACATGATCGCCCTGCACAAGGACGTCTTCGCCGGCACGGCGGTGATCGATCCGGACGGCAAGGAACCGGAACGGCTGATGGGCGAACTGGCGAAGAAGAAGGTGCGCGCCTTCCGCATCTACCCCGGCCTGGAGCGCGGCATCAAGGCCAACGAAGGGCTCGGCGCGCGCTGGTTGCGAACCGAGGGCTACGGCAACCTGTTCGCCGCCGGGGCCAAGAACAACCAGGCCATGAGCTGTCTCATCAACACCGACGCTCTGCCCGAGCTGGACCGCATGTGCAGCAAGTTCCCCGACACGCCGGTCATTATCGACCACCTCTGCCGCATCGGCGTCGATGGCACGGTCCGCGACAAGGACGTCGATGCCCTATGCGCGATGGCGAAGCACAAGAAGGTGATGCTGAAGGTGGGGGCCTTCTACGCGCTGGGCAAGAAGAAAGCGCCGTACACCGACCTCGCTCCGCTGATCCAGCGCGTGGTCAAGGCGTTCGGGCCGCAGCGCTGCATGTGGGAGAGCGATAGTCCGTTTCAGGTCGTCAACGGGCACGTCTATCGAGACAGCATCGATTTGGTGCGAAAGCACCTCGATTTCCTGAGTGCCGCCGACCGCGACTGGCTGCTGTGGAAGACCGCCGAGCAATTCTTCTTCACGAAATGACGGCGTCGGTCACAGCCAGGGGAGCGGGGCGTGTGAACGCCCCGGTAGAAACCGGGGCGTTCACACGCCCCGCTCGCCTTACCAACCGGGGCGTTCACACGCCCCGCTCGCCGGAGTGGGGCGGACCGAACCTTCGCGGCGGCGCCGGCTCCAGTAAGATGAAGGGGCGGGGCGTTTGTTGCCCCGGTGGTTTCTTTCACTCCAACCGCAGACGGGACCATGCCGAGCTACAACCCACAGGCCATCGAGCCGCGCTGGCAGCGCTACTGGGAAGAGAACAAGACTTTCAAGACGCCGGATGTCTCCGACCGGCCGAAGTTCTATCTGCTCGACATGTTCCCGTACCCCAGCGGCGCCGGCCTGCACGTCGGCCACCCGGAGGGCTACACCGCCACCGACATCGTGGCCCGTTACCGGCGCATGTGCGGCGACAACGTCCTGCACCCGATGGGCTGGGACGCCTTCGGCCTGCCCGCCGAGCAGTACGCCATCCAGACGGGGACGCATCCGCGCACGACGACGGAACAGAACATCAACACGTTCCGCCGCCAGATCAAGATGCTCGGCTTTAGCTACGACTGGGACCGCGAGGTTGACACCACCGACCCGAACTACTTCAAGTGGACGCAGTGGATCTTTTTGCAGATTTTCGATACCTGGTATGATCCCGAGCAGCAGCGCGGCCGCCCGATCAGCGAGCTGTTCATTCCGCCGGAAGTGCGTGCCAAGGGCGAGAAAGCGGTGCGCCAGTATCAGGACGCGCACCGGCTGGCGTATCAGGCCGAGGTGCCAGTCAACTGGTGCGAGGCCCTGGGCACGGTGCTGGCGAACGAGGAGGTCATCGACGGGAAGTCGGAGCGCGGCGGATACCCCGTAGTGCGGATGCCGCTGCGGCAGTGGATGCTGCGCATCACCGCCTACGCCGAGCGCCTGCTGGCCGACTTGGACAGGGTCGATTGGTCCGAATCGATCAAGGAGATGCAGCGCAACTGGATCGGTCGCAGCGAAGGCGCCGAGGTCGACTTCCCCATAGCCCGAAGCGCGAGCGAGGAAACGCCGACCATCCGCGTCTTCACCACGCGGCCGGACACGCTTTTCGGCGCCACTTACATGGTGCTGGCGCCGGAGCACCCGCTGGTCGACCGGATCACGACGCCCGAGCAGCGCCGCGCCGTGAGGGCGTACCAGGAAGAGGCGGCCCGCAAGAGCGACCTAGAACGAACCGAGCTGACCAAGAAGAAGACCGGCGTCTTCACAGGGGCCTACGCAGTCAACCCAGTCAACGGCGAGAACATCCCCGTCTGGATCGCCGACTATGTCCTGGCCGGCTACGGCACCGGAGCCATCATGGCCGTCCCCGCGCACGACGAGCGTGACCTCGAGTTCGCCAAAGAGTTCAACCTGCCGATCCGCGCCGTCGTGGCGCCCGACATCAAGGGCACAAAGGTTCGCGATGTCTGGGGACAACATTATCTGAATTTGAAGGAGGGCTTCAGCTACCTGTTCCACATTCCAGCGGACAACCCCCTGCTCAAGAGGGGCGAGCTCCAGAAAGTCCTCGGAGAGTGGCCCGATGCAGACAAGACGATCAAGATCATTTCGGACCCCAGCGGGTGCGCCTTCGTGCTGAGTAAGGGTTCCCTGGGCTACCTGAATCAGTCCAACTTTGAGGGCCCAACGAAGTTGTACAGCCTCGACTCGGCCTTCGTTGAAGATGGCGTGGCGATGAACTCAGGCGAGTTCGATGGTCTGCCCACGCCGGACTTCAAGCGGCGGATCTTCCCAATCCTGCACGAGGTAGATGAACACGGCAATCCGACGGGCGTGATCCAGCCGCTGTCGCCGGACGAACTACCGCTGCGCCTGCCGCAACTGGAGGACTACAAGCCCTCCGGCCGGCCGGAGCCACCGCTGGGCAAGGCAGTCGAGTGGATCAACGTCGAGCGCGGCGGCAGGCGTTACATGCGCGAGACAAATACGATGCCGCAATGGGCCGGCTCGTGCTGGTACTACCTGCGCTACATCGACGCCCACAACGATCGCTCCTTCTGCGATCCGAAAAAGGATCGATACTGGATGCCGGTCGACCTGTACGTCGGCGGCGCCGAGCACGCTGTGCTGCACCTGCTGTACGCGCGGTTCTGGCACAAAGTGCTGTTCGACCGCGGCCATGTCCACACGCCAGAGCCGTTTCAGCGGCTGGTCAACCAAGGCATGATCCTCGGCGAGCCCAGACCCTATGTTTATCTCGATGTGGAGACAGGGGAGCCTATCTCAGCTTCAGAACTGCGAGGCCGCACCGAGTTCGTGGTAAAGGATATTGAAATCCCTGAAGAGGAGGTCGAGGAGAGAGACGGCAAGGAATACTGGAAAAAAGGAACGGACATCGAGATCTTCCGGCGCGCTGACAAAATGTCCAAGGCACGAGGAAACGTGATCAATCCGGACCAGGTGGTCGAGCAGTACGGTGCCGACAGCCTGCGCCTGTACGAGATGTTCATGGGCCCGCTGGAAGCGACCAAGCCCTGGAGCATGCGCGGCGTTGAGGGCGTCTCTCGCTTCCTGAACCGCGTTTGGCGCCTGTTCATCGACGAGGACGCCGAGCAGGTCGTCCTGTCGCCGGCCGTCGCGGATGTCCCCGCCGACCGCGACACCGAGCGCAAGCTGCACCAGACGATCAAGAAGGTGACGGAAGACCTGGACGGCATGCGCTTCAACACCGCGATCGCAGCGATGATGGAGTTCACCAACCACGTCACGAAACTGGAGGTGCGGCCGCGGGTGGCGCTGGAGCCGTTCGTGCTGCTGTTGAGCCCGTTCGCCCCGCACATCGCCGAGGAACTGTGGCAGGCGCTGGGCGGCGCGGAGACACTGGCCTACGAACCGTGGCCGAAATACGATCCGGAACTGGTCAAGGAAGAGGAGATCGTGGTGCCGGTGCAGATCAACGGCAAGGTGCGGACGAAGCTCACGGTGGCAGCCGGTATCGACAAGGAATCGCTGGAAAAAACAGCCCTGGCCGATGAGCGCGTGCGCGAGTTGATCGCCGGCAAGCAGGTCAAGAAGGTGATCGTCGTGCCGGGCAAGTTGGTGAACATCGTTGTGAGCTGAGCCCCGTGGGGCAGGCTTCCAGCCTGCCTCTGCTTGGCAGGCTGGAAGACTGCCTCTGCTTGGCAGGCTGGAAGCCTGCCCCACAGCCTCTTACGCCTCGTCTCGGAGGGCGGGGGGAATAGGCAGGCCGGGCAGGGCGGTCGCCTCGGCGACACGGCGGTAGCCCAGGGCGCGCAGCACCTCGAGGACCTCGCTCCATGTCGGAAACGGCCGGCGGTTGGCGCGCTTGTAGAGGTCCATCGCCTTCATGAAGGCGATCTCCTCGTCGGAGTAGTCGCGCTCGCAGGTGGTTGGGTCGACCTGGCGGCGGCGCTCGCCCAGCTGGCGGCGATCCTTGCCGCTGCGGCGCTCGACCGCCACCGGGATGCTGCGCTGGCGGCGGTCGTTGTGCTTGCGGCGTTCGTCGCCGCGCGGCGGGGGCGGAACCACGAATTCCGACGGCGGGGTCTGGTCGTTGCTCATGGAATCGAGCCTCTCTGATACCGTAGGTCGTCGCTCTGGGAAATCGGCGACCGACGGGGGCGGCATCCCTTTCCCGAGTCCCCACGCCGATCCATACTTACAAAAGCTCCTTCTCGGAGTATACCTCACGATCGCCCCGCCACCAAACGTCCTCGTGGAAAAAAGCCCCCCCTGCGATCCGGTCCGCCCGCACGACTTGCGCAGCCCCTGTTGTCCACGCACTCGGCGTCAGCGGTGAATCTGGAAGTAGCTGCCCTTCTCTTGCTGCAGTCTCGTGGCTCCGGTGTCCGTGACAGCGGTCAGACCGAGGTGAACCTCACGCAGGAAGTCCATCCTCCTCAGGGACGCCAGTCCCCTGTCGGTGACCTTGGTGCCCGTCAGGTAGAGCTGGTGGATCTGGGGCAACGCGGCCAGTTGCTCAAGGCCGTCATCGCTGATGTCCGCGAAGGAGAGATTCAGCGAGTACAGCCCCTTGAGGGCGGCCAGTTGCTGGATGCCCTTGTCCGTCACCTTGCACCCGAACAGAGACAGGAAGCGCAGCTTCGACAGGCCACCGATCCCCTTGAGCCCCTTGTCGCTGATCGCCGTTTCGGTCAGGGTGAGCGTCACGAGCTGATCAAGCCCCTTGAGATGGGCCAGGCCCGCGTCGGTGATCGGGGTGGCGTTGAGCGTGAGCGTCTGGAGGTTTGTCAATTTGCCGAGGCTCTCGAGGCCCTTGTCGCTGACCCGCGTATCGTCGAGGACCAGCGTGATGAGTTTGCGCAGTCGGCCGATGCGTTTGGCGGTTTCGTCCCCGACTGTGGTCCTGCTCAGGGTGAGCGCTTCCAGCCCGGTGAATCCGGCCAGGTCGGCGGAGTCCTCGTCGGAGATACCTGTCCGGAACAGGTTGAGCATGTTGAGTTGGTCCATCCCCTTGAGCGATTCGAGCCCCTTGCCCGTGACGCCGGTATCGCCCAGGTACAACTGGCGCAAGCCCTTCATGCCCTTGAGGTTGATCAGGCCCTTGTCGCTGATCTTGGTGCGGTAGAGGTTGAGCGACTGCATGCGCGTCATCCGCTTGAGGTGCTCCAGGCCCCCGTCCGTGATCGCCGTGGCGTCGAGCTTGAGGAAGTCAAGCTGGGTCAAGTCCTCGAGGTTGCGCAGCCCGTCGTCGCTGATCGAGGTGCGGTGAAGATCGAGCTTGCGGAGGTTCGTCAGCCCCTTGAGGTGGCCCAGGCCCCGGTCGGTGATGGACGTTCCGCCGAGATAAAGGGCCCCCAGGCTGCTGAGCTTGGCGAGGGCGGCGAGGCCGTCGTCGGTCACCTCGAGGTTGTAGCCGACGTTGATGGAGATCGCCAGCTTGCCCTCGCTGGGGTGGTAGGTCTGGATATCGCCGTTGTAGTGGAACAGCGAGCGGAGGGCGCGCTGCTGGGCGGCATCGAGTTCCTTTTCCGCGGCGGGCGCGAGCCCGGCAGCGACGAGCAGAACAAGAAGGGCCCAGGATCGAGCAGGAGACGAAGGCATGCGTGACTCCTTGGTGAACAGGGGCGTGCGCATCTGCCAGCGGAAAACGCCGACGAACACTGGCCTATTATAGGACCGCTCGATGATCCTTTCTCCGCTCCCTTTCGTACCAGCAATGAGAGTCGGTTCCCGAACCCCTCCCCCCGTCCCCCTCCCCTGCAAGGAGAGGGGGAGGAAGAAGTCTGCTCCCCCTCTCCGCTTCGGGGAGGGGGCCGGGGGGAGGGGTGAGGGAGCGGCTGGCGCCGTGACCCTCGACGGGCCGCACCGATGACAACCTCCCTGCGCTACTACGCCGCCGCCTGCCAGACCGACCTGCCGAACCCGCGCACGCGCGATGAGATCCACCAGCAAGTCGATCGCATGATCGCCATGATCGATCACGCCGTCGGCGGCTATGCGCCATTCGGTCCCGTGCGGTTGCTGGCCTTCCCCGAGTTCGGCCACGCCGCCCCAATCTATCTGACCGTCGACGAGCTGCTCGACCGCCTTGCCGTGCCGATTCCGAACGAGCACACGGAACGCTACCAGCACAAGGCACGGCAGCACGGCGTCTACATCCAGACCGCGAGCTTCCTGGAGCGCGACGACCGCTACCCCGGCCATGTCTTCAACACGACCTGCCTGATCGGACCGGACGGACTGCTGACCCGCTATCGCAAGGTCCACCCGTGGATTCCGTGGGAGGTCCATGCGAGCCCGCACGACATTGCCGACTATGACGACCCGATATGGCCGGTAGCCGACACGGAGATCGGCCGGCTGGGCGTGGCGACGTGTTACGACTGGCTGTTTCCCGAGGCGATCCGGCAGCTGGCCCTGGGCGGGGCGGAGGTACTGATCCGCGTCTCGGCGTACATGGACCCGTGGGGGGCGACGCCGCCGATGGACTGGTGGACGGTGGTCAACCGCTGTCGGGCGCTGGAGAACCTGGCCTACGTGGTGGCGACCAACCAGGGCGCGCGGGCGGAGTATTATCCGCCGTTCAGTTGGCCGGGCGGCAGCATGGTGGTCGACTACGACGGCCGCATCCTGGCGCAGGCCGATCCCGGCCCGGGCGAGAAGATCGTTATCGCCCAGATCGACGTCGGCGCCCTGCACGAGGAGCGCGAGCGTCCCCGCGGCCATCAGATGCTTGCGCACCTGCGGACGGAGGCGTACAGCGCCTACGGCCATCCGGTTTACCCGGGTGGACTGATCGGCGGAGCGAAGGCGTTGAGCATCGAGAACAACGAGCGGGCCATCGAGGCTGGCCGGCAGCGACTGGTGAGATGACGCCTTCCCCGTGGGGCAGGCATCTTGCCTGCCTGTCCGCTCGGCAGGCAAGATGCCTGCCCCACTGGCTCGGTGATTTTATTCTTTCATCGCTCTTCTTTCGCGTTTTTCGAGGATGCGCCATGTCGACCGATACTCCTCCCTCATCCCCGCCCCCTGACACATCTAAGCCGCGCAGAGGTCGTCTGCGTGTGGTCGTCGTGATCGTGCCCCTGCTGGTCGCGGCGGGTGCCGGTGCAGCGCTCTGGTGGTGTCTCACCCACCGGGCGAAACCGGAACCGAACTGGACAGCGGTGTACCGGGCGAACACCCGCGGCGTCGGTTACATGGAGCAGTTCAAGTACGAGCAGGCGATCGCCGAATTCGAGGAGGTCGTGGACCTGGCCCCCGATTGGTGGCCCGGACACGTCAATCTCGGGATCGCCTTGCTCAACCGAGGAGGCAACGAGGACGCGGAGGCGAAGAACGAGGGGAAGACGGGAAAAAAAGCTAAGTCCGACTTCCAGCGGGCGGTGACGATCTTCAAGGACGTCCTTAAGCGCGAGGAGGGGAACCAGGAGGCGGAGACGTACTGTCACTACTGCCTGGGGGTGATTTACCTCACGGGCGACAACCTCAAGGAGGCACGGAAGCACCTGGAACCCGTCACACGCCTGGACCCGGAGGATGCGTATGGCTGGTACAAGTTCGCCCAGACCATCAAGGACGAGGACCCCGACCGGGCAGTCGAGTGCCTGGAGAGGGCAATCAAGCTCGACCCCAACCTCGGCGGCGCCGTCTACCAGCGGCTCCAAAGCCCGACAATCCAAAAGAGCCTGGACCAGCGGAAGTGGGAGAAACTCCTGTATCTCTGGGAAGATATGTCAAAAAAGGAACTATTCAACTCCGCCAAGGATCGTTACAGCGAACTCGGCCGCTACTGCGAGGTGATCGGTCGAGTGCCCCGCCGCGACGAGGAGAAGACGGAGTGGCTCCCCCGCTTCGAGCCCCCGAAAAAACTCGACGTGACCCTTGCCGACGGGACGCGTTGGGCAAAGCCGGCTGACTTCGGGCAGGGGTCCGCAGGAGAACTGCGCGCGCAGTTGCGCGGCCGGTTCGGCGGAATTCTCGTCCTGCTCGATTATGACGGCGACGGCCAGTTGGATGTGTTCCTCCTCGCCGCGGTGGTGCGCAAGGGGAAACTCGGCAATCTGCTCCTGCGCAACGAGGGGAAGGGGAAGTTCAAGGATGTCACCGCTGAGGCAGGGCTGGCGAGCCATCCGGCGGGCCTCGCCTGCTGCGTCGCTGATTTTGACAACGACGGACGCCCTGACTTGTTCGTGACGAGCCTCGAGGGGCTGCGTTTGCTGCGGAACGGTGGCAAGGGCACATTCGAGGACGTCACGGAGAAGGCCGGCCTCGACAAGCAGAAGGCGATCTGCCTGGGTGCATGCTTCGTCGACATCGACCAGGACGGCGACCTCGATCTCGTCCTCTGTCGATACGGCGACACGGTGGAGGAGGCGCTCAGGGTCCTGAAGGGAGGGAAACCGCCCGCCGGCCCGGGGCTGCTGCTGTACGTCAACAAAGCCATAGCCCAACCAATGAACCCGCGGACCGATCCGCCGCCGCTCGAACCGAAATTTGCTCTCCAGAATGATCCCGTGATCGACGCCACGCCTGCCGGTGCGGTCAGCGTCGCTATCTCCGACCTCGACCTGGACCGCGACCTCGACGTGCTGCTGCTGTCCGAGAAGACACCTCCCGCGCTGATCCTCAATGACCGCCTCCTGCGCTTTCGGCGATCAGACCTGCCCGAGGTGCTGACGGGAGCAACGGCATGGAACGGGGCACTGGTCCTCGACGTGGACCGGGACGAGCGGTCCGACCTGCTATTGCTGCCGCATGGCCGCTCCCCTGTCCTCCTCATGCATGAGTCCGCCGGCGGGTGGCTGGAGGCGGACAAGTGGTTCCGTCGCGGAACCGTCCAGTCCCCGCCGCTGCTGCACGCTCATGCCGTCGACATCGACCTCGATGGGCGGACCGATGTCGTCGGCCTGTCGCAGGCACGCCGCCCGGTCTTTCTGCGGAACGACGGCAAACAGTTGACCCATGTGCTCGGCGGGCTCGGGGCAGCGGATAGCTGGCCGAAAGACCTGATCGCCGTCGCGGTTCCGGACCTGGACGGCGATTGCAGAGCGGATGTGCTCGCCTGGACGGAGAGCGGGGAACTCTGGGCGGCCTTCCAGAAGGAAACCGGCCACCAGGGAATCCAGCTGCAACCGACCGGCCACCGGCGTGTGGACGCAGGAGGCGAGAACACACGCACGAACGCGGACGGCTTTGGCACGCGCGTGGCCGTGCAGATGGCCGATCACTGGTCCGGCCTGGAGTACACGACCCTCTCGGCCGGCCTCGGTCAGTCGCGCCTGCCGGTGCTGCTCGGCCTGGGAGAACACACCCAGGCCGAGGTGGTTCGGCTGCGCTGGCCGGACAACGTCTGGCAAGCGGAGTTCAACAAAGAGGCTGGTCACACGCACCGCATCGAGGAAAGCAATCGCAAGGTAACTTCCTGTCCCCTGCTGTTCACCTGGGACGGGGAGCGTTTCGTCTTCGTGACCGACTTCCTTGGGGCGGCCAGCATGGGAGAATCTCTCGCCGGCGGTGGATACCGCCCCCCGCGCCCGGAAGAGTCCGTCAAGATCGAGCCGCATCAGCTCAGGCCGCGTGACGGGGAGTTCGTCTTGAAACTCGCCGAGCCGATGAGCGAAGTCACCTATCTCGATCGACTGCAACTCGTGGTGATTGACCATCCGGCCGGCGCCGACGTCTACCCCGACGAGCGCTTCGCCAGCGCCGACCCGCCCGCCACGCAGGATCTGCTCTGCTTCGAGCGGCGCATCTTCCCCGCCACCGCCAAGGACCATCGCGGCCAGGACGTCACCGCCAAGCTGCGCGCCTGGGACCGCGACACCGTCGACGGCTTTCGCCGTCGTGCCTGGGTCGGCTTCGCCGAGGAACACGGGGTCGAACTCGACTTCGCCGACCGCCTCAAGGCGTTCCGACCCAACGACACGCTCCTTCTCTGCCTCACCGGCTGGACAGACTATGCCTATCCCGAATCGATCTGGGCCGCGACACAGGCCGGCGTCGCCATGCAACCGCCCGTCCTCGAACGGCGCGGAAGCGCCGGCCAGTGGCAGAGCATCGCCGAGATCGGCTTCCCGGCCGGACTGCCACGCCTGATGACCTACGCACTGAAAGGCAAAGACCTCGCGGGCGACCGCTGCGTCTTGCGGCTACGGACGAACTTGCAAGTCTACTGGGACCAGGTCTTCCTCGCGCCGCTGGTCGATCGCGTCGCAGCCGACGCCCTGAAGCCAGGGCAACAGCAGGGCAAGCTGTTCCGCGCCACGACGCTGGAGGTGAGCCGGGCCTCGCTGTACGCCCGCGGCTGCATGCAGGAGTTCTCGCCCGACGGCAAGCTGCCCACGCTCTACGACTACGAGCGTCTGGCGCCGCTGCCGGTCAACCGCCTGGCCGGCCGCATGACCCACTATGGCGACGTGACCGAACTGCTGCAGAAGGCCGATGATCGCTTCGTCCTGTTCGGTCCCGGCGACGAAGTGGATGTCCGCTTCGACGCGGGTAAGCTGCCGTCGTTGCCAGCGGGATGGAAGCGTTCGTACGTGCTGCGGACGTGGGGCTACTGCAAGGACGCAGGGCCGTTCACGGCGCACGGCGATACGGTCGAGCCGCTGCCGTTCCGGGCCATGAGCAACTATCCCTACGGTCCCGGCGAGACGTATCCCGATACCCCTGAGCATCGCGACTACCTGAAGCACTACAACACGCGCCAGGTCGGGCCTCTCCGCCCCTCCGCTCGGGCCGGACGCTAGAGCGGTTCGCGGCCGGGTCGCACACTAACCCGAAGCGTCAGCGAGGGACCGGCCCTCGCTGACGCTTCGGGTTAGTGTGCAACGCAAGTGTGAACCGCTCTAACCCCTTCTATGATCTGCTCTCATGGTGGGGGCGCGAGAGATTCAGTACGAGGCTTGGGCCGCTGGTTCGGCGCGACGGGCGTTGGTTTCGTTCGTGAAGTCGTAGATGAGGAAGGTTGTCGTCCTGGCCACGGGCCGGCGGGCGTGGAGCACGGCCTGGACGTACTGCTGGCTCGGGGCGAGGATGCAGCCGTACACAAGCGTCGTGCTGACCGCCACGCGCTGCCCGCGCAGGTGGTGCAGGACATCCTGGGCACTCTGGATCGTCAACGTCTGCAGCGGCATCGTCCGCACCGGCAGCGTTCGCAAGGCCGGGTCCGTGCCGAAGTACCACAGGGTCAATTCCCCGCCGGGGTGCTTGCGCTGCCAGCGGGCCAGCTCCTTGAGTCCCTGTCCCCAGTCGTAGTTGGCCTCGCTGACCAGCCGGTAGCCGTCCGCGGTGCCGCCCCACAAGGGGTTCACGTAGCACATCCCATTCGGCCACACCGCCACGGCACTCGATGCCGTCCAGGCCAGGCACGCCAGTGTTGCCACCGCCAACGTCTGCCGGCCCCACACACTATCTGCTGCATGGATGGTTCGGACCAGCACCGCCGACAGGCCGACCACCGCCAGGGCGATCAGCGGGAACATGAAGCGCACGCCGATTTGCACGCGGCAGGTCAAGCTGAAGAGGAGCAGGACCAGGGCACAGAGCAGAGGTCCATTGCCGTACCAGGGCTGCCCGTTCCGGCGGCGCCAGTTCAACACCGCCAGCACCACGGGAGCGAGCAGCAACGGGACGGTCAGCTTGATGCTTAATGCCACGGGGAAGTAGTACCAAAGGGCACGACGATCGCTCTGTCCGAGCAAGTAGGAACCGTGCCCGCGCAGGTTGTGCGTCACCTGGCGGACCAGTCCCTCGCCAGCGTTGCTGAAGATGCGCAAGTGCTTGGCCAGCCACACCAGGATCGCCTTCGATGAACCCTTGGGCAGACCGTGCGCCCAGGCGACGAAGGACCGTTGCGGCTCCCAATCACTGCCGCAGTAGACGAACACCAGCACCATTCCGAGCAAACCGATCTGGAAAAGGTCCCACAAGGAGGATTTCAGATTGAAGATTTGAGATTGCAGATTTACCTTTTCAATCTGCAATCTGCAATCTGCAATCTCAAATCTCTGCTTGCGCCACCAGCCGCAGCGCTCGCCCTCCAGGACGAGCAGGCAAAGCCCGCCGAAGACCAGGCCGGAGGCCTTGGCGAGGACGGCCAGGCCGAACCACAGGCCGGGCCAGGCGACGCGCCGCCACCAGCGGCCGTCCCGGTTGGCGCGGAAGTGGTAGGCCAGGGCGAGGAGGCAGGCGGCAACGGCTATGTCGGTCGTCGCCAGCGCGGCGTGCGAGGCAAGGCAGGGCTCGCACGCCAGGAAGGCGACCGCCAGCGCCCCGGCCCACGGGCCGCCCAGCCAGCGGGCCGCCAACCAGGCGTGGACCAGCAGCAGCCACCAAAACAACAGCGTCGCGGCCCTCGCCCAGGGAAGGACCTTGTGAAAGTCCGCGACCGGGTCGATTGGCGTGCCGTGCCAACGCTCCCATAAGTACAGCGGCAGTGTCTGGACGTCGACGGGCAGCGGCATCGTGCCGAGCTTCATCAGCCCCGCCGTGCTGCCGCTGCGCCAGCGCTGCAGGCCCTCGGTGAGGTAGACCGGCTCGTCAAAGGTGGCGCCGAGGCGGCGGGCCGACGTCACACACCACAGCGAGGACAGAAACGCCCAGGCGCTCACCCAGAGAGCAAAGAACTGCCACCGCGGCCGGGTCATCTGCATGGGGAGCCCTCCCGGTCACCTCGGTGAGGCGGCCAACAAAGGCCGGCACCATACCCGACCGCTCTCGGAAGAGGAAGAGCACCCGGAATATGGCGAGCGGGGGGTGTGAACCCCCCGGTTAAGTTTAACCGGGGGGTTCACACCCCCCGCTCGCCAAGTTCACACCCCTGCTCGCCCAAAGCGAGAAGGGGGCGTCCCGATCAGGACGCCCCCTTTGTTTTTCTTGCCCAAGCCCGTTGGCTCACCTCGTCAGCACCACCGCTGGCCGAAGCCTGCCCTCGACCTGCCCCCGGAGTTTGGGCCGGAAGCCGCCACCGGGCGGAAGCGGCGGAGGAGGCGGAATCCCGCCAGGTCCCGTGCCGGGCACGCTCGAGGAGTCGCCCGGCCGGCTGCTCCCGGTCCCTGACGTGCCGTTTTTCTTGCCCTCTCCCTCCTTCCCGGCCCCCGGGCTGCCGTCGAAATAGTGGACCAGCTTCTTGTTGTAGCTGATCAGTTCCACCTTGCGGCCGCGGACGTCGACCTTCATCGAGTGGAACTGCTGATACGTGTTCGCCGTATCCTCCTTGTCGAACAGCAGCTTGCCCGTCCGCTTGTCAAAGCTGCGGATGGCGACGACCTGCTGGGCCGAGTTGCGGAAGTTGTTCGTCCACTTCTGGTAGCGCGAGGTCAGCTGCACCATCGGCAGCTCGGCGAAGTCGTCGAGGACGAGCATCTGGTTCGACGCATTGTTGAACCAGTTCAGCTCGCCCGTCTTTCTCTCGAAGCAGTACAACTCGCCGTTGACCGGCAGGGACCGCATGCCGCTGCCCGGCATCAGGTTGACCATCAGCGTGCCGCCCACCATGTCCTGCTCGGGCTGAGAATTGCAGGCGATGTACCAGAACTTACGGTCCTTCAGGAGGTGCAGCGAAACCACCTTGTTCAGGTGATCGGGCTTTATCGGGTCCTTCAGGGTGACCGTCTGCAGCGTCTTCAGGTCGACCAGCGTCACCTTGCCGTCCGGCTCGACGACCCCGCCAATGCCCTCGCTTTCGGGCCGCAGCACCTGGGCGTTGGCCGCGAAGGTCTGCTTCCACAGGTCCTTGCCCTCGACGAGATCGTACAGCCGCAGCGTCACGCCGCGGTTGTCCGAGTCGGCGGTCAGCAGCTTGCGCCCGTCCATGCGGAGCCGCTTCTGAAACAGGGCCGAGAAGTCCTTCGCCCGAACGTCGACCCCGTCCTGGAGACGATAGACATGCGTCCCGGCCGCCATGCCGTCATCACCCACCTCGACGACGAAGACATGCTCGTCGTCGTTGAACAGGTAGGACTTCTTGGAGACATCGGAGCGCGTCCAGAGGACCTGGCCGCTGACCGGGTCGACCGCCACCAGCGAGTCGGCCGTCAACAGGCAAACCGCCACCGGCGACAACGGGCCGGTCTGGCCCAGCCGCTGCGTCCAGCCATCGGCGAAGGTCAGACGAGCACTGCCGTCATGGGGGTCGACGGTCAGGCTGGTGTAGTTTCCCTGTGCCGTCGAGCCGGCCAGGTTCTTCTCCCAGAGCGGCTTCTTGTTGACCGGGTCAAAGGCAAAGACCAGATGACCCGCCTGCACCAGGACCAAGTGCCCCAGGTTCTTGAACGTCATCCGCGGCGAAATGCCCGGCGCCGGCAGGCCACGCATCTGGTCGTAGCCGCGCGTCAGGTTCGCCAGGTACGGCACGTTCGTCAGGGTGTGGCTCCACTGCTCCGCTTCGGCCTCGCGGTCGATCACCTTGAACTGGATCATGTCCGTCCGCAGAGCCAGCTCGTAGCGGCGGAAGTACGGCAACCGCTCGCCCTCCTGGTCGAGCTTGCAGAGCAATCCGCTGTAGGTGAAACTGCCGCCCTCTTCCTTGACATTCTGGGACTCGATGCGGGCGTTGAACAGCGGCAACGGCTCGTCGAGGAATGGCAGCAGGCGTTTGTCGGTCGCCAGGTCGTTGTAGAAGTCCTGGCCGGTCTTGCCGTCCTTGACGATGACCTTGGCGAAGTCGCGGCCCAGCACGCGGTAGTAGTGGGTGGCGTCCTCCATCAGGTTCTTGCGCGTCATCAGCCGAGCCAGCGCCTCGACGGCACGGGCGGCCATCTGGATGTCTTCCGTCTGCGTGCGGAGCATGCCGAGGTGGCGCTCGGCCTCCACCAGCGAAGAGGTATCGTTGTCGTTCATCAGCCGATCGGCAAATTCGAGGCGGGCCTCACGGCCGACGCCGCCGAACGAGCCGAAGGTGCCGACGAAGCCGCGCATCGCCTCGAGGTCATTGCCTTCCTTGACCTTCTGCCAGCGCCGCGCGATGACGTCCTCCAGCGGCGTCCGCGTCTCCTTGTTGACGCGGCTCATCATGGCGACGATCCGGCCGCGCGACCAGACTGACGGCGACGCCTTGACGCCGGGGTCGTCGACGACCGACAGCAACTCCTGCTCGCCCGAGCCAAGCGTGCCGAAGTTCATGTACGCCTCAAAGGCATCGATCAGGCGTTTCTGAGCGTCGGCCGGCTTGCCAGCTTTCTCGAGTTGGACGGCCTGTCCCTCGCGGCCCTTGCCGAGGAGACAGTAATAATTGGCCTTTCGCCGTTTCTCCTCGGCGCGGGCCGTGGTCTTGTCTGCCTCGGGCATGTCGTCCTTGACGAGCTTGCTGCACAGGGCCCAGTATTCGTCGAGGTACTTCTCGGCGTTGTTGAAGTCAGCCTGTAAGTATTCGGTGAGACTCTCGTACAGCTTGACCTTCGCCTTGGAGGCGATATCGCCGGACAGCTTGTTCTCCTGCTTGAGGGCGACTTGCAGGTCTTCGACGGCGCCGGCAAGGTCGCCCTTGTCCAGGCGCAGGTCGCCGCGGCGGGCGCGGCCCTCGGGGTCGTTTTCGTTCTTGGCCAGCAGCTTGTCGATGCGAGACAGCTCGACCTCCAGCTGTGGGTAGACGGCGACGTGCGTGAGCGTCTGGGACAGGACATCGCCCTCGTAGAAGAGCAGGTTGCCGGGGACCTCTTGCTTGCGCGACCGGGTGGTGGCCAGCACGCGGCCGGCGTTCAGGTCGATCAGGCAGATCCCCGGCTGCTCGGTCTTGGGGTCCTTCTTGATCGGCAGGTAGTAGATGTCCTTGCTGGCGATGCCGATGCCGGAGGGTGTGCCTGTCTCCAGGCGGCGGATCTCGGAGCCGTCCTCCAGGTTGAGCAGGCGGACGTAGCTCTTGCCGACGACCACGACCTTGCCGGCGAAGACGCCGGCCAGGTAGACGTCGCCGTCCGCCCGCATGTTCTTCCACACGCGCGTGCCGTCGCGCAGGTTCAGACAGTGGACCGCACGGGCGTCGGGAGCGGAGAAGACGACCTTGCCCTGCGTGATGATGGGCGGCGTCACCGTCCAGTGCGAGCCGGTGTGGACGACGGGCACGAGCTGGCCGTTGGACAGGTAGATGAAGCCAGGCGGCGGCGGGCCAAAGCGCGGGTCCCCCTGCGGCGTCTCGGCGGGGCCACCCTTCTCGCGGTAGCCGTACGCCCACACCAGGCTGTTGGTCAGCAGGTCAACGGCCAGGATGCCGCCGGAGTTGGTCGGGCAGACCAGGATGCCCTCGCCGTAGGCCAGGTGCGAGGCGTGCAGGCGACGGCCGATGTCGACCAGGATCTTCTCCCGGGCATCGGCCAGCCGCTGCGGCTTGCCGATGACCTTGCCCGTGACCGCCTCCAGGCAGATCAGGCGGATTTCCTGGTTCGTTTCTCCCAGGACGTACAGTTTGCCGTTGAGGGGTAGCGGCGGGGAGAGGAAGAAGGTGTCTTCCAACCCCTCGGCCTTGGCGCCCTGGGCCTTGGCACCGACCTCCCAGAGCAGCTTGCCGCTGTCCAGTTCGTAGGCCTGCAGGCGGTTGTGGTGGAGGGCGTCGTTGAGCTTCTGCTCGAAGCCACCGACGTTGCCGGGCCGGCCGACATACGGGTTGTTCTGGTTGTAGGGCGGGACGGTGAAATCCTCGACCATGTAGACGCGGACGTTGTCGCTACTGAGGCTGCCGGTGACCGAGTTCTCGAGAATGATCTCGGGCTTGACGTTGCTGCCCTGGTACATCGTCATCCACTGCTTGATCGCGCCGACGTGCTGCGAGTTGTTCATCATGCGGTCGACGCTCCAGGTCGACGGCGCCTCCCAGTAGATCTCTCCGGCCTTGTAGTCCTCGTCCTTGTTGAGTTTGACGTTGCGGACGACGCGAGCGTGGATGCCCGTAAAACTGCGATAGACCATGAGCGGGATCTTGCCGTCCTCGCGCGTGATCGTGGCGGCAATGGGCGAGAAGCTGTGCAGGTGCGGCAGCTTCCTGGAGTCGAGGAACTTGCGCGCGTTCTCAAGGAAATCGTTGTCGATGGCATCCTTGACGAACTTGTCCTTCCAGATCGGTTCGAGGAAGGCGGTGGTGCCGACCGCCTGGTCGGAGCGGCTGGGACCGCCGCCCGGGTACGGCCAGTCGTAGCGCTCGCGACTGCCGCTCAGGCTCTTGCGCTTGCCCACCCACTCCTTGAGCATCGCCAGGGCGTAGACCTTGCCCTCGGTCAACTCCAGGTTGCCGCCGGTCTTGGCCTCAAGGTACTTCCAGGCCTTTTCCTCGTTGGCCTTGGCGCCGACGCGGTGGAAGGCGATGGCGGCCTTGAACAGCGTCTTGGGCTCGAGCTTCTCCGGCCCCGAGCGCTGCATGAGTTTCTCGAAGCAAAGGGCAGCAGTGGAATACTGACCGCGGTCGAGCAGGTGCGTGGCCAGCTGCTCCGCCGCGGCGGCCCCGGCCTCAGTGTAGAGGTAGCGCTGCATGACGCGGGCGAGGATCTTCGGGTCGCCCTCGGCGCTCTTCAGTTCGCTGGCCGCGTCGGGGCCGACCTGGGCGCGGTAGAACTCGGCTCCCTTGGCCGGCAGAGCGGCGATCATCCGGCCGGCCTCCTCGCGGACGCTGACGAAGCTGCGCGTGATCTCTCCGGTGACAGAATTCTTACGCTCGACGACGACGGTGACGTCATCGGGAAGGGCGAGCAGTTCCTGAAGTGCCTCGAAGGCGGTTTTCCAGTCCTCGACGGCGATGTTGTCCTGGACCAGTTTGATCTTGCCCTGGAGCCGGGTCTTGACCGCTTCATCGGGCGTCACGGTGATGCCGCCGAGATCGGTCGGGTCGCCGGTAGCGACGACCGGCTTCGGAAAGCGCTCCCCCGGGGGCCGCCGGCCGCCGAGCCGCTGGAGGCCGGGCGGTTCTTTCTGGGCGACGACTGTCTGCAGGCAGGTGAGGAGGCCCACCAGGGCGAGAACTGCGGCAACCGCGCTGACTCGTCGTGAAACCCACATGAGTACGCTTCCCTCTGAAAGGTTCCAATCCGTCCCGATCCACAAGGTTGTAGGACGGATTTCCAATCCGTCCTTTCGTGAAACTTGGACGGATTGGAAATCCGTCCTACAACCTCGCGCTGACGCGTCCTGTTCCATCGTGTCGGATGCGAATCCGCGAGCGATGCTGATAATTGTCCCACAGGCACCGTCCACCTGGCAAGGACAATCCCCCTCCTCATGACGAGGGACGTCCTGAAAAAGATGACCGGTCTTCCGACCGCGGGACAAGCTTGCGCCCCGGCCCGACTGTGGGCAGAGTATATCAATTCCTTGACGAGCGTTCGCCCTGGTGCTAACGGGTTGTTACAAAGTGGAGGCAGCGAGATCCATGCGACACGCGATCGAGACGTGGTTGGCTCTGCTGGTCGTGCTGGCTGCCGGGCCCGTGCTGGCGGCGGGATTGGAGGCGGGGGCGGCGAAGGTCGACATCACGCCGCCGACGGGGCACCCGATGTGGGGCTACGGCGCCCGCCACGACGCCCCCAGCGTGGGCGTCCTCGACCCTCTGTACGCCCGCGCCCTGGTGCTGTCGGCCGGCGGGCGGCGGCTCGCCCTGGTCAGCCTCGACCTCGGCCGCGCCCCGACCCGGCAGTCGACCGCGGTGATCCGGGCCCGCGTCAAGGAGGCGGCCGGCATCGAGCACGTCTTGCTGGTCGCCTCGCACACCCACCACGGCCCGGTCCTCGAACTGGACGACTGGCCCGACCCGAAGAAGCCATACGTCCGGCAGCTCGAGCGGCAGCTCGGCGACGTCATCCTGACGGCGGCCAAGGCAATGAAGCCGGCCCGGCTCGGCCTGGCCTCGAAGCAGGTGATGCTCAATCGCAACCGGCACTCGAAGCTCGCCGACAAGCCGGTCGACCGCGACTTGCTGGTGCTGCGCGTGGAAGACGCGGCGGGCCGGCCGATCGGTCACGCTGTCAACTTCGCCGCCCATGCCACCGTGTACCCCGCGGCGGTCCGCAAGTTCTCCGCCGACTGGCCCGGCGCGATGGCGGCCCTGGTCGAGCAGGAGACGAAGGCGCCGTGCCTGTTTCTCCAGGGCGCCGCCGGCGATCTGTCGCCAAACCCCGGCGAGCAGCGCGGTCCGGAGAAGTTCGGCCAGGCCGTCGCTCGCGAGGCGCTCGCCCTGTTGAAGGACATCCCGTGTGCCCCGCTCCAGAAAAACACCCTGGAGGTCCGCGAAGACGATTTCACCTTCGGCAGCCGTCTCGACCTGGGCAATCCGGCGATCCGCACGATGTACGACACGGCGTTCTTCCCGGCCCTGGTCGCCTTTTACGAGCGCGAGTATCGCGGTGGGGTGCGGCCGCACCTGACGACAGCGCTGCTGGACGGTCGCATCGGTTTCGCCGGCGTCTCCGGCGAGTTCTTCTGCGGGCACGCCCTCAGCCTGAAGCGACGGGCGCGGCTGGAGCATGTCTTCTTCCTGGGCTACTGCAACGACTACCAGCAGTATTTCCCGACCATCGAAGCGGCGGCCGAGGGCGGCTACGGCGCCGACGCCACGGTGTCGCCGGTCGAGGTCGGCGCCGGCGAGCGAATGATCGACCGAGCGCTGATTCACCTCTACAAGATGCGCGGCAAGATGCCGAACCTCCGGCCGGAGAAGTAGATATTCCCGACGGCGGACGGTCTGACGCAAGTCCCGAGCGCCAGCGCGGGGACGTTCGGCGTCCCGTCGCTACACGCGGCGATCCCTCCGGAAACGCACGGCCCCGCAAGCACAGACTTGCGGGGCCGCGTGAAGGCCGGCGGGGACGGTCCTGCTCCTCACGACAGCGTGTACGCCGTCAGGCCGGCGGCCATAGCTCGTACGCCGTCAGGCCGGGGATCGCCGTGTAGCTAACCCCGCCGAGGTAGGTTATCGAGGCGAAGTCGTTCAGGTGCGTGGCGTACGTCAGGATGTCGAAGACGGTCCCGGGCGAGTGGAAGTTGAGGGTGTTCACGGTGAGGTTGCCCCCGAGATTGGCCAGGTTCCCGATCTTGAGGAGGTCGCTCTGCTGCGTCTGGGCCCCGTCGACGTCGATGTGGAGCGTTCCGCCGGTCTGGGTATAGTTGTTGGTCACGAAGAACGTGCCGATCGTGCCGTCGGTGCCGACGTAGAAGTCGCCTCCGCTCAGCTTGAGATTGCCCGTCACGGTGGCGGTGCCGGGCCCGTTGCTCTTGAGGGTTCCCGCAGCGACCTCGTAGGTGTCGGCGACCCCTAGCGTCGTGCCGGCGAAGATCGTGGTCGTCCCGGCTGTCTGCGTGCCCGAGCCAAACAGGTAGACGGTCCCGCTCTGGACCGAGAACTCGGCGAGGGCGTTGAGATTCTTGAAGGGCATTTGGACGCCGGTCTGGCCCGTGCCCGCGGACTTCTTGAAGATCTTGGAGTTGTCGAATTCGCCCTGGCCGCGGAACTGCATCCCGGCGAACCCGACATCCGACTGGACGTCGATCGTCCCCCCGTTGGTGATGGTATTCCCGTTGCCCACGTTGATGTTGTTGGAGGTGGAGATGGTCATCGTCCCGCCGCTGTTGACGTACAGGTCGAAGGGCCCCGCGAAGTTGGAGGAGTTCGTGAGGTTGGCGGTGACGCCGCCGTCGAGTATGAAGTCAGGGGCATTGAAGGCCCCGGCCGGCGGAGGGGTGAACTCGGACTTGATAGTGCCCGCGCTCCAGTTGAGCGTCCCGCCGGTGAATGTCACGAGGCCAACGGAGCCGTCGCCCCAGACGTCGATCGTCCCGCCCTGGATCGTGCTCGTGCCCGCGGTCCCCTGGCTGACGGTCAGGGACTGCAGGATAATCGTGCCCGTGTAGTCGGAGGTGATCTTCAGCGTGTGGGCGGCACCGTTGATCGTGGGCGATAACACGCTCGCAGTGGAGGTGATGTCGAAGACGACGTCGTCGGCCAGGGTGGGGACGGCGTTGCCCACCCAGTTAGCGGCCACGTCCCAATCGTTGCCCATCACTGTTGGCTTCCACGTCAGGGTCGCCGGGCAGTTGCGGTCCTCCAGCGATTCCAGCTAGGGCCGGGCAGTCAGCCGCCGACGGGGCTTTGGGGACCCTCGGGCTGCCCAGGCCTTCCGCCATCTCTTGAGAAATCTGCGCCACCACATGATCATCCTCCTTACTTGCGAGTGAGGCCCCCGCCTGCCGGCGGAGGCACGTGTCTGCCGGCCACCGCGACCGGCCACCTACCGTTGGATTTTCTTGAGGCTCTCAGCCACCGTATCGCGGACACCTTTCTCGGGGTCGTTCAACGCCTCCTTAAGCGCGGGGACCGCCCCCCTGGCTCCGGGCCCAATCGAGCCGAGAGCGCGCGCGGCCAGACAGCGGAGGAGGGCGTCGCCGGATTTCAAGGCCTCCGCCAGGGCGGGCACCGCCTCGACAGCGGACGCCCCGTGGTTTTCAAGGGCCATGGCCGCGGCCTGGCAGACTTTCAAGCCTCCGAAACGGGGCTCGCCGCCTACCTCGTAGTCCTTGAGCATCTTGATGAGAGCTGGAACAATGGCCTTGCTCTGCTCCTTGCGGGAGGCGCAGACCGAGATCACCGCCACCCGGACCCGAGGGTTCCTTGCCGTCAGAGCAGTCAGAAGAAGGGGAAACGTTTTCGGACCGACGACCTGCCTCAGGGCATCGCAGGCCGCATGCTGGGTATCCGTGTCGGGGTCGTCCAGCGCCTTGATCAGCGCCGGGACGGCCACTTCCGCCTTCGTGCCCATGCGTTCCAGTACCCTGGCCGACCACCGGCGAGCATCGGGGTTCCGACTTCCCAGGCCCGCCAGCCGATACTGGACCGAGGTGTCGAGGTCGAGGTCCGCGGGCCGGGGGGCATCGAAGCCCAGCCGGACCAGCCGCAGGCACGGACGAGCGGCCCGGGCCCAGCCCAAGTCGTCCGCGGGGACCAGCGCCTCCCACGCCACCCCCCCCGAGCGGGTGATCTCCACGACCCGCTTCCCCGTGGCGACCACCAGCGTGCCGTCGTTCAGCAGCGCGACGTCATTGGCGTAGAGTGGGCGAGACTTCCAGACGGTCTTCCCCGATCCATCGATCTCCCGTATCACCCCGTCCCATGCGCTGCCGGCCAGTAGGTACGTCCTCCCGTTCGATACCTTGATGCGCTCGGTTTCTCTGATGGTATCCTGCACGGTCACCTGCTTCACCACCCGGGCCCCCTCGGGGTCCGTCTCCACCAGGTCCACGCGGCCGCGGTCCAACTCGGCGAAGCCGACGAAGTTGCCATTGGGCAACCGCTGGGGGTAGCTCAAACTGGGCACGCCTTGGCGCCCGTAGGCGAAGATGTGGGACCAGACGGTCTGGCCCGTGGGGGGGGACACCTCCGTCACCACGCCGCCACCCGCGACCAGCAGGTTCCCCCCCGCGAGCGGGGAGCAGCTATTCGGCCACTTCGTCTCGTACCGCCAGAGGACCTGCCCTTCGGCGTCGCGGATCGTGATGCGTCCCGCGTCGTGTATCGTGACGTTCCCCGCGCGTCGGATGTAGGTCCCTGGCCCCCACTCGGCCAGGAGGAGCCGCCCCCCCGGCAACAGATGCATGTCCTGCGCGAGCAACCCGATCCTGACCTCCAGGCGGGGGCCCCCGCTGCAGCCGACCAGCCACACGGCGCCGACTGTGACCAGGTTCCTGTGGGTGCTGCCCCACGATGCCAGCACGAGCCCGGGCCGGCGGCCGCCCTTTGCCACCCGCGACAGGTCCAGCGCGTCCCCCCGCTTCTGCCACCACGCCCGCCAGGCGTCGCGGCAACGGCCGCCGGCCGCCTCGCTCCCCGCGCCCACCACCGTCTCGGGTGCCTGCTCCCCCGCCGCCCAGTGCAGCAACTCCTCGGCCTGCCAGGCCACCTCCAGCGGCGTCTCCCGCAGCAGGTCGAGGAGCACCGGGAGGGCCTCCTTCCGTCCGCGTCCCAGGAGCCCCTGCGCCGCCCGCAGCCGGACCAGCGGGTCGGCGTCGGCCAGGCGTTGGCGCACGGCCTCCTGCTGGCTCGGATCGCCGCGACGGGCCGTCAGATACGCCGCGGCCGCGCGTCGGACTGCCACCGGATCGTCGAGGGCCTTGACGATGGCCGGGTCGGCCTTTGGCCGGGCTGCCGCCAGAGCGTCGAGGGCGAACCACAACTCGTCTGTAAGCGGCCCGTGCGCCCCGTAGGGGAGATAACGCAGCAGGGCCTCCACCGTACCCTCCGGCCGTTTCCGCGTCAGCAGACGCAGGGCGGCCGAGACCACGACCGCATCGTGTCGGTCCCGGGTCTTCCGGAGAACGGTTTTCGCGCGGTCGACAACCTCGGAGTCCTTCGACCGTACCGCCTCGCTGAGTGCCTCCTCCGCAGCCGGGCCCAGGCGGACGAGCTTCTCGGCCGCCTCTTCCCGGGCCTTGAAGGAGGTGCTCCCGAGCTGCCGGACGAGGGCGCCGACCCGCGCCAGGTCGTCATCATTGCCAGCCCGTGCGCGGAAGAACGTGAGCAGGGACTTGTCATCCGCGGACACGCCCGCGCGCCGCAACACGGCCTCGTCGGGGTCCGGTTCCGCGGCCCCGAGGCGGGCGGGAAGCCAGAGGAGCGTGAAGACGCCACAAACACCAATGGCAGAAGAGCAAACGAGCGGCATGCGCATGATGCACCCTCCGTAGGGCCCCCGGCGCGACCGGGGGCCTTGACAGCGAACCTTCCTCGCATCCCAAACAGCGAGGCGATGGGACAGTCCCTCCCCGCCAACCCGCGAGCGCAAATCCCTGGCGAGAGGTTGCCGCAGATTGTCCCGAATGGAGTCGCCCTTTGCCCTTCTATCAGTAACAACGCAGCCCGCCGAGTTTGCATCCCTCTTTTTTCGATTTTTTTCCAAAAAAGAGGAAATTGCTCTCGGACGAGTCGAGACGGCGAAAGCCGCAAGGCCTGGTCCGGGAATCCGACGAGACCGTTGGGCGAGGTGAGCGTTTCTGCTCACTAAATAGCTCCTTGTAAGAGGGAAAGTGAAGTATCGGGGGGGTGGCATGCTTTCGCGGCCTTCCGCGGCAGGGTCGCTGCCCCTGGCTGCATGGGCCGCGAAAGCATGGCACACCCACAACCACTTTCCCCTAACCTTGTAGCTATTTAGAGGTCTTCCGGGGCGATTCTCAGACGCTCGCGCAGAGTCGACAGGATGCGGGATAGTCTCGAGGCGACGGTGCCGACGGGTAATCCGAGGGCCTCGCCGATTTCTCGAAGCGTCTTGCCCTCCCGGAAGTGCATCCTCAGCAGCGCTTGTTGATCGGGCGGCAGCTCAGCGATTCGCTCGTTCAGTTGGCGCTCGACTGCCGCTCACTCCTCCTGGTCCGTGCTCTCCGTGCCGGAGTTGCCTTCCTGACAGGTCTCGGAGGAAATCGCCACGACCCATTCCCTCTTGCGGCGTGTCCGTCGCCTACGAAGGAGATCGATGGCCTGATGAAATGCGATCGTCCAAATCCAAGCACCGACACCTCGGTCCCGTGGAACCTTGCCCTGCCTCAACGAGTACCAGATCTCTGTCAAGGTTTCCTGCCAGACGTCTTCCATGTCCTCGCGAGAGAGTGACCGCAAGTGCCAACGAACCGTCTTTCCCACATCGGCGCGCATGTGCCGCTCAAGCAAGGCCAGGATTGCCCGCAGCCCCGCCCCTGTGTCGGAGAGTGCCTCCAGGCAGAGTGCGCTCAGGAAGTCCTGATCGGGATTGCTGTCCATCGTTCATTCCTTCCTTTCGGTGCATTGTCCTCTCCTGGCTGAGTGCCTTTGCGCCCCGCAGCGACGGTCTTTCCACGCAGAACATGGAGAGGGAGGCTCTTGAACGAGTGCTCCCTCGCCACGGTCGATGGAGGGGACGGTGACTTGTGTTCAGTATGTGCCAAGATCAGATGGAGGTGCCCAACTATGTTAATCGCGATTTTTGGCAATTGGTGGACACGGATTTTGAAAAATCTCCCTAATTCTTTAACGCCTCACCGCCCGTGGTGAGATACCGATCCTTCGTTTTTGTTCGCAGCGTCTGGACAGCCCCGGCCAGATTCGATACGACGACAGCACACCCGAGGGAGGACCGACGATGCGACACGTTCTGCGACTTTCCCTGGCGGCGCTGGCCCTGCTGGCATCGGTGGCGAGGACCGAGGAGCCCGCCCCGAACACCCTGACGGAAAAGGAAAAAACCGACGGCTGGCGACTCCTCTTCGACGGCAAGACGACGCACGGCTGGCACGCCTTCCGCGGCAAGGACGTGCCCGACAAGTGGAAGGTCGTCGACGGCGCCCTCGTCGTCAGCCCCAAGAACGGCAAGCATGGCGGCGACATCGTCACCGCGGACGCCTTCGACAGCTTCGACCTGTCGTTCGAGTGGAAGGTGACGCCCGGCGCCAACAGCGGCGTGATGTACCACGTTAGCGAGCACGAGGACGCCCCGTATTTCACCGGCCCGGAGTATCAGATCCTCGACAACAAGCGGCATCCCGACGGACGCAACAAGCTCACCTCCGCCGCGTCGTGCTACGCCCTGTATCCGCCGAGCGAAGACGTGACGAAGCCGGTCGGCGAGTGGAACCAGGGGCGCATCGTGATCGACAGGTTCCGACACGTCGAGCACTGGCTCAACGGCAAGAAGGTCGTCGTCTACGACCTGGGCAGCGATGACTGGAAGCAGCGGGTTGCCAAGAGCAAGTTCAACGCCTGGAAAAAGTTCGGCACGCTGAAGCGCGGCCGG
Source organism: Planctomycetota bacterium (assembly GCA_016177925.1). Classification (GTDB taxonomy): domain Bacteria; phylum Planctomycetota; class Planctomycetia; order Gemmatales; family Gemmataceae; genus JACOUH01. The sequence continues at coordinate 2,992 of JACOUH010000222.1, read as the reverse complement.
ATCGACCTCCAGGACCACGGCGACGAGGTCGCCTACCGGAACATCAAGATCAAGGTGCTGAAGCTACTTCGTCAGGGCACGTCGGAGAAGTGACATCGGAACATCGTACTGCGAAAGAGGACAGCCGGCTGTCCCTACGGACATTTTCGCCGAGGAGGTGACGAGGGGAGAGAGGGGCCGGACCGTTGGGGGCGAGTTCGCCACGCCCGTTCGCCACCGTGGTGAACTGGGACCGGGTAAAGAATCCGTGAACCCGTATGCTGCCTTTTCCCGGCTGAGATGGGTCTCTGGCTGCACCAGGCGACACGGGTCCCGACAGGACTCCCGCCCGAACTGATGGCCTCGCCGAAGTGACTGGGCAGAACCGTTACTCATTCCCTGGAAGGCTTTGAAGGATCTGTCGGGTCTGCTCCGCAAACTCAGCGAATGCCTGCAGCTGTTGAAGCGGAGAAAAATCGGTTATCAGTTCTGCCACGCGGGCACATCGCCAAGGTAGCTCTCGCCGGAACTGATCGCGACGTCGTCCGCGCTTCTCGGATGCCTCGATCAGGAAGGTGTGGAGGAGTGCCTTTGGATCGCTTTCCTGCTCCAACCGGCGGAGAGCCAGAAGAGCGATCCGGGCGCGCGAATTGGGATTGTCTGCCGCTCGGCAAATCGCAGCCGCATCAATCAAGAGCCAGGCCTCGGTCATGCGAACGGGCACAAGGCTGACGTACGGAATCGGATGCCCTTCCATCGCGGTCTGGATCTCCTGGCACCGCTGCTGCCGCACTTCCCGTTCACTCGCCTCCGCGTCCCGGTGGACGAACAAGATGTCGCACGGATACAGGCGAAGAGCCTCGACGATCCTCCCGCGCAGACCGGCAGCCGTCCTCTGGACGTTGCGCAAGTCAGCCCACTGGCCTATGAACCCTCGCTCCCCCGAGGCAGGGATCGATTGAAGGACCCAATTGATGATGGGCAGCAGGGCGCGGTCACTGGAGCCGTCCGTCACCAGGGTGTACCTCAGCGGGCTCGCCATTGCTGCTCTCGTGGTAGGTCCTTGCCAGCCAACCGTCAGCCGCGTTGCCAAGGTAATCGACCAGGTCCCCGCGCGCCACCTGGGTCGGAGCGTCTGGGACATTGGCCCGCCAACTGTTTGGAGGGACGCGGACAGCGGCGACCCGCCCGCTCTGCCCGTCCCGGGTGACCCATTCGTCACAGAGATAGACCAGCTCTTCTTGGCGAACATGATTCACGACCGGCGGCGAATGCGTATTGATTACGACCTGTCGCAGAGCATTCTCGTCATCGATCGGGTACTCCGGATCGACAGCGATACCGCGCAGAAGTTCCACCATCGCTGGAATCCGTTGAGGGTGAATGCCGTTTTCCGGCTCTTCCAGGCAGATCATCCCTTTGGCTTTAGGATCGAGGCCCAGGACCGTCAAGACGAGGAATCGGAGGGTGCCGTCGGAGAGGGAACGAGCCGGGTGGAAGATACCATCGCGCCCACGGACTTCAACCGTCCACGTCTCCGTTTTGTCGTCGGAACGGAGACGTAACTCCTGTACGTCGTCAAGCAGCCGAGCGAGTTGATTGGCAATCGTGGCCCGGACACGCCCCGGGCGGTCCTCCACCCGCTCCAGGCGGTGGATTGTCGCGGGCAGATTGCCTCCTCGAGCGTCCACCATGCGCGGATCGCGGTACAGGGAAGGGGCACGCATGGAGGAGGGCTCGAGCAGTAAGGTCTTCCAGGATTCCATCTCGCGATGAACGGCGAGAATCGTCGGGAACTCGCTCGAGGCCAGCCCTCCGATCACGGTCCGCGAGGAATTGGTGGCAGGAAGCTTCCTGCCTCCGTGTCCTTCCTGATGAACGGTAATCTCCGTCGAAGCTCCGCTGTTCTCCGTGGAGATGAACGGCTTTGTTCTTCGCCCGGTGATGCTTGTCTCCTTGAAGTCTTTTTTTGCGGGGAAGCCGATTTCCTTGCGCGCGCTGAGCACCGGAATCGGCACGAGCGATTCATACACCAACTTGAGACGCTCAACCCCGTCCTGTTCTTCCAGGGCAAAAGCGACCTCGTAGCGCAAGGAGGAGATCGCGGCTTCGGCGCTGACCCCGAAATCATCCTGAACACTACGGTCAACCACTAAATCTGTTATAAAGCGCATCTCCGGGGACCGAAACTTCCCGAAGGCGCTGAACAGAGCACTCGGGTCGGCCGACCGGCCGCTTGCGTCCCGGATCTTCTGCACGGCCTCCATGACTTGATTCTTGGTCAGGAGGTGCAGGAAGTGGATAGCATCGAACAGGTTGGATTTGCCGACGCCATTTGGCCCGGCGACGCAGGTAAACGGGCCGAAACGAACGTCGACGTTCAGCAGATTCTTGAAGCCTCGGACTCGGAGTCGGGTCAGCATCGCGCAACAATCCTTCTGAATAGCGGGAGAGCGATTGAAAGGTGCTCCGCCCCTGTCCCGTATTCTACGGGCCTGCCAAGCTCGGGAGGGAAGCCGTATTGCAGAGCATCTCCTTACTGCGTCCAGAGCTTGCGGTCGAGGGAGCGGTAGCTGATGGCCTCGACGAGATGACTGGGCCGGAGGTCGGGCACTCCTTCCAGGTCGGCGATAGTACGGGCGACGCGGAGGATGCGGTCGTGCGCCCGTGCCGACAGGCCCAATTCCTCCATCGCCGTCTTCAACAGCCCGCGCCCCTCCTCGTCGAGCTGACAGTGGCGACGCAGCTGGCGGCTGCTCATGCGGCTGTTGAGGACGTTGCTGTCCGCCCCGAAGCGCTGCTGCTGGACGGCGCGGCCGCGGTTGACCTGCTCGCGCATGACGGCGCTGGGCGTGCCATCGGCCTGGGCAGACAGTTCCTGAAACGGCACCCCCGGAACCTCGATGTGCATGTCGATGCGGTCCAGGAGCGGCCCGCTGACACGGCCCATGTAGCGCGCGATCTGCATGGGAAAGCATTTGCAGGAATGGCGGACATCGCCCAAATAGCCACA
>JACOUH010000221.1 GCA_016177925.1 Planctomycetota bacterium | reverse complement strand
TGCAGTAGCCGCGCAACCGCAGCCGCGCGCCGCTCGTCGTGCCCGGCTTGACCGGCACCGACAATCGCTCGCCCTTCAGCGTCGGCACGTCAACCTTGGTGCCCAGCGCCGCCTCGGTGAAGGTCAGCGGCACTTCCAGGATGATATCGTTGCCCTCGCGGCGGAAGTACGGATGGGGCTCGACGCGGAGTTTGACGATCAGGTCGGCGCCGCCGGGGGCCTGCCCCGCCAGGCGCATCTTCTTGCCGTCTTCGGCGCCGGCGGGGACCTTCAGGTCGATGGTGTGCTCGCCAACTTGCAGCGTGACAGTGCCGCCCTCGGCCGCGGTCAGGAACGGGATGGAAACCTCCGCCTCGACCGGCTCAGGCTTCGGCCGCCGTGAGCGCGACGCACCGCGGCCCCGCCGGCCGAACATCTGGCTGAATCCGCCCAGGTCTTCGGCGCCTGCTGCTTCGCCCATGCCGCCCATGCCGCCGAACTGGCGCAAGAGGTCGTCGAGGTCGATGCCCTCGGTGCTGAAGTGGACGTTCGGCCCGCCCGGTCTGGCCTGCCCGCCGCGGAAGCCGCCCTGCGGGGCGAAGCCGAAGCGGTCGTACTGCTGCCGCTTTTCCTTGTCGCTGAGGACATCGTAAGCGTCCTGGACTTCCTTGAACCGGGTTTCGGCCTGCTTGTCGCCGGGGTTGCGGTCGGGGTGGTGCTGCCGCGCCAGCTTGCGGTAGGCACGTTTGATTTCGTCTTCGCTGGCGCTGCGCGCCACGCCGAGCACTTCGTAGGGGTCGCGAGGCATGGCTCTGTCCGCAATCGGTTGGGGGCCGGGAGAGCGAGTCAACGTCTCTATTTTAGCGCACCGCGGACGCACGGAAAAGAGCGGCCGCCCGGCGGGTATAATGCCGGAGGACGGCAGACTTCACCGGCGCGGGCAGACGGCATGAGTGCAAAGCTTCGATACGACCTGACGCATTTGTGGCCCTCGGAGATCGGCGATCAGCTCTACTGCGAGTACAAGGTCCACCTCCGCCGCACGCATCCGGAGGTGCGGCTTGAGTTGCCGTCCCTGGAGCAGGGCGAGGAGAACCACGCCGCCCTCGCCAGCCAGGCCGCTCCCGTCACGCGCGAGGAGATCGAGCGCTCGATCAGGGAGGGCAAGAAGCTGGCGCTGTGCGAGTGGACGCTGGAGGGCCTCTTCCGCGACGTGCTGATCCGTGGCCGGCCCGACTTCTTCGCCTTCGAGGGGACCAGCGCCCGCCTGACGCTCGACTTCAAGTTCTCCACCGCCGACCGGCCCTTCCGCAGTCAGGAAGTGCAGGCCCTCGTCTACGCCTTTCTCGCCGAGAGCATGGGCTTCGAGGCGAGCGAACTCTGTTACGGGATCGTCCTGTTCCCGCGCTCCTTCCGGGCGGCGACCCCGGACGAAGGGGCGCGGGCAAAGGACGAGAAGCTCGGCGCCTTGCAGGCAGACGGCACCCTCGGTGCCATTTACGAGCGCTGCGAGGCGGCTCGCCGATCACTGGTCACAACGCGACTGCAGCGAACGGTCGTCGACGGCGACCGCTGGAAGGCGTTCCTGTACCGCTACGATCGGGGCCAGGCGGAGAAGGACCTTGGCTGGGCGCTCGATTTCTGGCTGGCGGCGCGGGAGCCGATTCCGGAGATGCAGTATCCAAGAAAGTGCGTTGCCTGTCCCTTCAACGCGGCGGGCCTGTGCGAGCACGCGCTGCAATCCGCCGACCCGCGTTTCCTCGTGCGGCGAACGCCGGAAGGGACGCTTGTCATCGTTCGACGACCGGCTTAGCCCGACGCGCCAGCGAGGGCTCGCCGTGTCCCTCGCTGGCGCGTCGGGCTAAGTGTTACCCGGTTTCTCGCCTTCGTCTCCGGCCTCACGCAGGGACGGCTTCCAGGGACGATTCCGGAAACTCTGTGGTCATTTCATTCCACTGGTCCACCTTCATGTGGACGCCGTAAATGCGTTCTCCCCCCACACCGAGGTTGCCGCGATCCTCGACGACCTCGCCAAGGAGGCCGACCCACCCGTGAAGGATACGAACCCGGTCGCCGACACGAAAGCGGGGTGGCACTGGCTTAACGGGCTTGGGAGACTTCTTCATCGAGTCAACTCCTGTTACCAGGGGACGGTTCCTGTCTTGCTGACGATGCGGGACCGCATCGGGGTTGAGGAGTTCCTCGCTCGCGCTTCGGGCTAAAGGGCGCGCAGGAACTCCAGCGATTTGCTGACGACGTCGTAGGCGGCACGGGGACGGGCGATGCGGGCCACGCCGGCCCGCAGACGGGCCAGTCGCTCCGAGTCGCGCAGCAGGCCCGTCACCTTGTACGTCAGCAAACCGACCGCGTTGACCTTGACCGCCGCCCCGCTCTCCAGCAGGAAGTCGCTGTTGCGCGTCTCCTGTCCCGGGATGGGATTGATGATCACCATCACCGTGCCGGCGGCCAGCGCCTCCGACGTGGTCAGCCCGCCCGGTTTGGACACGACCAGGTCGGCGGCGCGCATCCACTCGTCCATCTCGGTCGTGAAGCCGATGACCTGGACGCTGTGCTGGGGCGGCACCGGCACACGGCCCAGTTCTTCCTTCACCTTCTCGTTGCGGCCAGCGCCGACGACCACCTGTATCGGCTCCGGCACTGCCAGCAGTGCCCGGTAGATGGCCTCGATCGGCCCGACCCCGAAGCCGCCCGCCAGCTGCAGCACGAGCGGCCGGTCCTCGTCGAGGTTGAACTTCTTGCGCAGCGTGCGGCGATCCTTCGGCTTGCAGAAGGCCGGGTGGATCGGGATGCCGGTACGGGTGATGTCCTGCTCCGGCACCCCCCAGTGGCGCAGGTACTCCTTCCCCTCGTCGGTGGCGGTAAAGTAGTGGTCGCACGGCTGGTTCACCCAGAGACGATGCGTCTCGAAGTCGGTGGTGGCCGTCACCTGCGGCACGCGCAACCGGCCGTCGCGGCGCAGCGAGGCAATGATCTCCGCCGGCAGAAAGTGCGTGTTGATCACCAGGTCCCAGTGGTTGCGCTCAAGATGGCGGACCAGCTTGCGCAGGTTGAGCTTCTCCATCGCCAGCCGCAGCCGGCCGCCGCGGTTCTTGCCCGACTTGCTCGGCTGGTCGAGTTTGTCATAGAAGTAGCCGAGCAGGTGCGGAGCCTTGTTGACCAAGTCAACGTAGGACGTACTGTAGAGCCGGCGGAAGGCGGCATTGGTCATCTGCAGCACATCGATGTTCTCGACGTACACAGTGGGGACCGTCTCGCGCAGGACCAACTCGACGGCCTCGGCGGCGCGAAGGTGCCCTGCTCCGACGGACGCAGACAGGATCAGGATGCGTGACGACATGGGGGATCGCTCGTTTCGGGAAAAGGGACGGCCGGCCACCCCGCTCACGGCTCGCCCACGACGGTGATGACGACGGTGCGCTGGCGCGGGTGGATGTCGCACTCGATGTGGAAGACCTGTTGCCAGGTCCCCAGCAGCGGCTTGCCGGCGGCGACCGGCACGGTTAGCGACGGGCCAAGGACGGTCGCCTGCAAGTGCGAGTGACCGTTGCCGTCGTGCCAGGTTTGCTCGTGGCCATACTGGCGCGATGGCGGGACCAGTCGGTCCAGGACCGCCGGCAGGTCGCCGCACAGGCCCGGCTCGAACTCGATGGTGCCGACCGCCGCCGTGCTGCCGACGTTGAAGACGTGAACGATGCCGGTGCGGACGCCCGCCTCGACGATGGCCTTCGCTACCTCGTCGGTCAGGTCGTGCATGTCGCCGTGGCCGGCGGTCGACACGGTGAGTTGCTTCTGGTGGACCATTGATCCTCCTCCTCGCGCCTCCCCGGCATCTGATACGATCAAGGGGACGCTCTGGTAGGACGGATTTCCAATCCGTCCAGTTCAGCCGGGACGGATTGGAAATCCGTCCTACGGGACGCTCTGACGGGGAGTTCTGGCATTTCAACGGGCGGAGGTGTCCATGTTCAAGAAAATTCTCCTGCCGCTGGACCTGACCGACCGGCACGCGGCAGCGCTGCGGTTGGCCGCCGACCTGGCCCGACAGGGTGGCGGCGAGGTCACGCTGCTGCACGTCGTCGAGGTCATCCCCGGCCTGTCGCGCGAGGAGGAGGCGCCTTTCTACACGCGGTTGGAGCGCAAGGCGGCGGCGCACCTGGAGCGCTGGGCCGGCGAATTGTCATCAGCCCAGGTGACCGTCCGCGGCGAAGTCGTCTTCGGCGAGCGCGTCCGCGAGGTGCTGGACTACGTGAGCCAGGCCGGCGTCGACCTGATCGTCCTCACCTCGCCGCCGTTCGAGCCGGACCGTCCCATCGCCGGCCTGGGGAGTCTGAGTTACCGGATCGGCCTCGTCTGCAAGTGCCCGGTGCTGCTGGTCAAGTAGGTCTGGGTCCCCTCGTTCCCAAGCTCTGCTTGGGAACGCGAGGCCACGAAGCTCTGCTTCGTCGCACTAACGTCCCGGCAGAAACGTAATACTCTTCGGGGTCGCCGTCGCCGCGAAGCAGCGCTTGGGAACGAGGGGAAACGAGGGGGAATAATTCCCCCATCCGCGCATCTTGATTGAGAGAGCATTCGCTCCCGTCTACCGCTCCTCCTGTCCCTTCTTCCGGAGTGGTCATGGAACGTCTTCTCCTGGTCTGTGTGCTGTCCCTGCCTGCGGCCGCGGCGAACGCCGAGGAACCGAGGAAGGACGATCTCGCCCGCAAAGTGCGCCAGGTCTTCGAGCGGCACTGCTACCGCTGCCACGGCAACGACGGCGCCAACGAGGGCGGCTTCAACTACGTCCTCGATCGCCGTCGTCTGCTGGAGCGACGCAAGGTTGTCCCCGGAGAGCCGGCGAAGTCGCGCCTGTTCCGCCGGCTGTCCAGCGACGACAACCCCATGCCGCCGGAGGACGAGAAGCCTCGCCCCGGCGCCGACGACATCGCCCTGGTCAAACGCTGGATCGAGGCCGGCGCCCCCGACTTCGACCCGCCCACCAACAAACGCCCCTTCCTGTCGCACGCCGATGTGCTCAAGACCATCCGCGCCGACCTGGGGCGAATCCCCGAGCGGCAGCGACGCTTCACGCGCTACTTTACACTTACCCACCTTTACAACGCCGGATTATCCGAAGATGAGTTGCAGAGCTACCGGCACGGGCTGTCCAAGCTGGTCAACTCACTGTCGTGGGGGCGTACCGTCGTCGTGCCGAAGCCGGTCGATTCCGCTCGCACGGTCTTCCGCATCGATCTGCGCGACTACGAGTGGGACGCTAGCGTCTGGGACCGCGTTCTCGATGCCAACCCGTATGGCGTCCTCGTCGACTCGGACGATGCCCGGGACTGTGCGACGGCGACGCGCTGCAAGCTGCCGATCGTGCGGGCCGACTGGTTCGTGTCCGCCGCGGCCCGCCCGCCCCTCTATCACGAGGTCTTGCAGTTGCCGGAGGCCGAGCGCGACTTGCAGAAGCGGCTGGGCGTCGATGTGGCGAAGAACATCCGGCAGGAGCGCGTGGCACGAGCGGGGTTCAATGGCTCCGGCGTCTCGCGTAACAATCGTCTCATCGAGCGGCACGAGTCGGGTGGCGTCGTCTACTGGCGCAGCTACGACTTCGGCCGCAACACCGGCAAACAGAACCTGTTCGCCCACCCGCTCGCTGGCGGTGAAGGGACTGACGGCTTCCAGCACGACGGCGGCGAGATCATCTTCAGCCTTCCCAACGGTTTGCAGGGATACATGCTCGTCGACGGCGAAGGCCATCGCCTCGACAAGGGACCGACCGCCATCGTCAGCGATCCGAAACGTCCCGATCGCGCCGTCGAGAATGGCCTTTCCTGCATGGGCTGCCACGCCCGCGGCATGATCGACAAGGCCGACCAGGTGCGCGATCACGTCACGAAGAATGCCAGCGCCTTCGCTCAGAGCGACGTCGACTTGGTGCGGGCGCTGTACCCGCCGCGCGAGCAGTTCGCCGCCCTGGTGCGCCGTGACGCCAAGCGATTTCAGGAGGCGGTCGAACGCAGCGGGGCTCCGCTCAGCGCGACCGAGCCAATCGTCGCTCTCGCCCTGCGCTTCGAGGCCGAGATGGACGCGGCCCTCGTGGCGGCGGAGGCCGGCTGTTCCCCGGACGTCCTGCTGAAAGCGATCGACCGCTCGCCGCGACTGGCGCAACAGGTGGGCTCGCTGAAGGTACACGGCGGGACGGTGCAGCGAGCCGTTTTCGTCGACGCCTTCCCCGACCTGGTCCGTGAGCTGGAGCTGGGCGAGCACCTCGAGTCGCGGCAGGCGCGACACGAGCGGCTGCTTCGGCGCGGCGACGCCCTCCGCAAGCGCGGCGACGCGGCCGGAGCGGTCGCGGCGTACACCGCGGCACTGGAGGCGGTGCCGACATCAGCACGGGGGTACAACCAGCGTGGCCTGGCGCAGCATGACCGCGGCGCCCTCGCGAAGGCCATCGACGACTACACCGAGGCGATTCGCCTCGACCCGCGCGACGCGGTCGCCCACTACAACCGCGGCTCGGCCCACTACGACCGCAAGGATTTCGACCGCGCCCTCGCTGACTTCGACCGGGCGATCCGCCTCGACACGCACAATGCCCGGGCCTTCAACGACCGTGGTCTGACGCACCAGCGCAAGGACGACCACGAGCGCGCCCTCGCTGACTTCGCCGAGGCAATTCGCCTCGACCCAGCGTCGCCCAATGCCTGGTACAACCGGGGCGGCCTGCACCTCTCCCGCCGCGACTATCCCGCCGCCATCAGCGACTATACGGAGTGTCTGCGTCTCGATCCAAAGAACGCGCTGGCGTTCAACAACCGCGGTCTGGCTCACCACAACGCAGGCGACTACCGGCGGGCTGTGGTCGACTTCGGCCGGGCACTGGAGGTGAATCCGCGTCTCGTCGCTGCCTGGCACAATCGCGGCCTGGCCCGGCACGCCCTGGAACAGTACGAGGCGGCCATCGCTGATTTCAGCGAGGCGATCCGGCTCGACCCCAAGTTCGCTCGCGCCTGGTATCATCGTGGCGAATCGCACGCCCGCAAGGGCAACGCCGTCCAGGCCCGGAAGGATCGCGCCCGCGCCATCGAACTCGATCCTGACCTCGACGATTGACGAAACCAAGCCCCGTGGAGGAAGATCCTCATGCGACTAATGCGAAGCCTGACCGCTGTGGCATTTTTCGCCGTCCTCGCCCTGATCGCCGCTGGCTGCGGCAGGGACAAGGCGAGCTCGAAAGGCGACAAGACGTTTGACAAGAGTCCCGAGGAGAGGAAAGCAGAGACCTGGTACGCTCCGAGGGACGACAAGAAGGGCGGGGGCATTCTTGGGGGCGGTGGCAGTGCCCCTGGGATGAAGGACAAGGGAGTGGCGGAGATGCCGGGAGCAAAGGAGATCGAGGCCCGCGAGGCGAAGGCCGCGGAGGCCCACGTCGGCGGCGTGACGCCGGTCGGCGGCGCCGGCAAGGGGCCGAAGTCCGGCATCGTGACGGCCGGCAGCTTCGATGATAACCTCGACCGGGCGCCGTTCCGCAGTTTCCTCAAGCAGTTCGGACAGGACTCGGCCGTGCGCAACCTGCCCGGCCAGTTCCTCGGCCACCGCCTTGTCCTGACGGTCCGCGACGGCGGAAATCGGCCCGTCGGCAATGCCAAGGTCAACATCGCTTCGGTCGACGGCGGGCCCTCTGTCGACCTGATCAGCCGCACCGATGGCCGCGTCGTCTTCATCCCCGCCTGGGACCGCATCGCCCCCGACGCCGACTTCCGCGTCACGGTCACGCCCCCCGGTGGTGGCAACCCCGTGCGTCAGACGGTTTCCCGCGACGCAGTCGAGCACACGGTCCAGTTGCCGTCGGTCGAGGCGGCGCCGGTGAGGCAGCTCGACCTCGTCCTGGTGGTTGACACGACCGGCAGCATGGGCGATGAGCTGGAGTACCTCAAGTCCGAACTGCGGAGCATCGCCCGCGCCATCCACGACCGCTTTCCGCAGGTCGACCAGCGCTACGGATTGGTCTTCTATCGCGACGAGGGCGACGAGTACGTGACGCGCCGCTTCGACTTCACCACCTCGCTCGACGAGGTCCGCAAGAAGGTGCAGGCCCAGAGCGCTGCCGGCGGCGGCGATCCGCCGGAAGCGGTCCACAGGGCCTTCGAGGATGCAGTCGATCTGAAATGGCGGACGAGCCATGCGGCCCGCGTCCTGTTCCACATCGCGGACGCCCCGCCGCACGCTGAGCACATGAACCGTGCCATGAACGCGGTGAATGCCCTGCGCAAGAAGGGCATCGCGATCTACCCGGTCGCGGCAAGCGGCTACGATCCTCCGACAGAGTTCGTGATGCGCACGTCGGCGCTGCTGACGGGCGGGCAGTTCCTGTTTCTGACCGACGACTCGGGTGTCGGCAACGCGCACGCTGAGCCACACCTGACGAACTATCACGTCGAGCGGCTCGACAAGATGATGATCCGTCTGATCGCGAGCGAGCTGGCCGGTAAGCGCATTCCGGCCGAACGTGGCGACATCCTGCGCACGGTCGGCAAACCGCAGTAGTGACCGCCCGCCGCTCTTCCGCTTGCGGCTTAGAAGCGGTTTCAAAACTTTGTGGGGCAGGTCGCTGACCTGCCTGGCGCTGGCAGGTCAGCGACCTGCCTGGCGCTGGCAGGTCGCTGACCTGCCTGGCGCTGGCAGGTCAGCGACCTGCCCCACGTTTTGAAACCGCTACTTAGCGTTCGCCTGTCCAGACAGGGGATTCATCCCCAATCAGGACAGGCGAACGCTAAGCCGCAAACGGAAAAGGGATCCTGTTTGTTCCCTTCGCGTTTCCGGGACCGCCTCCTCACTCCCCGATCTTTTCCAGCGCCAGGCGAGCGTACTGCTGGCTCATCGGGTCTTTCGACTTGGCGAGTTCCTTCAGCAGAGGGACGATATTCGGATGGCCCCGCTTGGCCCGCGGACCGATGAACGACAAGGCGTGAGCGGCCAGGCAGCGGCCGTCGCCATCGACGTCTTCCCTCGGCTTCGACTGCCCGCCCGACGACTCGCTGCCGCCCTTGACGTCTGCATTGGTCTGCCGGTAAACCCGAACGCTCGTATCACGAAGCATCTCCTCCAACGTGGCGATGACCGCGTCCGGCGCCTGCGCGCCAAAGGCCCGCGCCAGGGCCCGGGCGGCCTCGTAGCGGATGAGCGGCATCTCACGCTTCTTCTTCACCACCTCCAGCAGCACTTCCTTGGCCCCCTCCAGGCCGTCGAGGTTGTCCGCGTTGAGGAACACCCAGATGGCGCGGTGGCGAACCATGGGGTCGCGGTCGTTGCGGATGGCCCGGATCAGTTGCTTGAGGGCCCCCTCGGCGAGGGGGAAGCCGATGCGGTGCAGCGCCTCCGCGGTGAACTGCCTCATCTCGTCGCGAGCCCGTGCCTCGGCGGTGGGCCCCCTCTCCTCGGCCGTCTGGCCCGGCTCCAGCGCTCGCGCCAGCTTGCGGACCACTTCGCGGGCATCGCCGTCCGACAGGGCGAGGATCGCCTTGGGTATCTTGGTCAGCGCCAGCACGGCATTGCGGCGTGCCTCAGCCGGGACGGTGTCGTCGTCGACCAGGGCTGCGAGGTCCTTGACCGCCGGGCCCGCGTGCTCGCCGAGGTTGGCCAGCGCCCCGGCCACCAGCCCCTTCGATTCGGCATCCCCCTCGCGCAGCGCCTCGCACAGCACCTTCACCAGAACCTCGTTCTCCTTCTCGTCCTCCTTGGCCAGGGAAGGATCGACCAGGTTGACGAGCGTGTTCAGGGCCGTCTTGCGGACGGCGGGGTCGCGGCTGCTGCGCATGACCTCGGCAAGCGGCCGCGCCGCCGGCGCGGCTTGCGGCCGGCCGATCTCACCCAAGGCGCCGGCGACGTCGCGCAGCACCAGCGGGTCCTCGCCGTCGCGCTTCAGCGCCGCGACGAGGCCATCGACCGCAGCCCGGTCGTGCGTCTCCTTGCCGACCCGCCCCAGGGCCCAGGCGGCGTTGCGGCGCACTACCGGCGCGTCATCCTCGCGGAGCACGCGCGTCAGGTCCGCCAGCGCCGGCTGAGCCTGCTCGCCGCAGCTGCCCAGGGCGAAGGCGGCACTGCGGCGGACGCGCTTGTCGCTGTCGTGCAGCCGCTTGCGCAACTCCTCGCCTGACTTCTGCCACACAGCCATCGGATGCCGGGAGGCGATCTCGCCAAGGGCGAACGCTGCCGCGTCGCGCACCGTGTCCCTCGGATTCTCCAGAGCCACGGTCAACGCCGTCAGCGTCTGGTCCGAGCCATCGCGAAGCTTGCCCAGCGCAAAGGCGGCACTGCGCTGAGCGTCCAATTGGTTACTCGCCAGGTCTTTCAACCAGTCCGACTTCGTCTTGCGGAGAAAGGTCTGAGCAGGCACGGCGGGGACCGCCACAACAGTCACCGCCAGTGCCAGGAGGAGCTTGCGCATGGGTCACATCCTGTCTTTTCGGAAAAGAACCTCGCGCCGAACTCGCTCAGGGGACCTTGGGCTTGTCGGATTTGCCGGGCTTGTCGGACTTGGGAGCCTGGGCGGCCTTCCATTTCCCTTCGTTGACGCTCTTCAGCGCCGCCGTCGCCATGTCCTTGACGTACCTGTCAAGCTTGCGGTCCTTGCTGTTGCTCAGCTCCGTCAGGATGGAGGTGGCCTCTTTGCCCGGGTCGAAGGACTGGGCCAGGTAGCCCAGCGCGTAGCAGGCCTCTACGGCCACTGATGTATCCGGGTCCTTGGCGGCCTTGACCAGGGCGTTGATCAGGTCCTTCACGTCTTTGGCCTCCAGCTGCTTCTTGGCCTCGGACGCCACCATACCCAGGGCGTAGGCGGCATGCGCCCGCGTCGGCACGTTGCCCTTCTCCAGGAACTTCAGGACGGCGTTCAGGTAGTCCTTGGACAAGGTGTCCTGTACCATCAGGCCGACCACCGCCCACACGGCAATCGTCCGGTCGCGCTCGCTCAGTTCGTTTTTCAGGGCCACCATCACGGCCCGCCGGGTCAGCTGGTCGGCGGCCTTTCCCATGCTGCCCAGTGCCATCACCGCCTCAAGGCGCACCTTGGAACAGGTCTCCCGTTTGAGGACGTCCAGCAGGGCAGCCGTGGCACGCGGATCGGGCCCAGTCTGCCCCCAGCCCACCTGGGCTAGCGAGTTGATCGCTGCTTTGCGGATCTCCCACGAGCCGGTATCCTTGGTGGAGCTAATCAGGCCCGGGATGGCCTCCTTGGCATCCTCCTTGAAGTAGCCCACCGCCATCGCCGCCTGCAGCCGCACCGCCGCCTGCGTGTCGCTGGTCAGGCGCTTCACCAGGGCCCGTACCGCGTCCGACTTCTTGTGCGAGGGGACCTCCAGCGTCGTCAGGGCGATGCAGGCGTTGACGCGCAGGCTGACGTCCTCCCGGTCGAGTTTCGCCATCTCGATGATGTCGGGGACCGCTTTCGCGGCCTTGTCCTTGTCCCCGAACAGGGGCAGCATCCGCAGCACATTCTCCTTGACGCTCGGGTCACGGCTGGTCTTCAGTTCCTTGATCCATTCCTGCACCGTTTTGCCGGCGATGGTGTCGGGGCCCTTGTTCCCGGTGTTGCTCGGGTTGAAGGCCTGCCCCAGCTCACCCAGCGACCAACGAGCGTACTCAGCCACCGCTGTCTCGGGGCCCTTGGCGGCGTTGACCAGGGCGTTGATCACTTCCTTCTTGTCCTTCTCCGCCAGCTGCTTCTTGAGCTCGGACGCCAGCATGCCCAGGGAATAGGCGGCGTGGGCCCGCGTCGGCACGTCATCGTCCTTCAGGAAGGTCAGGACGGCGCCCAGGTACTCCTTGGACAGGGTGTCCTGCTTCATCAGGCCAACGTACGCCCACACGGCAAACGTCCGGTCGCGGGCTTTCAACTCGTTCTTCAGCACCTGGATCACGCGCTGCTTGGTCTGAGGGGCGGCAGATTTTCCCATGCTGGCCAGCGCCATGATCGCCTCGAGGCGAACCTTGGAGCTGTGCTCGAGTCGAAGGACGTCCAGCAGGGCCGCCGTGGCGCGTGGGTCGGGCCCTTTCTCCTTGTCCTTGCCCGCCACGGCTAGCGCGGCGATCGCTGCCCTGCGGATCTCCCACGAGCCGGTATCCTTGATGGAGATAAGCAAGCCCGGGATGGCCTCCTTCGCATCCTCGAACTGGCCCAACGCCATCGCCGCGTGCAGTCGCACCACCGCCTGTGCGTCAGTGGTCAGGCGCCTCACCAGGGCCCGGACCGCAGCCTTCGACTCGCCCGGGGGGACATTCAGTGACATCAGCGCGATGCAGACGTTGACGCGCACGCTGACGTCCTGACCCTCGAGGTTCGCCAGGTTGATGACGGCGGGGACCGCTTTCGCGGCCTTGTCCCCAAACAGGGGCAGCGTACGCAGCACATTCTCCTTGACGCTCGGATCAAGGCTCCGCAGTTCCCTGATCCACTCGTCCAACGTTTTGCCGGCGAGGCTCTCCGGCACCTTGTAACCGCTGTCACTCGAGGTCGACGGAGTGGCCTCCGGTTTGGCATTCTGGGCCGAGAACGAAGGGACCAGCAGGGCCAGCGTCAGGACAGTCAGCACGACCGTCTGGAGAGTTCGCATGACATCGCCCCCATCTGAGAATTTCTTCCCCGCCTTAGCTTACCATCCCACCCTCGCGCAGGGCAAGGAGCGATTCCCCGCGACGCGCAACCTCGTTGGTGCGGATGCGGGTGTGCGCATTTCGCTCGCTCGAACGCCGCTTTTCCGTTACACTCCAGAAAGCTGCTTCTCACGGAGACGTTCCTGCGAAGGGGATCATCATGCTGACCGTCACGACCGGCGACCACTACCGCCACTGCGACGGACTGACGCGCCGCAGCTTCCTCCAGGCTGGCCTCCTTGGCATCGCCGGGCTGTCGCTGCCGGGCTGGCTGAGGTTGCGAGCCGAGGCGGCCGCCCAGGCGAAAGCGACCCGTGACACCGCCGTCATCCTGATCTGGCTCGATGGCGGGCCGACCCACATGGACACCTACGACCTCAAGGTCAAGGCGCCCGCGGAGTATCGCGGGCCGTTCAAGCCGATCAGGAGCAGCGTCCCCGGCCTGGATGTCTGCGAGTTGCTGCCCTTGCAGGCAAAGGTCATGGACAAAATCGCCGTGGTCCGCTCGCTGGCGCACACCACGGGCGACCATTTCGCCGGCGCTCACTGGATGCTGACCGGCTACCTCGGCTCGACGGCGGCCAATCTCGATCCGATGTATCCGTCGGCCGGGTCCATCACCGCCAGGGTGAGGGGCCCCAACCGCGCTGGCCTGCCCGCCTACGTCGCCGTGCCCTACGCCGCCAGCGTCGGGCTGATCCCCGGCTACAACAGCGCCGCCTACCTGGGCACGTCCTACAACCCTTTCCAGACCGGCGGCGACCCCAGCGCGGCGACATTCTCGGTCCAGAACCTCCAGCTGCCCGGCGGCGTGACGCTGGGCCAGCTCGAGGATCGCAAGCGACTGCTGGGCCGCTTCGATGGCCTGCGCCGCAACGTCGACCGCAGCGGCACGCTCGACACGCTCGACCGCTTCCAGCGCGAGGCGTACGAGATGATCTCGGGCCCGGCAGCGCGACGGGCCTTCGACATCGACAAGGAAGACCCGCGCCTGCGCGACCGCTACGGCCGGCATACCTGGGGCCAGAGTACCCTTCTCGCCCGCCGTCTCGTCGAGGCCGGCGTGACCTTCGTCACTGTTCACATGGGCGGGTGGGACGATCACGCCCAGGTCGAGGCGGCAATGAAGTACAAGCTGCCGATCGTCGACCGGGCCCTGGCGGCGCTGGTGAGCGACCTGTCGGAGCGCGGCCTGTACGAGCGCGTCGCGATCTGCGTCTGCGGCGAGTTCGGGCGAACGCCGCGCATCAACCCCAGCGCCGGCCGCGATCACTGGGGCGAGTCGGGCTTCGCCCTGCTCGGCGGCGGCGGACTGAAGACCGGCCTCGCCGTCGGCGCGACGACCGACAAGGGCGAATACCCGAAGGAGCGGCCCGTCTCGCCCGGCGACCTGCTGGCGACGCTCTATCACGTCCTTGGTATTGACACGAGCCTGAGCTTCACGGACCGATCGGGCCGGCCCCACCCGATCCTGCGTGAGGGCACGCCCATCGCCGAATTGGTTTAGCCGCGGTTTCAAAACGTGGGGCAGGCTTCCAGCCTGCCTTCGCCTGGCAGGCTGGAAGCCTGCCTTCGCCTGGCAGGCTGGAAGCCTGCCTTCGCCTGGCAGGCTGGAAGCCTGCCTTCGCCTGGCAGGCTTCCAGCCTACCTTCGCCTGGCAGGCTGGAAGCCTGCCCCACGAGGTTTTGAAACCGCTTCTTAGCGCGAGCCTCTGGCGAGCGTGCCGCCGCGCTCGCCAGAGGCTCACGGCGAAACCGCCTACGACGAACCGCCCCTCTTTTCGGACTCGCATGGAACCCTCTTCGGCCGACTCCGTTCGCCCGGACGACGCGGCGCGAGCCCTGGCACGAGCGGAGCGCCTGCTCGCGTGCTACCAGCAGGCGGTCGGCCACGAGCTGCCCAACCTGCTCGTCGCCCTGCAGGGGACGGCCCGCATGCTGGAGCAGGACGCCGGCGACCGCCTCGACGCCGAGACGCGCACCGACCTGGTGCGAGTGAGCGACCTGGCCGCCCGTGTCCACGACTTCATCGCGGCGCTGGCCGAGGTCGGCCGCATCTGCCGCCGCGTCGAGCCGCCCGCGGAGCTGTCGCTGGAGGACGTCTGCCGCGAGGCGGCGGCGGAGGCCGGCTGGTTGTGCCCGCGCCCTGTCATGCGATATGATATGCTTCAACCGATGCCCACGCTGGCGCTGCCGCCGGGTGCCGCACGCCGCGTCTTCGTCGAGCTGTTCCTGCATGCGGCGCGGCGGGGCATCCCCGAGAGCGGGTCTCCAGAAAAGCCGATCCGCATCGAGGTGTCCGCCCTGGTCACGCCGGACGGGACGGAGGTCCGGGTCGAAGACGATGGTCCCGCCCCGGGCTCGCTCCGGTTGCGGCAGGCCTTCGACCCGTTCGCCGCGCCCCCGGATCAGGGGCCCTCGTTCGGCCTCTTCCTCGCCCGCCAGCTCGTCGAGGGCTGGGGCGGAACCCTCTGCCTGGAGCCGACCCCGAGCGAGGGCTGCCGGGCCGTCGTGACGGTCCCGAGCCGCACAACCGGAGCAGCATCCCGTGATGCCGAAAGGCGCTGAGTTCGAGACGTTGGACCTCTTCCTCGTCGAGGACGACGACGACATCGCCCTGCTGATGCGCCGCTGCCTGGAACGGGCCGGCCATCGCGTCACGCGCTGCCGCACCGCCGCTGAGGCCCTCATCGTCCTGGGCCAGTGTCCGTTCGACCTCGCCCTGCTCGACCAGCGCCTGCCCGACATGGAGGGCATCGACCTCCTGGAGGTGCTGGCCCAGGAGAACATCAGCGTCCCGATCCTGATGGTCACCGCCCACGGCGACGAGGAACTGGCTTCGCGCGTCCTCCGCGCTGGCGCCCTCGACTACGTCGCCAAGGACCGGTCGCTCACCTTCCTCGCCGACCTGCCCAAGCGCGTCGCCGAGTCGGTTTCCAAGCACCGCCTGCTGCAGCTGAATCGCCTGCTCATTCAGGCACTGGAGTCGGCGCACGACGGCATCATGATCACCGACCTGCAAGGGTCGATCCGGCACGTCAACCAGGCCCTGTGCGACCTGACCGGCTACAGTCGCGACGAACTGCTGGGGCAGCCGCCAAGCCTGCTCAAGAGCGGCCATCATCCGGCGGAGTTGTACCGCAACCTGTGGCGGACCATCCTCAATCGCCAGAGCTGGCAGGGCGAGTTGACCAACCGCCGCAAGGACGGCAGCCTGTTCGAGGCATCGCTGACCATCTCGCCGATCCTCGACAGCCAGGGCCGGCTGACGCACTTCGTCGGCATCCAGCGCGACGTGACCGCTCACAAGCAGCTCGAACGCCAGCTGATGCAGGCGCAAAAGATGCAATCGGTCGGCACGCTGGCCGGCGGCGTCGCTCACGAGTTCAACAACCTCCTGGCCGGCATCAACGGCTACGCCTCGCTGGGCCTGCGCGAGGCCGGCGTCGACCCGATGGTGCGGGAGTTCTTGCAGAACGTCGTCGACCTGTCGGAGCGGGCCGCCCTGCTGACGCGCCAGTTGCTGGCGTTCGCCCGCAAGCCCGCCCTGTCGCGACGGCCGACGTCGATGCCGGAACTGGTCCACACGACCGCCGACCTGGTCGGCCGCACGCTGCAGATGGAGGTAACGCTCGAGGTGCAGGAGTGTGCCGCCGACGGCTCGCCACTGATCGTCGAGGCCGACATCAACCAGCTCCAGCAGGCGATGATCAACCTGGCGCTGAACGCCCGCGACGCCCTCGCAGGGGTCAGGGGTCAGGGGTCAGGGGTCAGCAAAGAAGAACCCTTGTCTTCCCTGACCCCTGACCCCTGTCCCCTGACCCCTGCGAAGCTGGTCTTCCGAGTCCGTGAGGCCGTTCTGGCCGCGGAGCTGGCGGCGTTTCCGCAGAACGTGCCGGCGGGCAACTACGTCGTCCTGGAGGTGGAGGACGGCGGCGTCGGCATGACGCTGGAGGTGTTGAACCAGGCGCTGGACCCGTTCTTCACGACCAAGGAGGTCGGCCAGGGGACGGGGCTGGGACTGCCGGTCGTCTTCGGCATCGTCCAGGGCCACCAGGGTTACCTGACGATCCGCAGCGCGCCGACGGCGGGCACCTGCATGAGCCTGTACTTGCCGCGCCTGGTCCGCCCGCCGGAGAGCGAGCGGCGCCGTCCCGCGGCGGAGCCCGGCCTGGTGTTGGAGCCGGAGACGACGCCGGGCTATCACATCCTGGTGGTTGACGACGAGGAGGCGGTCCTCGACGTGGTCCGCCGCTTCCTGGAGATCGCGGGGCACACGGTGACCTGCGCCACGAGCGGGCACGAGGCGCTGGAGCTGCTGACGAACGGACTGCCGGTCGACCTGGTGGTCCTCGACCTGATGATGCCGCGCGAGAACAGCGCGGTGACGTTCCAGCGGCTGCGCGAGCGCCGGCCGCAGTTGCCCGTTCTGCTGTGTACCGGCCTGATCCGCGACGACGCCCCGGCGGCGCTGCTGGGGGCGGGCGCCGCCGGCCTGGTCCGCAAGCCATTCCGCATGACCGAGCTGTGGTACGCCGTCAAGCAGGCCCTCAGCGACCGCTGAGGCGTCTCACCTGCGTCGCCCCAGCGTGGCGAACTCGCACGCAATGCTCCCGGCCCCTCTCCCCTCGGCCCGGCTCGGAGGACCTCCGTGAAGTTGTACCCCCGGCAGGATTCAAACCTGCGTGAGCCCGCTACCCGATAAACTTACCCCCGGCAGGATTCGAACCTGCGACCGGCGGATTACCCTGGAGAGGGACATGAGACGGGAGCCACTTTGCGGTAATCCTCTGCTAGCCGCACGGCTTTTTGCTGTCCATTGCCTGCGGGCCGAACACGCAAGGTGATCGATTGATTGATGTCTTTTGGGTCAAAATAGTAGCATTCATCGGTGTTCGGGCAGTAGACGCAGACAATGTCCACTTCGTCCTTGTTCATCAGCACGCGGTGGGCACCATGCCTATCATTCCAAACAGAGCGCAGCCGGACATTGAGGCAACCGCTGTGAGTGCAAGCTCGATACCGTACCTGAACCCGGAGGAAGACTCGATCCCGGTAAATCCCCAAGTCGAAGGGGGCGTGCTCGGTCAGGGGAAGCAGAATCATGAAGCCTTGGGCGGCCAGATCTGCCTGGGCCTTGAGAACGCCGAGGTCTCCCTTGTCTTTCGTGTGATGAGGCATCGCAATACCCCCGGCAGGACTCGAACCTGCATTACCCCACTTAGAAGGCGGGTGCATTGTCCATTATGCTACGGGGGCGGCAAGCAACCGCTGGTTCTCACCCCATCATAGCCGCGAGGAAAGCGAGGCGGCAAGAGGGCCGCACCGCGATCAGCGACGCCGTTTGTTCGGCGAATCGCGCGCCACTTCCGCCGGGTTCGTGAGGTGGAGCAGGATGCCGTGTTCCTGCAGTCGAATCCGCTCGCCCATGCCCAGCGAACCCTGCGGCACGGCCACCAGCGTCTCGCCCAGGCGCTCGGCCCGCCGCCCCAGGACCGAGGCGACGCGGTCGGCCGTCGTGGCGTCGGGGCAGCGCACGATGGTCAAGGGCGTTGCCTCCACCGAGCGCACCGAGCCCGCCCACTCGCGCACCTCGTGCAGCACGTTCGCCGGGACCGGCACGCTGGAGTGACGCTGCAAGCGCTCGACGACCTCCTCGCCGCGCAGCCCGCTGGCCACTGCGTTGACCACCCCCACCCGCGTGATCCGCAGCTGCAAGATGCCCTGGACTGTGCGGCCGGCGGCACGCTCGCAGAACGGCGCCAACTCGGCACTCGCCGTCGGGTTCAGCCCGATCACGACAACGCTGAAGTCCGGCTGCACGACCACCCGCGCTGCCCCTGCCGCTCCCGCCGGCCCTGCCATCTGTTCCGCCGGCACGGCCCGGCCAACGTAGGCGTTCAACCGCGCATGGCGGGCGATACACGCCCGCCCCGACTCGTCCGCTCCGCCGAGCAAACAGCCCAGGGGAAGCAGTTTCGTCCGGATCAGGTCTTGCAGGCAGCGGCGTCCCGCCGACTCGCGCTGTGCCTGCGTCGGCGGCACCGGCACGCCGGACACATACACCTTCACGCGGCCCGGCTCCAGCCCCAGGCTCAGCGGGTTGTGCGGGCCGAATGCCGCGTGTTCCAGGAAGCTCTCCAGCAGGACGAACTGCCCGGATGGCAGAGCGGACAGGGAGGAATACAACGCCTCGCGCAGCCGGTCGCGCTGGGCCGCCGTCAGTTCGATCCATCCTGAGTTTCGCTGTGGCGTCTCGAAGGCCCGCACCTCGACGCCCAGGAAGTGGACGTCGCTGTGGTAGTAGGCGTAGTGACCCTCACCCTCGCGGCCGGTGCGCAGGTAGTCGAACAGCCGTGTGTATTGCCCGGCGAGATCGCTCGCCAGCCACTCCTGCCCGTCTCTGCCCAGTTCCAGCAGCGTCGCCCCGCCACGGCTGACGGCGCGGGTCAATCCGAGCGCCCGGCACCAACGCATCGCATTGTTCAGCCGGTGTTCGACGGACAGCCGGAGAAAGCCGGCCGCCCACGTCGACAGGGGGTCAAGGGCCGGTGCGAACCGCTCCTGCTCCTTCTGAAACAGCGTCTGATTCTGACGCAGGCGGGCCGGGGACGAGGCCAGCTCGAGCAGGAAGGCCCGCAGGTCGTTGACCTCGACGCCGCCCTCGGGCAGCAGATCAGCGGGCGGCGGGCAGGTCACGAGAGGAGGACGCGAGCGCGGCTTCTGGCCGCGCCGCCCCTGGCGCACCGGCGACAAGTATCCCATCAGCAGGTCGAGCGAGCCCGGCCGCAGGCCCTCGAACAGGGCCAGGTTCTCGATCAGGCTCACGACGACCCGGCGGACGGCCTCGGGATCGCTGCCCGGAAGCAACCCCGG
>JACOUH010000220.1 GCA_016177925.1 Planctomycetota bacterium | reverse complement strand
AGAGCGGTTTGCATTTGCTCGTAGCACAGGCGTCTCGCCTGTGCGCTGTCGCGGTTCGGCACAGGCGAGACGCCTGTGCTACGGCCGACTGCAAAACGCCCTAATCTTGGAAGGCATCCAGGAGGCAAACCAACTCGCGGACGCGATCGGCGTCGATCGCTTGACCCCGGTCCCGGCGAGCACAGGCGGCGCCGCGCACCGCGAACCAGTCGGGCCGGACCGACAACAGCTGGCGGATCTCCTCGGGGCCGAGCGAGCCGGCCAGCGCCACCCGGACCCCCGCGGACCGACACCGCTGACACAGGGCCGTCACCGCGGGGACGGAAAGCCAGTCGAGCAGGGTGAGCGGACGGCCCGAGGGAAAGGTGGGGCGTTTCTCGAACGTGTCGACAAGGAGGATGCCTCCCGCCCCGGGACGGGTGCGGGCGACCTCGCCGGCAAACGCAACCACTTCGACGACCGAGGGTGCCGCCGCCCGTTCGGCATCCGCGTAGGCGACGACGACGGCCCGTGGCGCCTCCCCCGGTCTCGTCCCGTCATGAGCAAGCTGTTCAATCCTTGACAGAAAGGCCGTGCGCCAGTCGAGCCCGGCAGCGCCGGCGAGTCCCCATTTCACGAAGCTCAGACCGGCCGGCAAGTCAAGCCCTCCTCTTGCCTCGGTCAACTCGCCCAGCGCCGCGCTGACGGGCCGGCGCCCCGCGACCCTGGTGACGACCGCCCGCAGCACCGCGTCGTCGGCCCTGCCGAGGGGCCCGCGGCGCGGCTCCTTCACATCGAGGACGGTTGCTCCGCCGGCGAGGGCCGCCTCGGCCTCGCCGGGCGAGCGAACGCTGACCAGCAGTTGCGCGGTGGGCCGCTCGCTACGCAGGCGGGACATGCTCGGATAAGTCCACCGGGAAGAATCGCATCCAGCCCGGACAGGCATGGAAGGGAAGCGGCGACAGGTTGGCGAAGGCGAACCCGTACAGAATGGGGGGCTCGAACCACGCCGGGTCGTTCAGGTGCTTGTCCTGGTCGCGGGCGAAGGTTTCGACACGGCGATAGCCCAGGCACGCCACCAGGTCGCCGGCGCCGATGATGCCGCCGACCAGCCGGGCCGGCGTTTCCAACGCGAGCGGCACATGCGCCCACGCCTCGGGCCGGTCGTCGGGCAAGCGTGACGCGTGGATCAGCACCCGGCCCCGGCGTGCGGTCGGCCAGCGCCGCACCTCGATCGTCTTGAGGCCATGCACCAGCAGGGTCGCCCATGGCTGTTTCAACGAGAGCGCAAACATCCCACCAGTTTGAAAACTTTCCCCTCCGATTTCAAGCCGTCCGCCACTACAATTCTGTTTGTGGGTTTCGCCGTCGCAAGAATCCGCGGCGTGGAAGGGCCCCCGTGCGCAACACAGGTGCTATAGTTCCAAAGAACCCTTGCTGGGCTTTTCCTCCGAGAAACCCCTCACGCAGAGACGCAGAGACGCAGAGACGCAGAGGCAAGAGGAGGTAGAGAAGGGCAGGGCGGAACCAGGCGCGACCCGCTGGCGTGGGTGCCCGGAGCCTTTCCTTCCTCTTCCTTCTCTTGCCTCTGCGCCTCTGCGTGAGGTGTTTTCCTGAAGATGTTCCTCGTTCGCTCTGTGGGTCACGTATGGCGGTCCGCATCGAATCCCAGGCCGAACCACTCCCCGGGTATCGCCTCATCGAGCGCCTGGGCGGCGGCGGCTTCGGAGAAGTCTGGAAGTGCGAGGCGCCGGGCGGCCTGCACAAGGCCATCAAGTTCGTCTTCGGTAACCTCGACCTTGCCGGCGACGGCGCACAGCGCGCCGATCAGGAGCTGAAGGCCCTCAAGCGGATGGTGACCGTTCGCCACCCGTACGTCCTCTCCCTGGAGCGCATCGAGATCATCGACGGCCAGCTGCTTATCGTCATGGAGCTGGCCGACCGCAACCTCTGGGATCGCTGCCGGGAGTGCCGCACCCAGGGCCTGGCCGGCATCCCGCGCGAGGAGCTGCTCGCCTACATGGAGGAGACGGCCGAAGCGCTCGACTTGATGAACATCCAGTATCAGCTGCAGCACCTGGACATCAAGCCGCAGAACATCTTCCTGGTCCACAATCACGTCAAGGTCGCCGACTTCGGCTTGGTCAAGGACCTGGAGGGTTCCCAGGCCTCCATCACCGGCGGTATCACGCCGGTCTACGCCGCCCCGGAAACCTTCGACGGCAAGGTCAGCCGCTTCAGCGACCAGTACAGCTTTGCCATCCTCTACCAGGAGATGCTGACCGGCGTCCGCCCCTTCTCCGGCCACAACGTCCGCCAGCTGATCATGCAGCACCTGTCAGCGGAGCCCGACGTCTCCCCCTTGCCCGCCGCCGACCGCCCGGCCATCGCCCGCGCCCTGAGCAAGGAGCCCGACCAGCGCTTCCCGACTTGCCGCGACATGGTCCACGCCCTCCGTTCGGCCCTCGGCGAGTCCCGAAGCCGGGAAGCCGAAACGCCCGGACTCCTCGGATCTCGCGACGACGAGGAAGCGCAGACCCTCCGCGAGGGGACAGGGCCGCGGACCCCGCCCCTGTCCCCCTCCCTTCACCAGGCCGCCGACTCGGCTGGGAGCAATCGGCCGTCGGCGAGCGACCAGAAGGCCGATCGCCGGCAGCCGGCAGCCGAGAGCCAAGCGCCGGTCGCCGACTCGAATCTGGAAGGGCGCGACTCGACGCCGACCCAATGCATCCGCGGCCCCTCGGCCCAGGGCGATGTCCATGTTGCGGTGGGCGCCCCGGCCCCGGCTGCGCCCGCGCCTTCGGTGGGAATCGATGTTGCCGCTGAGGAGCCGGAAGGGGACGGCGCCCTGACGCCGCTCCTTGTCATCGGCCTGGGCGGTCTTGGCGCCGCTGTATTGCAGTCGCTGCGGACTGCCCTGGACGAGCGCTTCGGCTCTCCGGAGGCGCTGCCGAACGTCCGCCTCTTGCTTATCGACACCGATCCGGACGTCCTCCGCCAGGCGACCTCCAGGAGTCAGGAGTCAGCCGGAAGGCCCTCTGCGCTGACTCCTGAGGGGGTGCTGCTGGCGCCGTTGAACCGACCCAGCCACTACCTGCGGCCGCGCGATGGCCGCGCCTCCATCGAAGCGTGGCTCGGTCAGCGTGTCCTGTATCGCATCCCGCGCGAGCAGCTGACCACCGGCGTCCGCGCCCTTGGTCGGCTCGCCTTCTGCGACAACTACCGCGTCATCGAGCGCCGCCTGCTCGCCGAACTGGACGCCTGCCGCGACCCGGATCGCCTGCGAGCCGTCGCCGAGCAGACGGGCCTCGGCGTCCGCTCGACACGGCCCCGCGTCGTCGTCGTCGCCGGCCTGATGGGCGGGACCGGCAGCGGCATGTTCCTCGATGTCGCCTACGCGGTCCGCCAGCTCCTGCGCCGCCTCGGGGACAGACGGCCCGACGTCACGGGCCTGTTCTTCATCCCGCACGTGGATGCCCGTACCTCGCGCCAGGGAATCAGGGAGCCGGCGAGTCCAAGACCGGAGGCAGGGGTCAGGAGTCAGGGGTCAGCCCGGGGCCCTTCTTCCCTGACCCCTGCCCCCGGTCCCCTGACTCCTCAACTGATCGTCCCGTTGGGCAACGCGTGTGCCGCCCTGGCGGAGCTGTATCACTTCGCCGGTCCCGGCGTAGTCTTCACGGCCCGCTACCTCGAGCACGAGCCGCCCATCGAGGATCGCAATCCCCCGTTTGCGCGGGCCCTTTTACTGCCCATCGGAGGAGGCAGTGGGAGGGAGGAGCACCGTCCTCGGGGCACCCACGAGAGTGGGTCGCGCCGGCCCGTCGCGGTGGCCGAGGCCATCGGCACCGCCGCCCGCTACCTGCTCGCCGACTGCTGCTCACCGCTGATGCGCTGGGCCGACAAGGGCAAGATCGGGTTGCCGGCGCCGCCGGCCGCGCGGCGCGGCCAGTACTTCCAGACCTTCGGCCTGTACCGGCTGGCGTACCCGCGCCGCCCGATCGTGCGCCGAGTCGCCAGCGAGCTGCTGCAGGGCATCGTCCAGCACTGGATGAGCAAGGATAGCGCGCCGCTGCGCGAGAACGTCCGCGCCTGGGTCACCGAGCAGTGGCGCAGCAAGGAACTGGGCGCCGAACACTTCATCGCCCGCATCCAGGAGGCCTGCGAGAAGCGGTTGGGGAGGACGGCGGAGGCAGCCTTCGCGGTGATCGGCGATCAGTTTGCGGCTGCTTGTTCCAAGGGTGGCCTTGTCCCGGCAGGCGAAAGCCGAAAGCCGAAAGCCGATGCCCGGCAGCCGATCAGCGCCGAGGCGCTCGCCGAGGTCCTCCAGAATTACGAGTCCCTTCTGGGCCGGCCCGAGAGTGCCGACGATGCCAATGTGGGCGACCTGGCCCCGGCGCTGGGAACGCTGCCGCAGGCTCTGCACGAGGCGTCCGAGGCTATCGCCGCGCTTTGGAGCCAGAAGCTCGCGGAACTGCCTGTCCGCCTGATCGAGCAGCCCGCCTTCCGCCTCGCCGGCGCCGAGGAGGCGGTCCGGCAGGTGGTCGCCTTGATCGAGCGGGTGCTGCAGACGCACGAGCCCCTGGCCCGCGAGCTGGGCGACAAGGCAACCGCCGCCTTCGTCCGGCTGATGAGGGCCCTCGCCCAGCCTGCCGGAGGGGTCCCGGCAGCGGCCCGGCCGGCCGCCGGGGGAGCGCGTCGTTCGGGCCCGTCGTCGTCGTCGGAAGCGCTGCTCGAACTGGTCCGGTCCTATCCGAAGTTGCGCTACCAGGCCCTCGTCCTGCAGCAGGTGCTGGGCGTTTACATCAGCCTCCGCGGCCACCTCACCGACACCCTGCGCGAGATCAATTTCTGTCGCGTCCGCTTGATGGAACTGTCGCAGACCCTCTCCTTCGAGTCGGAAAGTCCGGGAGTCAAGGAGATTGCAGATTGCAGATTGCAGATTGCAGATTTGAAGAAAAACAGTTCTTCCAATCTGCAATCTGAAATCTCCAATCTGCAATCCTCCGACTCCTCGATATCCCGGCCGGGAGACGGATACGACCCCGAACGGGAGGGGCCCGGCAAGTACCTCTTCCCCGGCAAGTGGCTCGATCTCGACCAGGCGGTCGAGGGGGCCCTCCAGTCGCTCCACTCGGCTCTCGGCGAGCCGATGGCCGATGCCGATCCCGTGCAGGCCGAGTTAGACGAGCGCATCCAGCGGATGATCCGGCGACAGTTCGTGGCCCTGGTGCAGGTCTGCTTGGCCAGCACCAACGTGACGCGCAACGTGGCCCGCGCCATGCGCGAGGTTGCCGAGGCGTTTATCGAGGAGCGGTTGGGGCGGATCGATGTCGCCGGGCTCTTCCTGGAACGGCACCCTGGCGACCAGGCAATCAATGAACTGACGACCCTGTTCGAGGAAGCGATGCCCGAGCCGGCACGGACGACCCAGGCGCGGGCGGTTGCTGCCCAAGCGGAGGTGGTGGTGCTGACCACGCCGCCGGGCTCTTCCGGCGAGCAGCTGCGCGACGCGGCTCAGGAGGCCCTGCCCAACGTGGCCCTGGTGACGTCGGCGTGGGAGGGCGGTGAGGACGTGCTGCTGTATCGCGAGTGGTCGAACCTCGCCCTGACCGACCTGGAGCACCTCGGCCCGCTCGGCCAGCAGGCCTACCGGCAGATGCTCGCCGCCGATTTCCCCCCGCACGCTCGCCAGGACATCCCTTTCGAGATCCCGACCTGACCAACGGCGTGGTTGGGCGCAACGTTCGCACCGAGCACAAGGGGGGAGGACGACGATGGGACTGAACTGGCACAACGCCCGCGCGATCGGCGAGCTGCTGTTCGAGAAGTACGACACGCTCAACCCGCTGACGGTGCGCTTCACCGACATGCACAAGTGGGTCCTCGATTTGGAGGACTTCGAGGGCAAACCGCAGGAGTCCAACGAGAAGCTGTTGGAAGCGATCCAGATGGCGTGGTATGAAGAATGGAAGGACGAGTACGGTGACGAGTGATGAAGCGGGGTACGCGCTGAAGCATTTCCACGGTCACCCGACTGTGGCCACATAGGTGCAGCAGGCACAGCATGGAGTTGGAGCAGCAATTTGAGGAGCTGGCGCGGGAATGGGCCGAACACTGCTCGCAGGTTCGCTTCAGCTCGATCCTCGGGGACTACCTGGCTCACCCGGCCTATCGAGAAATCGTACAGCTGGGCACAGCGGTGGTCCCCTGGATTATTGACTACTACCGGACAGAGACGCTTCCGTGGGGTTTTGCTCTTCAGGAGATTACCGGCGTCCGAATAATCGCCGATCCGAATGAGTTCAGCCCTTCCGACCTGAGGAGGCGCTGGCTGGAGTGGTGGGATACTCAGGGAGGGAAATCCGCCCTTCCCTCGGTCCCTGTGGGACCGGACGCCGGGCCGGTCGAAGCGGAGCCCAAGCGCTGAGCGGCCTCTTTCCGCTCCCACGTTCACGCTCAGCCGAAAACCGCACACAGTCGCAGGTGCTGCTCCAGGTCGAGGGCCTCGGCCCGGACTGTTCCCTCCAATCCCAACTCCGCCAGCCGGGCGTCGACCTCCTCCTTGCCGAGGCGCTTATCGGGAAGACCGACCAGGGCGCCGCGCAGGTTCTTGCGGCGGTGCGTGTACAGGTCGCGCAGGAAATGGCGGAACTTCTGGACGTCGCCGACCTGCTCGCGCTTCTTGGCGCTCGGGAAGATGCGCACAATCGCCGAGGCCACTTGCGGCCGCGGAAAGAACACAGCCGGCGGCAGGCGCCGGATCAGTTCGACATGGGCCAGATTCTGCACCAGCACGGCGAGGGCGCCGTAGTCCTTGGTGCCCGCTCGCGCCATCAGCCGCTCGGCGATCTCCCATTGCACGGTCACCACCATCCGCTGGAACGGCAGCCCCGACAACAGGAAGTTGGAAATGACCGGCACCGCCACCGCGTACGGCAGGTTCGACACCAGCTTCAGGTTCGTGCAGCCCGATTTCTGCCGCAGTTCCTCCAGGGCAGTCAGCACATCGGCCCGCAGCTCGTTCTTGTTGCGAAGGATGTCGTGGTGCAGCAGGACGACGTTGGGTAGATCGCCGAGCGTTTCCTTCGTCAGATCGGCAAAGGCGGGATCGATCTCGACGCTGAGGACGGCGCCGGCTGCGTCGGCGAGACGCGCGGTCAGGCCGCCGGTGCCGCTGCCGACCTCGATGGCCAGGTCGTCCTTCGACAGGTTGGCGACGCGGACGATCAGGTCGACCAGGTTGAGGTCGATGAGAAAGCTCTGGCCGAGCTTGTTCTTCGGCTTGATACCGTGCGACTCGAACAGCTCGCGCAAGTAGGAGAGCGTCTGCCGCGGCGACGGCGGAGGTTGCCTTAGCCCGAAGCGCGAGCGAGGGTCGGATTGCGGTTCGTCAGTCATTGTCGCGGAGGAAGCCGGCCTGCTTCAGAGTTTCGTGTGTCACGCCCCCGCCACGGAGGCATTTCCAGACGTACTTCGCGAGCAGGTCCGTTTCCAGGTTAACAGACGCGCCGGGCTGCTTGAAGCCCAGGGTGGTGACGGCGAGGGTATGCGGGATGAGGGCGACGCTGAAGCGGTCGCTGGTGACGTCGACGAGAGTGAGGCTGATGCCGTCGACAGCGACGGAGCCCTTGGGCACCATCTGCTCGGCAAGGCCGGCCGGGCAGGAGAACCAGACGACCTCCCACTCGCCCTCGCGCCGCCGCTCGGCGATGCGGCCGACGCCATCGACGTGCCCCTGCACGAGATGCCCGCCGAGCCGAGCGCCGAGGCGAAGGGCGCGTTCGAGGTTGACGCGATCACCGGGTTTCAGCTCGCCGAGGTTAGTCTTCGCGAGCGTCTCTGGCCCGGCCTCGAATGAGAGGGAATCGCCCCGGGTGTCGACAACGGTGAGGCAGGCGCCGTTGATGGCGACGCTATCGCCGAACTGTGTGCCCTCTATCAACGGCGGGGCATCGGACCGTGGTAGCTCCCAATAGGGGAATTCTCTCCGGCCGCGGTTCCGGTGGTCCTGGACGTTGGCCTCAACTTGCTGGGCTACTCGGTCACCGCTCTCCAGAAAAGCCTCGAAGCTCTCTACTTCGCGGTTATAGCGCAGGAACACATAAAAACTGTGTGCCCCGCGCAGACACTTCGCAGGCGTAGACATCGGCCAGAATTTCACCCAGTTCATCGATGTCTTGACCTGCAGAGATGCCTGCGCTCCATTCCGAGGGTCATTCGCCAGGAGATCGATTCCCGCGGTATTCCGAATGGTCGGGAGGACGATGAGGCCTCTCAACGAGAGCTTGAACGCCACGAAGTGAACCCCCGCCACACCAATCAGATCGTTCGCGAGTTTGTCTAGGCCCTCGTCCATGTGAAACCCCTTCATTCCGCTAACCTGAGTCGCCGCCGAACTTCTTCGACGGGGACAGTTCGGCCCTCCACCGCATCCTTCAGCCCCGCCTCGATGGTCTGGCGAACGCGGATGTGGTAGATCAGATCCTCCCAGGAGGCATCGTCGGGCAGTTGCTCCACGATCCGCCGTGCCGCGTCTTTAATGGATGGTACAGTAGACATTTCACGCTGTCCAGGATGTGATTCGTCAAGGACCGAACAACTTCTTGTGGAGTTCCTCCAGTCGCTTCTCTCGGGCGGCCTCGGCCTGCGCGAGGGCTGGGGACCGTGGCAGGTCCGGGTCCCTCGCGAACCGCTCGGCCAACAGACGCTCGTACTCCTCGATGTCCGCAGGCGTGGCCTGGGGCCGATTCTGAAGGATCTCTCTTCTGGTTTCGGGCTTCAGCGGTTCCATAAGACACCTCAACGCGAAATCCTGGCCAGTAGGCGCTCCCTCAAGAATTGTCTCGTGATCCGGTCGTGAAGGCAATGCTCCGGGACGCCGCTGGCGGCGAGCCAGTAATTGTCCATGATGGCGGGGAGCGTCGCGTCGATCAACTCACAGTGGTAGGACTGCCACCCTGCCGGATAACCCAGTCCGTCCCGTGCCGCGTCGGTCGCCATCGAGATCCCACTGTAGTTCGCGAAATCCGGGGGGATCGGACGGCCGCGTTTATTGTTCAGACCCGCACTGCTGTCGACGTAGAGGTCCACCACCGAGCCGTTGGTGTAGCTGGAGAGGGCGTGCCCGAACTCATGCACCGCGGTCAGCGACCGGCTATTTCTGTGGATCGCCACCGTTCCCGGGATCAGGTTGAAGTGACGGTGATACCGTGTGACCCCATCGAGCGTGAACGGCGCACCCGGTCGGGCGTCATCGTCTGACGTGAACCAGGCACTGGCCCGATCGTGCAAGTCGGAGGCGGAAACCGCGTAGGCCACGTCTGCCTGCAAGGCGTAGCGGGTTAGGAACGGGACGAACACGGAACGCCGCGCCACGAGAAGATTGCTGACGCCGTCTTGCGCGACGAGCGCGTTGGCGTCCTCGGCGAGCAGGCCCGGCACGAACAGGGAAACCAGCCGGACGTGAGGCTCGATCACCGGGTCCCCGAGGAACACTTCCCGCTGGTTGGGCAGGTTGCCGAACAGCGCATCCTGGATGTATTGAGCACACAAGTCAAAGGACGGCTCGTTCCCGGTGATGGGATCGACGACGAAGGTCCCGGAGTGCCAGGGCGCTTCGAGCGCTGGGTTGGCAACGATCACGATGGTGAAAGGGTCCGCCTTGGTGGGCCCGTCTCCCTGGCGCAGAACCTTGACCACCGGGCTCACGGGATTTCCGGCCATCTTCCTTCCCCGTCCTGAGTTCCACTCCCCAGCAGCATTGGCCTCCCAATCCCGCCTCTAGCCCGTTCGCCACTGTCCCGGCCGAGAGACTCACTTCACTCGCCACTCGTCGATGAGCGATGCCACCAGGCCGGTCCAGCCGGTCTGATGGCTGGCGCCCAGGCCGGCGCCGTTGTCGCCGTGGAAGTATTCGTAGAACAGCAGGTAGTCCTTCCAGTGCGAGTCTTCCTGGAACTTCTTCGATCCGCCGTAGACCGCACGCTTGCCCGACTCGTCGCGCGTGAAGATGCGGATCAGCCGGTCGGACATCTGCTGCCCCAACTCCGGAAAGGTCATCGGCTTGCCATTGGTGTCGCGCGTCGGGATCGGGAAGTTCGGCCCATACGCTTTCGCCAGCTTCCGCAGTGACTCGATCAGCAGGAAGCTCGTCGGGAACCAGATCGGCCCACGCCAGTTCGAGTTGCCGCCCTTGATCTTCGACACCGCCTCCGCCGGCTCGTAGCCGACGACTTTGTCCGCGAACCAGAACGGGTGTTCCTCGTGCGTTTTGGAGAGACTGCGGACCCCGTAAGAAGACAAAAATTCCTCCTCGTCCCAGACGCGCTGGAAGAGGCTGCGGATCTGGTCCTCGTCGACGATAGTGAGCACATAGACCGGCGGCTTGCCCGGGCGCGGCACCTCGTGGACGACGCCGTCGACCAGGTCGCGGCGATTGCTCATGAACCACTTGAAGTCGCGCGTGAACTCCGGGAAGCGCTCGATCCAGTCCAGTTCCAGGCGTTCCACCGCGAACAGCGGGATCAGCCCCACCAGCGAACGGACGCGGAACTTGTGGAACGACCCGTCGGGGTAGCGCAGCACGTCGTAGAAGAAGCCGTCCTCGCGGTCCCAGAGCTGATAGGCGCGGTTGCCCATGTGCTTCATGGCCTTGGCCACGTAGGTGTAGTGCTGGAAGAACTTGGTCGCCAGGCCCTCGTAGACGTGGTTCTCCTTGGCCAGCTCCAGGGCGATCCGCATCAGGTTCAGGCAGAACATGCCCATCCAGCCCGTCGCGTCGGCCTGCTCCAGCACGACGCCTTCGCCCAGCGTCATCGAGCGGTCGACGACGGTGATGTTGTCCAGGCCGAGGAAGCCGCCCTCGAAGACGTTGTTGCCCTCGCGGTCGACCTTGTTGATCCACCACGCGAAGTTGATCAGCAACTTGTGGAAGCATCG
Organism: Planctomycetota bacterium; assembly: GCA_016177925.1. GTDB lineage: Bacteria > Planctomycetota > Planctomycetia > Gemmatales > Gemmataceae > JACOUH01. Next base: position 14,533 of record JACOUH010000220.1, on the reverse strand, counting down.
CTCCAGAAACCCACGATCACCCTTGCCCGAGCGTAGCCGGTCCATGTTGTAGACGCGCCAGACCGCCCAGGCGTGAACGGGAGGATTCAGGTCGGAGAACTCCCACTCGTAAGCGGGGATCTGTCCGTTGGGGTGCTGGAACTGCTCAAACAGGAGGACCCAGAGTTGGTCCTTGGCGAACTTGGGGTCGATCGACGCGAAGGCGACGCAGTGGAAGGCGAGGTCCCAGGCGGCGAACCAGGGGTACTCCCACTTGTCCGGCATCGTCATGACGCGCATCGAGTTCAGGTGCTTCCAGTGCTGGTTGCGGATGAACTTGCGCGAGTCGGGCGGCGGCCAGGCGGGGCTATCGCCCTCCAACCAGAGGTTGACATCGAAGAGGTAGCTCTGTTTCGACCACAACAGGCCGGCGAAGGCCTGCCGCTGCACGCGCTTCTCGTCCTCGGTTGCCTTGGGCGGGTGGATGGCCGCGTAGAACTCGTCGGCCTCCTGCTGTCGTTTCTTCAGGAGGGCCTCAGCATCGCCGAGTGGGTTGCTCAGCTTCTCCTTGTCGGACAGGCGCAGCACGACCTTGACGGAACCCTTGGCGGGGACGGCGGGGAAGAAGTAGTCCAGGGCGGCCTTGGTCCCCTCCTTGTTCGGATTGATGCAGTCCTGCTTGTTGATGAGGTGCCGGTGGAAGGCGTCCTTGACGTAGGGCTTGCGGCTGGGCGCCCCCGCCCCGAGGACACGGGGCCCGTTCGTCTCGTTGTCGGTGAACAGCATCGTGCCTGTCGCCGGCGCGTACAGGGTGCGTTTGCCGAGGCGGGCCTTGGGCGGGATGGCGTGCGGGACGACGAGGTTGGTGTCATCGGCGACGAGGCTGATGAAGCCCTGGCCCGACGACCCGGGACGGATGATCGGCTCGTGCGCCTTGCCCTGCCAGGCGTCGAGGTCCCACGCCCAGATGTTGCGGAACCACAGGTGCGGCAGGATGTGTAAGGGGGCCGGCTCGGGGCCGCGGTTGAACGCCTCGATCTTGATGATGATGTCTTCAGGATCGACCTTGGCATACTCGATGAAGAGGTCGAAGTAGCGGTCGTTGTCGAACAGTCCCGTGTCGAGCAGCTCGAACTCGTAGCCCTGGCCGTTGCGGCGTTTGTTCTCCTCGATCAGCCAGGCGTAGGGATAGGCCGCCTGGGGATACTTGTAGAGGAGCTTCATGTACGAGTGCGTCGGCGTGTTGTCGACGTGGAAGTAGTATTCCTTGACATCTTCGCCGTGGTTGCCCTCGTGCGGCGTCAGCCCGAACAGGCGCTCCTTGAGGATGGGGTCCTTGGTGTTCCAGAAGGCCGGGGCAAAACAGAGCAACTGGTAGCGGTCGCTGAGGCCGGCGATGCCGTCCTCGCCCCAGCGATACGCCTTGCTGCGAGCCAGATCGTGCGGCAGGTAGCCCCAGGCGTCGCCGCTGTTGCTGTAGTCCTCGCGGACCGTCGCCCAGGCGCGGTCGCTCAGGTAGGGGCCCCAGCGGCGCCAGCCGAAGGCATCGTCGTGGATCTCGTCGAGACGGGCGTGTTCTTGCGTGGCCATGACTGACACTCTCTGTTGGGGCTCAATCTCCCGCTCGCCGGGTTGTGTGCTCACACCAGGCGCAGCGCGTAGTGGGCGGCGCCGATCAGTGGGGCACGCGGGTTCAGTGATACGAACACCGGCAGGCTCTTCATCAGGTTAGCGAATCGGCCCTTGTCGAGGAATCCTTCGAGGAAACTGCCCTTCTGCAGCGCCTTGAGCATCTTCGGGGCGATGCCGCCGCCCACATAGATGCCGCCAACCGCGACGCACTTCAACGCCAGGTTGCCGGACTCGGCGCCGTAGATGGCGCTGAAGAGGTCATTGGTCGCGACACACAGGGCGTCCTCGCCGGTCAGGCCGAGCTGCGTGATGGTGGCGCTGGGCACCTCGCTGGTCTTGAGCTTCTCGCGCAGCGTGGGCGTTTCGGGGTGATAGCCCTTGTCGCGCAGGAACTCGTAGACGTTCATGTAGCCGGGCCCCGACAGCACGCGCTCGTAGCTGACGTGGCCCTTGAACTTGTCGCGCAGGTAGCGGAGCAGCTCGATCTCAATATCGTTGCGCGGGGCGAAGTCGCAGTGTCCGCCCTCGGAAGCGAGGGGCTGATGGTTCTGGCCGTCGAAGTAGAGCATCGCCTCGCCGAGGCCGGTGCCGGCGGCGATGACGGCGACGTTGCCCTTGCGCGGAGCACCGGCGTGCGGGTTGAGCGACACCAGCTCGTCGGGCTTCAGGTGGAGCATACCGTAGGCGGCGGCTTCGAGGTCGTTGAGCAGCTTGGCGCGCGGGGCGCCGATGGCCTGGGCGAGCACCTTCTCATCGAGGCTCCAGGGCAGGTTGGTCGTTTGCGCCTTACCCTCAATGACAGCGCCGGCGACGCCGAAGCAGCCGGCCTTCAGCTTCTCGCCCTTGAGGAACTTGCCGAGGATCTCTTCGAGGGACTTGTGCTCCTTGCTCTTGAAGGTGTCGTCGCGGACCAGGGCGAGCGAGCCGCCCGACTCCTCGAAGAGGGCTACGACCGTTTTCGTACCACCGATGTCACCCGCGACAAACATAAACGTGTCTCCTCAGACCAGCCCCAACGGGGCGTTCGTCAATAGCCAGGGGCGTGAGCCCCTGGTGCGAACGCATGCCCCGCCCGAATCCCAGCCCCGAAGGGGCGACAGTAACTCCGACATCCGGTTTCTGTCGCCCCGTCGGGGCTCATTCGCCGGTCGATGTCTCCATAAACCAGGGGCTCACGCCCCTGGCTATTGACGGCCGCCCCTTCGGGGCTGAAGACAGCCGCGCCGTCGCTCCTCTTCGTGCTTGCTCACGCCTTCCCAGTGGCGGACTTCACGAGGTTCTGCATCGCCCCGGTGATCCCTTCCTTCGCGCAGAAGATCGCCGAGCCGGCGACGAACACGCGCGCTCCCGCCGCTGCCGCCGCACCAATCGTGTGCGGCTCGATGCCGCCGTCGACCTCCAGATCGCAGCCTGGACGTAGCCGATCGATCAATTCTCGCACTTTCCGTATCTTCTGCAAGGTCGACTGGATGAACTGCTGCCCGCCGAAGCCAGGGTTCACCGTCATGACCAGCACCAGCTCAACGTCCTGCAAGATCTCCTCGATGGCCCCGACGGGAGTCGCCGGGTTGAAGACGACGCCGGCCCGTTTACCCAGCGCCTTGATCTTCTGCACGGTGCGGTGCAGGTGCGCGTTGCCCTCGACGTGGACGATGAAGGCGTCCGAGCCGGCCTTGGCGAAGTCGTCGAGGTACTTGTCCGGGTCGGAGATCATCAGGTGCGTCTCCAGCGGCAGTTTCGTCACCGGCCGCAGCGAGCGCACCACCAACGGGCCGATCGAGATGTTCGGCACGAAATGGCCGTCCATCACGTCGATGTGAATGCGGTCGGCGCCGGCTTTCTCGGCCTCCTTCACCTGCTCGCCGAGCTTCGCGAAATCCGCCGCCAGGATCGACGGCGCCAGCTTGATGTCCTTGGGATCGATCACAGTTTACCCTCCGCACCGTCAATGCCCGCGGTCAGCCGGCCGGCCGCCGCTCGGTCCACGTACCACACCAGCTGCCCCGTCGTTGGCCGGATCAGCTGCGACGGTAGCCTCGTCGGGTCCGGCGGCCCGCTCAACACCTCCAGTACTCGCTCGGCCTTGTCCGCACCCGTCACCAGGAAGAGCACCTCGTGAGCCTTGTTCAGGATGGGGCGAGTCAGCGTCAGCCGGTCCGGCGGTGGCTTGGGAGCGTTGGCCACCGGCACCACCCAGCGCTTCGTCTCGCGCAGCGCCGGGTTGCCGGGGAACAGCGACGCCGTGTGTCCGTCCGGTCCCATGCCGAGGAACACCAGGTCGAAGACGGGCGGCTCGCCGTTGGGATCGACGCCGAAGACGCGGGCGATCTCGGCCTGGTAGTCGCGGGCCGCGGCGTCGCGGTCGGGCCGTTCCGCTGGGATGCGATGGACGTTTTCCTTCGGAATGCTGACGCGCGGCAGGAGGGCGTCCTTCAGAGAGAGGTAATTGGCGTCGGCGTGCTCCGGCGGGACGGCACGCTCGTCGCCCCAGAAGAACTGCACCTTGGACCAGGTGACGGTGTCGCGGTGCGGCTTCTCGGTGAGGATTTGATAGAGCCGCTTCGGCGTCGAGCCGCCGGACAGGGCGACGGTGAATCGGCCAGTGGCAGGCGTCTCGCCTGCCATCCGCAGCGAAGGCAGGCGAGACGCCTGCCCTACAACCTCAGTAGCTGAACAGCGTCTCGGCCAGGAGACGGGCGACGGCCATGCTGTCGCGGAATACCGGGTCACGCTCGCGGTCGGACAGCTGACGACCGACCAACTCCGCCGGGCTCTGTGGAGGGATCGTCATTGTCCGCGGCTCCGACGGCACGCCCTCCAGCGTGATTGATAGCCGTTCCTCGCTCTCGCGCAACACGTTCAGTGCCGCCGGCTTATCGCTCAGTTGCGACTCCAGACGCACCAGGTGAATCCACGGCGGGCCGGACTCCAGGCGGCGCACCCGCACCCGCACCGGGCGCGTCGGCGATGCGAAGTCCCAGTCGATCTCGACGTTCGGCTGCACCTTGCCCGTCTGCACGCTCCAGTCCAGCTGCTGAGCCAACCAGCTGATCAGCTCCCACGCTTGCACGACGGCGTGCGGGCCGTGCTCGACCACGACCACACTGACGGCCTCGGCGGCGCCCGGCGCCGAGCCGGGGTCCAGCGCCTGCGACAAGAGCCGCCGCCAGTACTTCAGCCGCCGCCAGTTGAGGTCCGACGCCACGCGCCAGCGGCTCGCCGTCGTCCGCTCGGCGTGCTCCAGCCACGCCGCCGTCGTCGACACACCGTGCGCCGGATCGACCCAGCCGATGCTGTCGTAGATGATCTGCTGGGCGTTCTCGGCGAGGTTGTACAGCAGCGTTCCAGCCAGCCCCGGCGGCTCCTTCCCCGCCCACCACAGGTTCATCGGCAGGTCGCCGATCACCAGCGAGCGGGCCGCGAAGTGCAGCGTCTCGACCGCCGACCCGCCGGCACGCAGCGTCACCACTTCCGAGCACGCTTGCCGGTCCGCGCGAAGCCGATGGCAGCAGACGCTGGTCGTCGCTGTCACCGGCCCGTCCGGGCCCGACGGGTCACCAATCAACAGCAGCACGCGGGCGGGGTGGACCGCCACGATCTCCGGTACCTGCGCCGCGATCTCGGTGGCCCGCGCCTCGTCGTCGCAGTAGACGACGAGGTTCGACATGCGGACGCGCTGCACCGGCTCCTCGCCGGCGCCCTGGGCCTCGCGGACCTGCTGGCCCAGTTCCTGCTCGATCTTGCTCAGAGGGATCGGTGCGGGCAGTGCGGTCGCACTACTCATAACGTCCTCCAGGTGCGCCCGTCGCGCTCGATCAGTCGGTCCGCCTCGATCGGCCCCCAGGTGCCGCACTGGTACTCCGGCAGGTCGCGTGCTCTTTCTCGCTCCCAATACTCCAGAATCGGCACCACGAACTTCCATGCCGTCTCGACGGCGTCGGCACGCATGAAGTTGGTCGCGTCGCCGGCCATCACGTCGAGGATGAGTCGCTCGTAGGCCTCCGGCGACGACCGGCCGAACGCCGAGATGTAGTTGAACTCCATCTTGACCGGGTAGAAGCGCACCTTCGGCCCGGGCAACTTCGAGACCAGCCGCATCGCCAGCCCCTCTTCCGGCTGGACGCGCAGGGTCAGCACGGTCGGCTCCAGGGGCGTCTCGGGATTGGCGTTGAACAACACCTGTGGCACTTCCTTGAACTGGATAGCGACTTCGCTGGCGCGCTTGGGCAGCCGCTTGCCGGTGCGCAGGTAAAACGGCACGCCGGCCCAGCGCCAGTTGTCGACGAAGGCCCGCAGCGCGACATACGTCTCGGTGGCCGAGTGGACCGACTCGGGCGGGATCGGCTTCTTGACGAACTCCTCGAAGTACTGGCGGACCTCGTGGCGATAGCCCTTGACGCGGCGGCCGTGCTCATAGCCCTCGATGTACTGGGCGCGGACCACGTTCTCCTTGATCGTGCCCGGCCGCATCGGCCGCAGGCAGTGCAGCACGTTGACCTTGGCATCGCGGACCACGTCGGGCTCCAGCGAGTGCGGGGGCTCCATCGCGACGATGCAGAGCACTTGCAGCATGTGGTTTTGCACCATGTCGCGCAGCGCCCCGACGCCCTCGTAGTAGCCGACGCGGCTCGACGTCATCTTGCCGTCCTCGTCAAAATTGCTGATGCCCTCCTCCTCGGCGACGGTAATCTGGACATGGTCGATATACTTCTGGTTCCAAAGCGGCTCGAAGATGCTGTTGGCGAAGCGCAGCACCAGGAGGTTTTGGACGGTTTCCTTGCCGAGGTAGTGGTCGATGCGGTAGGTCTGGCCCTCGGCGAAGGCGGCGGCAACGTTCTGAATGACCTCGCGGGCGGACTTGAGGTCGCGGCCGATCGGCTTCTCGACGATAACGCGGCTGAAGGCCCTCTGCTCGTCGGGCCCGCTGACCAGGCCGGCGTCGCGCAGGTGGCTGACGGAAGCGGCAACGAGTCCGGGCGGGACGGCGAGGTAGTAGACCCGGCTGCCGGGAATGCCGAACTGGGCCTCGACGGTCTTCAGGCGGGCCTTGAGTTTCTCGTAGGCGGCGGCATCGCCGAAGCTGCCGGGGACGAAGAAGAGACTGCGGGCGAAGTCCTCCCAGTGGCCTGGGTTCAGCGGTTGCCGCGAGAAGCGCTGGATGCCGTCCTTGGCACGGTCGCGGAGGTAGGCGTCGGGGTCGGCGGCCTTCGTGCCCGCTTCGGTGCTGGGCAGGCCGAAGCAGACGACGGCGAAGTGCGAGGGCAGCACGCCGTCGACGTTGAGGTTGTAGACCGCCGGCAGCAGCTTGGACCAGGAGAGGTGGCCGTCACCGCCGAAGATGACCAGCACGCACGGCTGCGGCGGCCGCGCCCCCCCTCCGGGAACCGGGTTCTCCAGGGCCATGTCGTCTCCGTTTCCGATCTGGCGAGCGGGGGGTGTCAACCCCCCGCTGCCGTTCTGGCGAGCGGGGGGTGTCAACCCCCCGGTAAGTCGAAGTACCGGGGGGGTTGACACCCCCCGCTCGCCTGCCGCGGGTCAACCGCCGGTCGGCCGCTCGAGGTGTCCGCCGAACTTGTGGCGCATCGCCGATAGCACTTTTTCGGCGAAGGTGTGCTCCATGCGCGAGCGGAAGCGCGTGTACAGAGCCGACGTCAACACATCGGCGGGCACCGCCTGCTCGACGGCGGTCAACACTGTCCAGCGGCCCTCGCCGGTGTCCTGCACGAAGCCGGAGTATTTGGTCAGCTCGGGGTTCTCCAGCAGTGCCATGGCGGTCAGGTCGAGTAGCCACGAGCCAACGACGCTGCCGCGCCGCCAGACCTCGGCAATGTCGCCGAGGTTGAACTTGTAGCTGTAGGCGTGACTGCCGCGCTCAGCGTTCTTGAAGATGTCGAAGCCCTCGGCGTAGGCCTGCATGATGCCGTACTCGATGCCGTTGTGGACCATCTTGACGAAGTGCCCGGCGCCCGCCGGCCCACAGTGGAGATACCCATTCTCTGCGGTGCCGCCGACCTTCTCACGGCCGGGCGTGCGCTCGATCTTGCCGCGCCCGGGCGCCAGGGACTTCAGCGCCGGTTCCAGGCGCTTGAACGCCTCGGTCGGCCCGCCGACCATCAGGCAGTAGCCGTGCTCCAAACCCCAGATGCCGCCCGACGTGCCGACATCGACATAGTGGATGCCTTTCGGTTCCAGTTGTTTCGCCCGTGCGATGTCGTCCTTGAAGTGCGAGTTGCCGCCGTCGATGAGGATGTCGTCCTTGTCCATCAGGCCGGTCAGGGCGTCGACGGTCTGCTGCGTCGGCTCGCCGGGCGGCACCATCAGCCAGGCCACGCGCGGCTTGTCGAGCTTGGCGACGAACTCCTGCAGCGAGGCGGTGCCGGTCGCTCCCTCGCTCGCCAGCTGCTGGACGCTGTCCTGGTTGAGGTCGAAGACGACGCAGGCGTGCCCCGCCTTGAGCAGCCGGCGCACCATGTTGCCGCCCATGCGGCCCAGCCCGATCATCCCCACTTGCACGGCTCTTGTTTCCTCCGCTGCGCGCCGCCGCTTGCGGCTTCGCGCTCGCGCGACCTGGCACGGGGCGCGGGCGCGAGGCCGCAAGCGGCGGGTCAGTTCCGTTTCCTCTTGTCCACGAGGTTGAAGTGCTCGTCCCCGACAAGGCCGACATCGGCCATGCCGAGGAACAGTCCCGTACCGAGCACGCCGGGAATGGCCTGGATCTTTGCCTCCAGGGCGTGCGCGTCGGCGATCGGCTTCACCTTGCAGTCGAGGATATAGCAATGATTGTCGGTGAACGCCGGCTGGCCGTCCTTGGTCCACAGCACCGGCTCGCAACCCAACTCGCGCAGTTTCTTTTCGCAGAGCGGTCGCGCAAATGGTGCCACCTCGACCGGCAGCTTGCCGCGCGTGCCCAGCGCCGGCACGAGTTTGCGTTCGGTCGGCGTATCGCTGAAGAGGACCACAAACTTCTTCGACGCGGCGGCGACGACCTTCTCACGGATCAGGGCGCGGCCCCAGCCCTTGACGAGGTCGAGGTTGTGATCGCACTCGTCGGCGCCGTCGACACAGACGTCGATGCCGCCGGCGTTGATCGCCTCGCCGAGTTGCAGCAGCGGAATGCCGAGTTGGCGAGCTAGGGCGTCAGAGGCTTCCGAGGTCGGTACGCCGCGCACCTTCAGCCCGTCCTTGACGCGGCCGCCCAGGAGTTTGATGAATTCCGTCGAGGCGCGGCCCGAGCCGAGGCCGACGATCATGCCGCCCTCGATCATCTCCAGCGCCTGCTCGTAGATGGTGGTCATGGAATGCCCCGTATCGCGTGTGGGTTTAGCGACGCTTCGGAGAAGCGTCGGGACGTCCCAACGCTTCTCCGAAGCGTCGCTAAACCACGGGACTGGCGGGCCAGGAATCAATGTCCGCCGAACTTGCGCCGCATCGCCTGCACGATCTTCCAGGCGAAGTCCTCCTCATCGCGCGACGTGAACCGCGAGTACAGCGACGTGGTCAGCACCGGACAGGGCACGCCCTCGTCGATGGCGGCCAGTAGCGTCCAGCGGCCCTCGCCGGAGTCCGGCACCCCATGCTCGGCGAGCGTCTTCGTCTCGATCGGCAGGTTGGCATTCTCCAGCAGGGCCTCGGCGGTCAGGTCCAGCAGCCAGGAGGCGATGACGCTGCCGCGTCGCCAGTTCTCGCAGACCTGCTGCAGGTCGAAGTCGTACTGGTAGTGCTCCGGCTCGCGCAGCGGAGTGACCTCCGCACTCTCCGCCGTGCGACCGGCCTTGCCGACGTTGGCGTGCTTGAGGATGTTCAGGCCCTCGGCGTAGGCCGCCATGATGCCGTACTCCATGCCGTTGTGGACCATCTTGACGAAGTGGCCGGCGCCCGAGGGCCCGCAGTGCAGGTAGCTGTCCGCCGAGGTGCCCTTGGCGACCACCTCCTGCTTCGTTCGCTCGCCCTTGTCCGTGATGGCGGAAACCTTGCTCGGCGGCGTCTCGCCCTGGCCGGGGGCGATGGCCTTGAACAGCGGGTCGAGGCGTTTCACCGCTGCCGCGTCGCCGCCGATCATCAGGCAGTAGCCGCGCATCAGGCCCCAGACGCCGCCCGAGGTGCCGACGTCCAGGTAGTCGATGCCCTTGGTCTTCAGCTCCTTGCTGCGACGGATGTCGTCGATGTAGTAGCTGTTGCCGCCGTCGATCAGCGTATCGCCCCTTTGTAGCGCCGCGGCGTACTCGGGGATGATCCGGTCGACGATGCCCGCCGGCACCATCAGCCAGACGGCGCGCGGCGGGGTCAGCTTCGAGACTACGTCCTGGGCCGAGGTCGCCCCGACGGCGGCCACTTTTCCTCCCTCGTTCTTGACGCGATCGAGCGTCTCCTGCACGACCTTGGGGTCGCGGTCGAACACGACGATCTGGTGCCCGGCCTTCGCCATGCGCACCACCATGTTCTGGCCCATGCGGCCCAGACCGACCATTCCTAGTTGCACGTCAGTGCTCCTTTTTCAGAGGTGTCACATTCCGCCGCTACTTAGCCCGACGCGCCAGCGAGGAAAACAAGCAATCCTCGCTGGCGCGTCGGGCTAAGCAGGTTACTTCTTCGCCTGTTTCAGTTGCTCCTTGGCGGCAGCGACGATGTTCTCGGGGCTGAAACCGAACTTCTTCGTCAGCTCCTTCAAGGGCGCGGACGCCCCGAAGGTCCTCATGCCGATGACACTGCCATTCAGGCCGACGTACTGGTGCCAGCCGAACGTCGACGCCAGCTCGACCGCCACCCGTGCCGTCACCGACGACGGCATCACCTCCTCGCGATACTTCGGGTTGTGCTTGGCGCAGTGATGCTCGAACATCTCCCACGACGGCATGCTCACCACCCGCGCCTTGATGCCCTCCTTGGTCAGCTGCTCGTAGGCGTTGACACACATGTACAGGGTGCTGCCCGAGGCCAGGAGGAGGACATCCGGCTTGCCGTCCGGCGCGTCGGCCAGGACGTACGCCCCCTTGGACACGCCCGATGCCGGCGCGTACTTCTTGCGGTCCAGCGTCGGCAGTTCCTCGCGGGTCAGGATCAGGCAGACCGGCTCGTGCTGCGACTTCATGATGATCTTCCACGCCTCCAGCACCTCGTTGGCATCCCCGGGTCGCATCGTGATCAGGCCGGGAATGGCCCGCAGCGAAGCGACCTGCTCGATCGGCTGATGCGTCGGCCCGTCCTCGCCGACGCCGATCGAGTCATGCGTGAAGATGTAGAGGACCGGGATCTCCATGATTGCGGCCAGGCGGATCGGGTTGCGGCCGTAGTCGCTGAAGATCAGGAAGCCCGAGCCGTAGGGGCGGATCTTGCTCAGCGCCAGGCCGTTGAGGATCGAACCCATCGCATGCTCGCGGATGCCGAAGTGCAGGTTGCGTCCGCCGTAGTTGCCGGCCTGGAAGTCGCCCGCTTCCTTGAAGGTCATCAGCGTCTTGGTCGACGGCGCCAGGTCCGCCGAGCCGCCGATCAGCCAGGGCACGTGCGGGGCGATCTTGTTGAGCACCTCGGACGAGGCGATGCGGCCGGCCTTCCCCTTGGCGTCGGTCGGGTACTCGGTCAGGTCGCGGTCCCAGCCATCGGGCAGCTCGCGCTTCTGCATCTTCTCGAGGTGATCGGCCAGCTGCGGGTACTTCGCCTTATACTCGTTGAACTTGGCGAACCAGGCGTCGCGGGCCTCCTTGCCGCGCTTGCCGATGCCCTGGCGGAAGTGGTCGTAGACACCGTCGGGCACGCAGAACTTGTCGGTCGAGCAGCCGTAGAACTCCTTGGCCTGCTGGATCTTGTCCCAGCCGAGCGGCTCGCCGTGCGCCGAGTGGTGCCCTTCCTTGCCGGGCACGCCCCAGGCGATGTGGCTGTCGACGATGATCAGCGTCGGCCGGCCCTTGGTGTCCTTGAAGGTCTTCAGGGCCCGGCTGAGCATGTCGAGGTCGTTGGCATCGCCGACGCGCGTGACGTTCCAGCCATAGGCGATGAAGCGCGTGGCCACATCCTCGCTGAAGGAAACGTTGGTGTTGCCCTCGATGCTGATGTGGTTGTTATCGTAGATCCAGCACAGGTTGTCGAGCTTGAGATGCCCGGCCAGTGAGGCGGCCTCGGACGAGACGCCCTCCATCATGCAGCCGTCGCCGCACAGGGCATAGACGTCGTAGTCGAACATATCGAAGCCGGGCTTGTTAAAGTAGGCGGACTGCCATTTGCTGGCCATCGCCATGCCGACGGACGTGGCAATGCCCTGGCCGAGCGGCCCGGTGGTCGTCTCGATGCCGGACGTCCAGCGGTACTCCGGGTGGCCAGGACAGCGGCTGTCGAGCTGGCGAAACTTCTTGATGTCGTCGAGGGTGACGGTCGGCTGGCCGAGGCGTTCATACTTGGCGTTGACCGCCTTGACCTCGGTCAGGTGCAGCATCGAGTAGAGCAGCATCGAGGCGTGACCCATCGACAGCACGAAGCGGTCGCGATTGGGCCAGATTGGATCGGACGGGTCGAAGCGGAGGAAGCGTTGCCACACGGCGTAGGCGACCGGCGCCATGGCGACCGGCGTGCCGGGGTGGCCGGAGTTGGCCTGCTGCACCGCGTCCATCGCCAGGGTGCGGATGGTGGTGATGGCCTTGAACTCGGGTTTGCTTTTCCACTCGGCGGTCGGAACGGCTTCAGTTCCCACGGGTATCCCCTTCCAGGATGAAGGACGCGGATTATGGACGAGCAGAACCAACGGTCGGGCGGTTGGCGCCCACAGTCTTCCGCTTGCGGCTTAGCGCGCCCGTCACCGGTCTGGTAAAGGGCGCGCTAAGCCGCAAGCGGCGGCCGCGGTGGGTTTCCGTCCGCGGCCGTTGGGTTTCGATCAGACGGACTTCTGAACGATCCCACGCAGCTTGGCCAGGCCAGCGGCGACGTCCTTGCCCAGGTGGACGCGCAGGATGCGACGACCGCGCTCGGACAGTACCTTGAAGTCGCCCTGCGCCTGCGCCGCCTTAAGCACGCCGAAGCTGAACTTCTCGCCGGGGATCGCCAGGTCCTCGGCATCGTCGCTGGTGATCTGCAGGAACACGCCGCTGTTGGGCCCGCCCTTGTGCAGCTGGCCCGTCGAGTGCAGGAAACGCGGCCCGTAGCCCAGCGTCGTCGCCACCTTCTTGGCCGTCCGCACCGACTCGCGCAGCGCCTGCAGCTCCTTGTCGTGCGCGTCGTTCATCTCGACGTAGGCGTTGACGGCGAAGTAATCGCCCGCCTTGATGCGGCCCAGGTGCGCCTTCAGATACGCCTCGACGGTCTTGGTCCCGCCGGCCGCCGTGGCGATGGCGTCGATGTTGCGCGGGTCGGTGAACAGCGTCAGGCCGTCGCCACTGAGGGCCGCCCGCTCCTCCGGTAGACTGCCCTTCTCGACGAAGGTGGCCATCAGGCTGCGCGCCGCCACCTTCGCCTCCTCGACGTCGGGCTGGTTGAAGGCGTTGATGCCCAGGATCGAGCCGGCCACCGCCGTCGCGATCTCCCAGCGGAACATCTCCTGTCCGATGTCGATCTTGTCGGCGACGTTGATGCGTACCACCGGATGCCCCGCCTTCTCGAGGGCGTCGACGGCGGCATCCTGGTCCTTGTCCGGCGCCGACGTCAGCCGCTCGTAGACGAACAGGCGATCGTTGCCGTACGAGTCGGGCTTGCCGACCTTCTCGCCGTCGATGGGAATCAGGCCGGTGCCCTGCTTCGTCTGCGGATGGGCCTTGCCGGTCGACTCGGCCATCAGCTGTTCGAGCCAGGCGCCGAGGCTGGCGATGGCGGGCGAGGCGATGACAGTAATCTTGTCGCGACCGGCCTTGGCGAGCGTGCCCATGACGACGCCGAGGACGACGCCGGGGTTCAGCTCCGGCGGCACGCAGGCAGCGCAGGCATGCACCATGATCTCGGCGCTTTCGAGGAACTTGCGGACGTCGCCGCCCATCGCCGCCAGCGGCACCATGCCGAAGTTCGACAGGGCGCTGAAGCGCCCGCCGATGCCGGCCAGGCCGAAGAAGATGTGACGGAACCGGTCGCGCTTGGCGACCTCGTGCATCTTCGTCCGCGGCTTCATCGAGTCGGTGACGGCGATGAAGCGATCGCGCGCCTCTTCGGCGCCCAGCGCCTTGGTCGCCTCCTCGAAGAAGAACTGCTTGAAGACGTTCGGCTCGATCGTCCCGCCTGACTTCGACGACACAATGAAAAGCGTACTCTTGGGATCGATCTTGTTGCGGAAGGTGCGGACCTGGGCCGGCACGGTCGAGTCGAGAACGTGCAGTTCGGGGTAGCCGTCGATCTTGCCGAAGGTCTTCTTCCAAACTTCCGGCGCCAGGCTGGAGCCGCCCATGCCGAGCAGCAGCACGGACTTCGCCCCCATGCCCTTGGCATCCTCGGCGATCTCCTGCAGGTGGCGGCCCTGCTCGAGCTGCCCCTCGACGATGTGCAGCCAGTCGAGCCAGTGGCCCTCGTCCTGGCCGGTCCACAGCGAGGCGTCGCGGTCCCAGAGACGGCGGATCTTGCCGTGCATACGCCAGTCTTCGAGGTTCTTCTTGACCGCGTCGACCTGGTCGCCGACCGACCAGCTTTGCTGCGACATGCCGCTCTGCAGCGCCCGCCGCTTCTTCTCGACGGTCGACAGCAGGTTGTCGAACGGGTCGGCGAAGGCCTTGACGGCCTGGTCGAGCAGCGTGCTCGTAACCTGCTTCATCGAGATGCCGACTTCCTCGAGGGTGGCCATCGTCTCGCGCGCCCGCTGCATGTTCTCGTCGTAGTTCTCCGTCAGCGTCGGCCGGACGGTGCCGTTGTCGCGGAACTCGATGTAGGTGTCGGCCGGCACCGTGTTGACCGTCTCGGCGCCGATCAGCTCGTCGACATAGAGCGTTTTCGGATACTTGGGGTTCTTGGTGCTGGTGCT
>JACOUH010000219.1 GCA_016177925.1 Planctomycetota bacterium | reverse complement strand
TCTCCTTGGGCACCGTGTTGACGGCGTGGTTGTCCGCCTCGCCTCCAAACAAGAACGCCATCTTCACTTTGGCCTTGTGAAAGAGCGTGTCGGTCTGGTGCATCGGCATCAGCCAGTTGCGCGTGCACGACTGTTGCGCCCCGTAACGCAGGGTCGCCTGATAGCCGGTGTCCTTCGACCGACAGCGGCCGTCGCCGGCAGGGTCTTCGTGGGCCGCCACGGTCTTTTCCGTGGCGATGAACGGGGCGTGCTTGGTCATGACCACGCCGCGCGGGTAGCTCGTGTTGTAGGTCACCCGCAGCATCAGCCGGGCGACCTTGGCCCGCGCGGGGTCCTTCCGCCAGCCGCGGAACGGCCGGTCCTCCGGGTTGGCGTCGACGTAGACGTAGTCGCCGTCCTTGATCCCCAGCTCCCGCGCGTCATCCGGGTTCATGTGCAGCTGGTGATCGCCGAAATAGGGCAGGCGGCGGTCGCGCCGGTAGGGGTCGCCGAAGTTGGAGTCCCAGATGTTGTGCCAGTCCACCGTGGACCACGACGAATGGACGCGATGCCGGGTCTTGGGCGTCAAGAGGTAGAAGCGGAAGCCCTGCTCCCACAGCGGGTTCCGCGTCTTCACCACGTCGGCCCAGGGCAGCTTGACGTTGCGGATGGTGCGCTCGTCCCAGTGCATGGCCTCCTTCGGGATGCCAAAGTCATCCGGCCGGAGGAGCGGGTTGCTGCTGACGATGACGTTGGGCAGATAGGGCGTGGCCTCCGGCCCTTCGCGGTGGACGATGAAGTTCTCGCCGTGCTGGATCGCCTCAGGAAGGTCGCAATAGGCGTTCAGCCTGCCGGTGTCGGTCCAGAACGGCAGGTCGTCCTGGACGTTCTCGTAGAACGGAATGCGTGGGTAGGTGCGGAAGAGCATCAGGGCCACGTTCGGCTGGCCGTACTTGCCCGCCAGGATGTCGTCCACCCGGTAGCCTCGTGTCGTCGACGAGCCGTCCAGCAGACGCTGGATGTAGGTCTTCACCCCGTCCTTCTTGTCCTGGAGGATGAACCGCCAGTAATCGGCGAAGCGCGGGTCGCCGGTCTCCCGAGCCAGGGCCTCGGCCGACTCGGCCAGGATGTGAACGTCGTCGCGGGAATCGTGGACCGGCGGAATGCCTCCCTTCCAGATGAGCAGATACGGGTTGGAGCAGGACGCCGTGATCTCGTAGGTCTGGAACTCCATCCAGGTGTTGGCGGGGTAAACCAGGTCGGCGTACTCGCACGAGGAAGTCATCTCCACGTCCTGGGCGATGATGCAGTCAATCTTCGGGTTCACCACGAAGAGCATGTCGTAGGCATGCTTGGCGTTGTTGAACAGGTTGACGTTGGCGAACCACAGGAACTTGGTCGGCGTCGGCATGTGTGTGTGGCCGGTGAAGCACTTGCGGCCGTACTTGGGCGTGTCGACGATAAGCGGCCGCTCGCCGTGGTTCCAATAAGCCGGCTCCTCGTCTTTCGCCGTTTTGTTGACCTTGATGTCCTTGCCGTCGGCCGTCGGGTCGAGGTTGGGCGCGAACGGGTCCTCAGCGACCCAGCCGAGGAAGCCGGGCAGCTCGCTCGTGCCCTGGAACAGGGCGGCCTTGTAATTGCCCGCCCAGGTGAAGCAGCCGGCCCCCGGCTTGCCGATCTGGCCCGTGAGCATGAGCGGCAGGTACTGGGCGCGGTTCGCCAGGGTGGCGTGGAACCAGTGGTTGATCCCCTCGCCGACGTGGATCGCCACGGAATGGCCGGCCTGGGTCGTGTCCCAGATGTCCTTCGCCAGCCGCTCGATCAGCGTTTTGTCGGCGCCGGTGATCTGCGCCGCCGTGTCGAGGTCGTAGTCCTTCAGGTGCGTCTGGTAAGCGTCCCACAAGGTCATGACCTCGACTTCCTGGCCGTCCGCCAGCTTCACCTGGCCGCGGTAGGACAGCGCCGGGACGATCCCTTCCTGTTCCATGCGGCTGCCCATCTGATCGCGAGTGAGCGGCCGGATCCTACCCCCCCTTTCCCCC
>JACOUH010000218.1 GCA_016177925.1 Planctomycetota bacterium | reverse complement strand
GCGCGCGAGACGGTCCTCCTCGTCTCCCGCCTGGAGCTTCGGCTTGCCCGAAGGAACGCGCACCGGCCGCTTGCAGGCAGGGCAGCGGGCCAGCTTGCCGGCCAGTTCGTCCCGGACCGTCATGGTGCGGCCGCAATCGCACTGTACCTTGATCGGCATGACCGCATTCCGCCCCCTGACGGGGCGTCAGAATACTTCCCGAACCGCCGCCCCGGTTTCGACGATCTTGAGCGGCCGGCCGACGTTGCTCTGGTTCTCCTTGCGCGGGTCAATGCCGAGCGCGCGGCAGAAAGTGCAGAACAGGTCCGGCACTGTCACGGGCCGCTCGACCACCTCGGCGCCAAGCTTGTCAGTGGCGCCGACGACGCGGCCGCCCCGGACACCGAGACCGGCGAGGGCGACGTTGAAGACGTGCGGGTAGTGGTCGCGGCCGGCCGTCAGGTTGATGCGCGGCGTCCGGCCAAATTCTCCCATCCAGATCACCAAGGTCTTGTGCAGGAGCCCGCGCTCCTTCAGGTCGGCGAGCAGCACCGCCGTACCGCGGTCGACCGGCGGGATGAGCTTCTTCAGGCTGGGCAGTTCGTTGCCATGCGTGTCCCAGCCGGTCGACTGCACCTCGACGAACGAGACGCCGGCCTCGACCAGGCGGCGCGCCATCAGGCAGCCCTGGCCGAACGCCGACCGGCCGTAGGTTTCGCGGACCTTCTCCGGCTCGCGGTCCAGGTCGAACGCCCTTGTGCGCGGGCTCAGCGCCATCTGGGCAGTCTGCTGGTACAGCGTCCGGTGATCGTGGACGAGGGACGCTGCTCCGCTGCGGGCCAGCGGCGCCTCCAGTTCCTCGAGCAGGCCAAGGCGGCGTTCGAGGCGGGACGCAGGCACCGGCAGCGACAGGTTGTCCGGCGGCTTGGTCGGGTCGGTGACGACGAAGGGAGCGTGGCGGACGCCAAGGAAACTCGGCCCGACGCTCGGTCCGCTGATGCTGACGAAGCTTGGCAGGTCGAAGTCGGCGGGACCGATCTCGCGCGCCACGGTCGAGCCGAAACCAGGATGGACGATGCCGCCGGAGGGAGGGTAGCTGGTGTGCAGCAGATAGGTGGCCCGGCCGTGGTTGCCCTCCTTGCTGGTCATGGAGCGGATGACGGCGACGTCCTTCAGGGCCCGCGCCAGGTTCGTCCAGTGCTCGGCGATCTGGACGCCCGGCGCGTTGGTGGCGATGGCCCGCGTCGGCCCCTGCGTCGGAGCGCCCGGCTTGGGGTCGAACGTCTCGAACTGGCTCGGCCCGCCGGCCATCCACAGGAGGATGCACGCCCGATCCTGCTTCTTCAGTTCGCCGGCAAAGGCGCCGAGGCAGTCGCTCCACCGAAGGCCGGCCAGCACAGCCGTTCCGCCCGTTGCCCAGCGCAGGAAGCCGCGCCGGCTCACAGTCCCTCGCGAATCGACACGGACCTTGACACACGGCTGAGATGGGGTAGACATGGCATGCTCCAAACAGGCGAGCGGCCGGCTACTTCTTGATCAGAAACTCCGTGGAGTTTACCAGGCTCCACAGCACGTCTTCCAGCGCTTCGTGGCGGTCGCCGACACGAGCAACGTACCGAAGGCAGATAACGCGCTCCACGTCGGTCGGCTTGCGAGCCAGGACGCGCTCATACAGCGCTGCGATGATCTGGTCGTCCGTCCGGCCCTGGCGGAACAGGTCGGCAAGGACTGTCTTGCCCTTGGCGGCGGTGCTGGCGTGGACCAAGGCGCTGTTCATCATCAGCAGGGCTTGCGGGATGGTCCCCGGCACCTCCTGCGTGGGCAGCGAGGGGTCGGCCTTGAACGCCTGATAGACCATGTTGCGCAACCCCGTGTGGCGCTGCACCGCAGGGGCTGACGACGCGGCCGGGGCCGGGATGGTCTTGTCGTTCTCGTCGAAGCCGAGCGCCTTTTGCAACACCTCGAAGACCTGCTCGGGCCGCAGTCGCGAGGCACAGACCGCGGGCGCTGGGAGACGATCATCTGCCGGAGGCTGTAACTGGCGCTGATACGCCTGGGTCAACGTCACCGTGCGGAACAGCCACTTCACGTCGTAGCCCGAGGCGATCCAGTCCTTGGCGAGGGCATCCAGAACCTCAGGGTAGCGCGGCGTGACACTGGAGCCGAGGTCGTTGACACTGGGATAGAAGCCCCAGCCCATCAGGCAAGTCCAGATCCGATTGACGTAGGCCCGGGCAAACCACGGGTTTTTCGGGGCGGTCAGGAAGCGAGCGAGGGCCCGGCGGCGTTCCGGGTCGGGGGCATCGGGGGCGACGCTCTCGCCGGTGAGGAAACGCGGCTGCATGGCGATCAGCCGGTCGGGGTGTTTCTTGTCGGGCATGCCGTACTGACCGGCGGCCCGCGGTTCGATGGCGTACGGCGTGCCGCGGCCGTCGACGTCCTTGTGCTGGATCAGCCGGGCGCGGCCGAAGAAGGCGGCGAACTCGTGAAACTGCTCGCGCGCCCACGGCTCGGTCTTGGCGTCATGGCACTGGGCACACTGGATCTGCACGCCGAGGAAAACGCGGCTGGTGGTCGCGGCGATCTCGACAGGGTTGCCGTACAGGGCGGTCAGGTAGTTGACCGGCGCCGTCTCGTCGTTGACGCCGGTGGCGGTGACGAGAGCGGTCACGACTTGGTCCCACGGCCGATTGCGGCGGAGCTGGTCGGTCCACCAGGCATCGAAGAGCTGCCAGCGAAGATAGTTCGCGCTGGCCGGCGTGTGGTAGGTGACGACGTCGCGCCAGTAGCGGGCCCAGTTGACGGCGTAGGCATCACTTTTCAGAAGTTCCTCAACGCGGCGAGTTCGCTTGTCGGAGAGCGACTCGGCGGCGAAGCGGCGGGCGTTTTCGGGGTCGGGCAGGCGGCCGGTCAGGTCGAGCGTCACGCGTCGAAGGAACGTGGCGTCGTCGGCGACAGCAGGCAGAGAAGTCCCGGGCGGCAACGCCTTGCGGAGTGCAGCGTCGATCGTTGCGGCGGTGTCACGCTCGCCGGGCCCCCTCACCCTACCCTCTCCCCCGGGGGGAGAGGGTAGGGTGAGGGGGGCGGGTTGAGCGGCGCGTGCAGGAGCCAGCAGGAGCGTTGCGACGATGCCCACGGAAACCGGGACAAGGCAGGTGCGCCGAACAGCGTCCATGATAAGGTTCCCCGAAGGCGAGTCTTCGGAAGGCAGGTCGGGAGGCAGGATTGCTCACTGCTGATTAGAGTAATCAGGATGCGGGCGAAGCGTCAATCAAAAAGTGCGCCGATCGTCTTCTGGTTATTGGCGAGCGGGGGGCGTGAGCCCCCTGATAAAGTCATCAGGGGGCTCACGCCCCCCGCTCGCCAATATCGGAAGGGGTCGTAAGATGCCTCTGACCAAGCCGCAAAGGAACCAGCCTCCATGCGTGAGCTTCTCGCGGAACTGACAGCGGCCCTGGAGCAGCAGCGCCCTCTTGTTTACTGCGCCCTCGTCGAGACGCGCGGCTCGACGCCGCAGAAAGCCGGCGCTGCCATGCTCGTCTTCCCCGACGGCAGCCAGCGCGGGACCCTCGGTGGCGGTTGCGTCGAGGCGGAGGTCAAGCAGCGCGCCCTGCGCACGCTGAACAACTCCGGACGCGCCGAAGTCCTCACCTTCAATCTCGATAGTAATTATGGCTGGGACGATGGCCTTATCTGCGGCGGGCGCATGAGCGTCCTCGCCGACCCACTTGCCACCGGGCCCGACGGAGACGTCCCCTCGGCCGATTACTACCGCCGACTCCGCGAACTGCTCGATGCCGGCACCGGCTGCACCGAGGCGGTGGTGCTCGGTGGCGAGGGGGGACTGCCGCCGGGATCGCGGTTCCTCTTCGATGCGGAGGCTCGTCTGGTGTCGCAGCTCGCCGGAGGCCCGGTGCCCGACCTGGTCCGCCAGAACCTGCCGTCGCTGTCGACGCGGCCCGGGCCGTCGGTGCGAAAAGGCGTCGCCTATTTGCCGGTGCTGCCGCGTGTCACCCTCCTGATCGTCGGCGGCGGACACGTCGGTCAGGCAGTGGCACGGCTGGCGGCGGACGTCGACTTCGACGTCTGGGTTGTCGACGACCGCGAACTGTACGCCAGCCGGCAGCGCTTTCCGATGGCCTGTCGCCTGCTGGTCGGCGACATCGGCACCACGCTGAAGCAGGTGCAGCACGACCTCAACTCGTCGGTCTACGCCCTGGTCGTCACGCGCGGCCACAACCACGATGAGGAGGCCCTCTATCACCTGGCCCCCCTCACCCTACCCTCTCCCCCGGGGGGAGAGGGTGCAAAAGATAAACCCTCTCCCCCGGGGGGAGAGGGTGCAACAGATAAACCCTCTCCCCCATCGGATGGGGGAGAGGGTAGGGTGAGGGGGCTCGGCTACGTCGGTATGATCGGCAGCAAACGGAAGATCCGGCTCATCTACGAGGACCTGATTGCCCGTGGAATTCCCGAGGAGGCGCTGACACGGGTCCACGCCCCGCTCGGCTTCGACATCGGCTCGCAGACGGTGGCAGAGATCGCGGTCAGCATCGTTGCCCAGCTGATCGCCTGTCGCAACCTGGGGACGACGGTGCCGCAACCGCGCGTCGCCGTTCGTCCAGGAACGACACGGCCATGATCTTCGCTCTCGTCCCCGCCGCCGGTCACAGCACGCGGATGAGCCGTCCCAAGCTGGCACTGCCTCTCGGCGGGCGCACGGTCCTGGAGCACGTCATCGCGGCGCTACGGGGCGGTGGCGCCGAGCACATCCTGGTCGTGATCGGGCCGCACGTCACGGAGTTGGGACCCCTTGCGGACATGGCCGGGGCGGAAACTCTTCTCCTCTCCGAGGAGACCGCCGACATGCGAGCGACGGTCGAGGCAGGACTGACCTGGCTGGAGGCGAAGTTCTCTCCGAAGCCGGATGACGCCTGGCTGCTGGCGCCGGCCGATCATCCGACGCTCAACGCGGCGGTGGTGCAGCAGTTGGTAGCGGCGCGGATCGATATCCCCGAATCGTCAATTATCATCCCGACTTTCGCCGGCCGGCGCGGCGACCCGGCCCTGATCGCCTGGCAGCACATCGAGGGG